>DASYZH010000307.1:0-18279 GCA_035946435.1 Puia sp. | reverse complement strand
ATACCTTTTTCCTGCTTTATTATCGCCGGCTGATCATTCGCTTCCTGGTAGCCGTATTCCGCGAAGAGAACGCTGTGATCGTATACGATATCATCGCACAAGTGCAGAGCCGTATCCGTCAATACATCCTGGGCTTGTTGCTGGAAATGGTGATCGTCGCCACGGCGACCTGTCTCGCCTTATGGATCCTGGGCATCAAATACGCCATCCTGCTGGGTTTGCTCACGGGACTGTTCAACCTCGTTCCCTATATCGGCATCATCACCGCCCTGCTGCTCTCGGTGCTGGTGACATTCGCCACCGCGGGCGCAGCCAAACTATTGCTGGTGATCGCCGTTATCCTGGGCATCCATCTGATCGACAGCAATGTGCTGCTGCCGGTGATCGTAGGCTCCAAAGTGCGGATCAACGCCTTTATCACCATCCTGGGTGTGATCATCGGGGAAAATATCTGGGGCATTCCGGGTACCTTTCTCGCTATCCCTATCATCGCCATCGCGAAGATCGTTTTCGATCGCATCGAACCCCTTAAACCGTGGGGGTTGCTTTTTGGCGACGAACGCGATGAAAAACAGCCGGAGCCATTAAAAGTCGAGATCGCGGAACAGGGCCACGATGTCACGAACGCACCGGAGGCTGAGACCTCCTCCTGAGGCTTCCTTCCTCCTGAGACCTCCGGCCTTCCCTATCGATAGTTATTTTCTTCTATGCTGTTCAGGATCGCGCAATAACTTTCATAGCGCTCGACCGAGATACGTCCATCCGCCACTGCTTCTTTCACGCGGCAACCCGGCTCCTCCAGGTGCAGGCAGTTGTTGAACTGACACTGTCCTGCAAAGGTCCGCATTTCGGGGAAATAGCCGGACAGTTCCTGTCTACTGATATCCACCAGGCCAAACTCGCGCATGCCCGGGGTATCGATGATGCGTCCACCGCCGGGCAGATCGAACATCTCCGCAAATGTAGTGGTGTGTATGCCTTTGCCGCTCCAGCCGCTGACGCCTTGCGTCTTAAGATCCAGCCCCGGGAACAGCGCGTTCAGAAAAGAGGATTTTCCCACCCCCGAATGTCCACTGAGCAGGCTGATCCGGCCGCGCAGGAGCGCCTTCACCTCGTCCAGGCCTTCGCCCGTCTGAACGCTCATGCGGACGGCAAGATAGCCGATGGTCTCATACATCTGCCTCCAGGCATCGAACCGCTCTTCTTCTTTTTTCCGGTACAGATCGGCCTTGTTGAAAAGCAGGATGGCGGGTACGTGATAGGCTTCGCAGGTGATGAGCCAGCGATCGATAAACCCTTGTGAGGTGCGGGGCTCCCTGAGCGTGACCACGAGGAACGATTGGTCGATATTGGCTGCAACGATATGATGTTGCAGCCGGTGAGAAGGAGATTGCCGGTTAATGTAGTTGCTGCGATCGTGGATTGCCGTTATGAGGGCAGTTCGTTCGTCCTCGTTCTCGGGCTCGAGGTCTACATTGTCACCCACTGCCAGGGGGTTGGTGGAGGTGATCCCATCCAGTTTAAAAAGTCCTTTGAGCCGGGCATTCCACATGACGCCCGCCGCTGTCCTGACAACATACCATGATCCGGTGGATTTATAGACTTTTCCCTCCATTCGGCTTCTAAGTTAAGGGAACTTTCGCAGGACCGTCCAGCGCAGCAACATTTCGAGGAACAGGAATATCGCTGCCGCCAGTGCAAAAGGGAAGAATTGTTCGGTATACCGGCGGATCGAGGAGACCTCGATCTTGGACTTCTCCAGCTGATCGATCTCCTTGTAGATACTGCTAAGACTCTCGTTGTCCTTGGCGCGATAGTAGCGTCCGCCCGTTTCGGTAGCGATCTGGGTAAGCAGTTTCTCGTCGATGTTCACCTTCTCGCGCTGCATCACCACCCCGGCCGGTGTCTGAACGGGCACCGGGGCATACCCTTCCGTTCCCATCCCGATGGTGTAAACGCGGACGCCCACGGATTTCGCGATCTCCTTGGCGGTATTGGGATCGATGAGGCCGCCGTTGTTCTCACCATCCGTGAGCAGGATGATAACCTTGCTTTTAGAAGGGGAATTGCGAAGCCGGTCGACGCCGGTGGCAAGCCCCGAACCGATCGCCGTGCCATCCTCCAGCAAACCGCTGTGTACCTGGAAAAGCTGAGACTTGAGCACATTGCGGTCCGTGGTCAGGGGACACATGGTGAAGGCCTCACCGGAAAAGATCACCAGCCCGATGCGATCCGTAGGCCGGTTGTCGATGAACTCCGAGGCTACATTCTTGGCCGCCTCCATCCGGTTAGGCGTAAAATCCTGGGCCAGCATGGACCCGCTGATGTCCAGACAAAGTACAATATCGATGCCTTCGCCGTTGACCAGCTGTTCGTCGTTCCGGGTCTGCGGACGAGCCAGCGCAATGATCAAACAGCAGAGCGTAAGCGCCCGGAATATAAATAGCAGGGGGCGTAGAAAATTCCGCCAGGAACGTGTCCCCCTGAAAGCCTGAACGGTGGAGACCAGCAAGGTCGCTTTACCGGCATCTGCGCGCTTCAGCTCCCACCAGATCATTAGCGGGACGAGCAAGAAGAGCCCGAAGAAAGCGGGCTGGCTGAAATAAATATGTTGATACCAATCGTATAGCACTTGTCTTAATTAGTTTTTGTTTCCGAAACAGCAGTGGCCGCAGCAGCGGCAGCGGCTTGCGCCTGCTTTTCCATTTCCTCGATGGCCGCGCGAACCGCCCGGTAATGCTGATCGCTATCCGCAATTCCTGGCTGGTATTTGGCAAATTTTACAAAATCACTCATCCGCAGCGCCTCGGCCAGCCCATCGAAAATATCCGCCGGCAGCCGCAATCTGCGCAATTGCCCGATGAGCTCTTCGCTGGTCTCGGCAAAACTCGCAATGTCCAGACGGCGTAACAGGTACACCCGCAGGATCTCCCCCACCCGGCTATAATAGGCTTTCATCGCGCCCGTATCCGGGAGATGTTGCCGCTCCAGTTCCTCCAATTGCCGGATGGCTTCCTCGTAAGGAGAAAGCCGCGTCGCCTGCCGGACCGCGATCAACCTTTTGAGCCGTTTCTTTTTCCGGATGATCCATACCACCAGCACCACGGAAACCAGGGTGACGGCGGCCACTATCCAACCGATCCAGCGGGCAAACGGGTTGGGGATATCGACGATGTCTTTGATGTCATGAAAATCCTTTAGCGAGTCGATGTTCGTATAGGCAATGGATATCCGGATAGAATCGCTGAAGGCCTTGCCGTTGCCCACGACAAAGGGCAGTCTCGGAATGGCATATGTTCCGGAATCGAAGCTGGTAAGGGTAAGGTATTGCACATAAGAGCGTTCCCCGGGCCTCACCGTCGTGTCGATCTTTCCCTTGTCCAGCCAGTCGAAATGCGGTAGCGAATCCAGGCCGGGCCACCCAAAAGTGACATTATCGGGCACGGTAATATCGAGCTTGAGATGGATGGGTTCCCCGATGAGGATCTTGTCCTTGTCCACAGTTGCCCGGATCGTGGCAGACGGCGGCGGTGTAGCGTTGTGTCTTCGCTGGGCGTGGAGAAGTAGAACCGGCCAACAGAGAAAAGAGACGATGATATATGTTCTTAAGAGTCGCATGTACTAGCCTGGCCGGCGGCGTCCGACAAAAAACCGTTGGAGGATCTTGACATAGTCCTCATCCGTCCGCAAGTGCAGCAGATCGCATCCGGCTTTCTGGAAAATGCTTTTACATTGTTCCGTTTGGTTAAAAAAATATTGTTGGTAATTCGAACGGACCAGGTAGTCGCTCGTATCCACCCAATACCGGCCGCCCGTCTCCGCATCTTCCGCTTCGATCATCCCGATGGCCGGCAATTGCATATCCATTTTATCGTAGACCTTGATGCCGATGACATCGTGTTTTTTTCCCGCGACCTTGAGGGCTTCCTCGAAACCCGGCTCGCGACGCGAAGCAGCCGTCTGAGCGCCACCGCCGGCGCCATCGAGAAAATCGCTCAGCAGAAAAACGATGGCATTCTGCCGGGCGCTGCGCGTAAGAAAACGGATCGCCTCGCTCAGGTTCGTGCCCTTTCTCTTGGGCTCGATCGACAACAGATGACGAACGATATACAGCACATGCTCCCGGCCTTTTTTGGGCGGGATATAGGCTTCAACCTTATCGCTGAAGAAAATGACACCGACCTTATCGTTGTTATTGATCGCAGAAAAAGCCAATACCGCGCAAACTTCGGTTATCAGGTCTTTTTTCCGGGCGTGCACGGTGCCGAAAAGCGAGCTGGCGCTTATGTCGACCAGCAGGATCACCGTAAGCTCACGTTCTTCTTCGAATAATTTGCTGAAAGGGTGATTAAAACGCGCCGAGACATTCCAGTCGATGAACCGGATATCGTCACCCGGGGCATATTCGCGCACCTCCCGAAAGCTCATACCCCGGCCCTTGAAGGCGCTGTGGTATTCGCCTGTAAACAGATGCCGGGTAAGCCGTTTGCTTTTTATCTCCAGTTCCCGCACCTTCTTGAGTATTTCGGCAGTGGTGAGCATATTTTCTTACGGAATAGGAATAGCTTTCAATACCTCGTCGATCACGTTCTCGACATCCACATTTTCCGCTTCGGCCTCATAGGTGAGACCGATGCGATGACGCAATACATCCTTGGAAATGGACCGGACGTCTTCGGGGATCACATAGCCCCGCTTGCCCAGGAACGCATTAGCCTTGGCCGCCAGGGCAAGATTGATGCTGGCCCGCGGACTTCCGCCATAGGCGATCAGCGGCTTGAGTTTCTCCAATTTGTATTTTTCGGGGGTGCGCGTGGCAAACACGATGTCCAGGATGTAGTGCTCCACCTTTTCGTCCATATAGATCTGCCGGCAGAGTTCCTTGGCCCCGATGATCTCCTGGATAGACACTACCTGCTCCACCTTGGGCGATTGCCCCCCCTGTACATTCTGACGAATGATGAGCTGTTCCTCTTGTTTGGAAGGATAGTCTACTATGACCTTCATGATGAAGCGATCCTGCTGTGCTTCGGGAAGCGGATACGTCCCCTCCTGCTCCAGCGGGTTTTGCGTCGCCAGCACCAGGAACGGCTCCTCCAGCTTATGGCTGTGCTCCCCGAGGGTAACCTGGCGTTCCTGCATTGCCTCCAGCAAGGCGCTCTGAACCTTGGCGGGGGCACGGTTTATCTCATCCGCCAAAACAAAATTGGCGAAGATCGGCCCCTTACGGACAACGAATTCATGTTTTTGCTGGTTGTAGATCATCGTCCCGATGACGTCGGCCGGCAACAGATCCGGCGTAAACTGGATCCGGCTGAAATTGGCATGAATGGCTTGGGCCAGCGATTTAATAGCCAATGTTTTAGCGAGACCCGGGACGCCCTCCAGGAGAACGTGGCCATTGCTTAGCAAGCCAATGAGCAGCCGGTCAAGCATTTGATGCTGGCCGATGATCACGCGGCCTACTTCATCCCGCAGCCGGTCGATAAAGGCTGCCTGATATTGGATCTTTGTGTTTAATTGTCTGATATCCTCTGCTGTATAAAGCATAACTATATAAACTTATTCTGCGGCCGAAATTACGAATTCGATTTGGCAAGTTGAGTGCCAATTTTGTGGATAATTTAATGAGAATAAAATTATATATGTTAACAATAAGTTGAGGGGCTATGGAGTTTTAAACTTGTGAAGTCCGTATCCTTCTAACCGAAAATGTGACCCGGATGTTTTGCAAATGCATCGTCATAGCGACCCTTTTTACAGCTGGAACGTTAACAGCCGGCATCATGGCGACAGGCTGTTCCAGTAAAAATACTTCAGGAAAAGACGTAGACCTGCTTACCGGCACACCCTGGAAATACGAAAAAGCGGGTTTCGACGATGACGATGGGACGTTTGACGCGCTGGACCCGCGTATCGCCGGTACCGAAAAAGAGAACACCATCATCTTCTGTAAGGACGGGACGGGATATTCCGAATTCAACCACAAAAACCGGAACGGCAATCCCGATAGTCTTCCCTTTATCTGGGCCTTCCAGAATGGCGACAGCACCATCTATTTTCAGGACAATTATTATAAGGTGCGCGAACTTTCACCCAACCGCTTCGAGATCTACGCCGACCAGCATATAGGCGGGAGCAATACCCGCTATACCATCGTTTTCAAACATTAACATCTCACGAAAGGTATTTTGCCACGATAGGCACTCTTCTCCCTACGCCGAATGCCTTACAGCTGACCCGGATGATCGGGCAGAACTGGTTGCGTTTGTATTCACTGGTATTTACCAATTTTAAGATCCGCCGGACGACGGCCTCGTCGATGCCCATGGCTATGATCTCCCTGGGTCCCTGGCGGCGTTCGATATACTGGTACAAGACTTTGTCGAGGATCTCGTATTCGGGTAAGCTGTCACTGTCCTTCTGCCCCGGCCGTAGTTCCGCCGAGGGTGCTTTCGTGAGGATATTCTCCGGGATGATCTCGCCATTTTTATTGATGTCCCGGGCCAACGCATAGACCTGCCCCTTATAGACATCACCGAGCACGCTGAGCCCACCAGCCATATCCCCGTATAGTGTCCCATACCCCGTGGAGAGCTCGCTTTTATTGGATGTATTCAACATCACATATCCGAATTTATTGGCCAGGCCCATGACGATATTCCCGCGCGCACGGCTTTGGAGGTTTTCTTCGGCGAGCCCGAAAGGGGTACCCTCAAACACCGGTTCCAATGCATGCAAAAGCGCCTCATAGACCTCTTTTATAGCAATGATGTCATAGGGATTGCCGAGATTTCGTGACAATTGCTCGGCATCGCTTACGGAATGCGAGGACGAATAGGGAGAAGGCAATAGCACGGCCCGGACATTGGCCGCCCCCAGGGCCTCACAGGCCAGCGCCAGGGTCACCGCGCTATCGACACCGCCGCTTGAAGCTATGATGGCTTTGCTGAAACCCATCTTGGAAAAATAATCCCGGATACCCAGGATAAGCGCCTTGCGGATCTGCCGGATATTGGCCTCGTCAACCAGGTATTCATGGATGCGTTCGGGGTCATTCATCTTGGAGACCCGCATGTCCTTATCGAAGAGCCGCTGCGGTGTGGTAACGGGACGCCACCCTTCTTCGACAGGCGTAGCGGCCAGCAGCTCCTGTTCTTCCTCCTCCTGATTGACGCGGCTAGTAGCCACCGATAGCCCCGGCAACAGCTCTTCGTACAGCGGCGGCACGCGATGCGGCAAGGGAACAACGGCGAAATCCTCCTCGAAATAGCTGAGCTCCCGGATAAGATTGCCTTTCGCATCATAGACGACGGTGCCGCCGTCGAATACGATCTCCGTTTGCGAACCTACGGCATTGACATAATACATCGGCAGATGGTACTTCAAGACATTCTGCCGGACGACCTCTTTACGATCCTCGTCGTGATCATAATCAAAGGGCGATGCGGAGATATTGATCATGACATCGGGATGCTGCCGGATGAGCTGATCCATGGGGCAAACCCGGTATAACGGGTTATCGCCTAAATTCCAGATGTCCTCGCAAATGGTCAGCGCGATCTTTTTGCCTTTGAACGGAATGACCTTCCATTCGTAGGCCGGCTCGAAATAACGGTATTCATCGAATACATCGTAGTTGGGCAGGCAGGTCTTATGCGCGACGCCTTTGATCTCTTTTTCATAGAGCAGCCAGGCGGCATTGAAAAGATCCTTCCCTTCTTTCACCGGATTACGCGCGGGCGCGCCTACGATGACACCAATTGTATCGGCATGCTCCCGGATGCGGTCGATGGCCGCATAACACTGGGCGATAAAATCTTCGAACTCCAAAAAGTCCCGCGGCGGATAACCGCACACGGAAAGCTCCGTAAAGACAACGAGATCGGCGCCGGCGGCCTTTGCCCGGTCGATGCCTTCGAGGATCTTCCGCGTATTGGCTTCAAAATTGCCGACGTGATAATTTTGCTGGGCGATGGCGATCTTCATAATGTGGCAAAGTTACGAACTGTGCTTATATTTGGCCATGGCTTTCGACGAGCACATAGCAAACCGCATCAGGGAAGCCCTCGCTCCCCTGCCGGACGTGGCAGAGAAAAAGATGTTCCATGGGATCTGCTTCATGGTCAACGGAAAAATGTGTCTCTGCGTGCGTCTCGATGAAATGCTATGCCGGATCGGTCCAAACAAATACGGCGAAGCACTCGAAATGAACCACTGCCGCCCGATGATCCACAACGGCCGGACCATGAGGGGCTTCGTATTTGTGAGCAATGAAGGCATCCGCAAGAAAAAAGATTTCGAATATTGGGTAAACCTTGCCCTGGAATTCAACAAAGAAGCAAAAGCCACAAAAAAAGTCGTTAAAAAAAAGAAATGATCCAACGTATCCTTCCCGTTCTTTTTCTTCTCTCGCTTGGCGCCTGCCGGTCGCACGACAAACGGCCCGATATCTCGGGTATTCATGTAGACGATATTCACATCGTAAGGTTCGATACCGCCTTTTTCAATCTCGATTCGAACCATATCGAAACGGGACTGTTCCATCTGAACCAGCGGTATCCCTATTTTACGCAGGACTTTGTGGCCAACATCCTTGGAGCGGAGCCGTTGTCGGATACCAGCCATGTGGCGTTCGAAGCGGCCCGGGAGTTCTTTACCAGCTATCTCCGCATCCGGGATTCCCTGGAGCCCAAATACCGGCAGCTGGGCTGGCTGGAACAAGAGCTCCAGCTGGGCTTTCGCTATGTCAAATATTATTTCCCGAAGTATCGTCTTCCACCCAAGGTAGTGACCTTCATCGGGCCCTTCGACGGCCCGGGCGTGGCGATGACGACCTATACGCTTGCGATCGGCTTACAATCCTATGCCGGCAGGAATTTTTCCTTCTATCTCACCGGCAAGGGGCAGGATCTCTATCCCGAGTATATCTCGCGGCGGTTCGAGCCGTCCTATATCGCCGCTAACTGTCTGAATGCCATTGCAGAAGATATTTTTCCCGACAGCAGCGACGGACGGCCGCTCATCGAACAAATGGTTGCCAAGGGCCGTTATTGGTGGCTGGCGGGAAAATTGATGCCTGACGCCCCCGATAGCCTCACTACGGGTTTTACCAAAAGCCAGCTGGATTGGTGCGCAGCCAGCGAGGCCTCGATCTGGAATTTCTTTTTGCAGGCCACCGACCTTTATACGGTTGACCCTGATATCATCAAAAACTACATCGGCGAAGGACCCAAGACGCTGGGTATGCCGGACGCCTCGCCGGGGAATATCGGTGCCTGGGTAGGCTGGCGCATCGTGCAGAAATATGTCAGCGAGCACAGCGGCATCACCCCTGACGAGGTCATGCGTTTACCGCCGCGGACCATCTTCGAGGAGTCGAAATACAAGCCTAAATAGGCCGTTTACCTGGCGATCCGTTCCTTGAGGAGCTTGCGGGCCGCCTGGATCTCGCTGAGATCCTTAAAGGAGTCCTTGGGTATCATGAAGAAAGAACGGGCATTGAAATAGATATGGAAAAAATACAGCGTTTCCTTGAACGCGCTGAAATCATCCCAGGTCCAAAGCTGACTTCCCTTCCTGGTTTCCAGCAAGATACCTTTGTCTCCGAGGGTCAGGATGAAGGTGTCCTGGAAGGTGGCCGATTTCTTGTAAATGCTTAGCGGAAGCAGCCGGCGCACCGAGATCCAAAGGCAGAACCAAAGCAGGGAAAAGACCAGAAAAGGGAGGGCCTGGATCTTTTTAAAGAAGAAAAGGATGGCCGAAAGGATGGCAAAAACATTGATAACGATAACCATGGTTTTGATCTCCGGACGTGCAAAAAAATGTCCCCGCAGCCCGTCTAGCACTTGTTTTTTGTTGTAGCCGAATTGAATTGTCATCACCAAGCGTAGTTTTTTTATGTGCCGGAAATGCGCTGTCAAAACAAATTAGCGCATTTCCGGCAAAACGCTAATGTCTGTCCTTCGGACTAGCCGCCTCCGGCGGCTTTGTTAAGGGCCTAAAAATAAGGAAAAAACACGCGCCCGCCTTTTAAGGGCGGGCGCGGGCAAGATGTTGTCAATTCGATATTATCGCATATCCCTGCAATGACTATAGTGATTGCTGGCGGCTTGATCGGGAGTAACACTGCGACTGCAAGAGAATAATAATGTGCTGGAAAGGATGACGAGTACGAGGGCGACCAAAAAACGTTTCATAATGTTTTTCAATTTGGGTTTATGGATTAATATAAAACGGTATAGACATAAATTTTAGTATATCCACCGGTTTACATCGAAAAGATACTACGGAAAATGAGGAAAAAATAACCGATTTAATGAGGCCGCCCCGGTGGTGAGACAAAATCTGTCAGCCGGGGCGACCACGAAAATTTTGGGGAACTAGCTGCAACCCATGCTATTACCGCAGTTCAGACATTTATAGCAGGTCCCGCTGCGGATCGTGATATGTCCACAGGTGTTACAGGCGGGGGCGTCGCTTTGCATGCTTTTGGCGGCCGCATTAAGGGCATCCAGGCCGGCATCCATCCGGGGTCCGAAGTTGTTGGTAGCCATGGCTTTAGGCGCTTTGGCCGACTGCGGCTGGGGGCTGCCGGGGGTGGTATTGCCGCCTGCCTTGGCCACGATCCGGACATCGCTAAGCTCCGGGGTGTCCTGGGTAGCGGGCAGGTCCCAGTCCTCATTACCGGTGTTGCCCACTTCCGGCCTGTCAAGCACGTGTACCAGGTCGGTCCGGCCCAGGTATTCATAAGCCAGGGACCGGAAAATGAAGTCGACTATCGAGGTAGTGCTCTTGATATTGGGGTGATCGACCATACCACTGGGTTCGAACCGGGTAAAGACGAATTTCTCCACGAACTCTTCCAGGGGTACACCGTATTGAAGACCAATGGAAATCGCGATCGCAAAACAGTTTAGCATGCTCCGCATCGTGGCCCCTTCCTTGGCCATATCGATAAAGATCTCCCCTACCGTTCCGTCGCTGTATTCGCCGGTGCGGAGGAAGATCGCCTGACCGTTGATCTTGGCTTTCTGGGTGAATCCGCGGCGTTTGGCCGGCAGGGTTCGGCGCTCTACGATGGTGGCCAATGCTCTTTTGAGCTTGGTATCCGGTGAAGCCTGAACGCGTTTCTGCACCTCTTCCAGCAGTTCCTGGACGGTGAGCTTTCCCAGGTCGACGATATGGGATTCCTGTGGGGCGGGAGCGGCTTCCGCTGCCGGCGTGGCTTCTGCGGTCGTTTCGGTCTCCTTTTTCTTTTTATCGGATTTGGTGCTCAGCGGCTGGGACAGTTTGGAGCCGTCGCGGTACAGGGCGCAGGCTTTCAGGGCCAGTTTCCAGCTCAGCATATACGCATCGGCGATCTCTTCAACCGTAGCCTCGTTGGGGAGGTTGATGGTCTTGGATATCGCCCCGCTGATGAATGGCTGTGCCGCACCCATCATCCGGATATGACCATGGGCATGGATATAACGTTGTCCTTTTTTCCCACATTTGTTGGCGCAGTCGAATACGGCCAGGTGTTCATCTTTGAGGAAGGGCGCCCCTTCGATGGTCATCGTCCCGCAGACATAGTTGTTGGCGGCTTCGATCTCCTCTTCGCTGAAGCCCAGGGCCTCGAGCAGGCTCCATTCGAAATTATAATATTGGGCGGGCTCGAAACCGAGCCGTTGCAGACATTCGGCGCCAAGGGTATGCACATTGAAGACGAATCCGATCTCGAAGGCTGAGCCCACCGCCGCATCCAGCTTTTTGATCTCCTCGGCGATGAACCCTTTTTCGCTCAGCGACTGGTGATTGATGTAGGGGGCGCCGGCAAAGGTGGCTGAGCCTACCGCGTACTTGACGATAGCGTCGATCTGCTTGTCGGTATAGTGCAGATTTTTTAGCGCCGTGGGCACACTTTGGTTGATGATCTTGAAATACCCGCCGCCGGAGAGCTTTTTGAATTTCACGAGGGCAAAATCGGGTTCCACGCCGGTGGTATCGCAGTCCATCACCAGGCCGATGGTCCCGGTGGGGGCGATCACGGTACTCTGGGCATTCCGGTAACCATATTTCTCCCCGAGCTGTACCGCCTCGTCCCAGGCCTTGGTAGCGGCTGTTAAAAGATAATCGCGGCAATATTTTGCTTTGAGGCCTTGCGGTTTGATCTCCAGGCCCTCGTATTCATCGGCATCATAAGCCGCCAGGCGATGGTTGCGCATCACCCGAAGCATGCTTTCCCTGTTCTCTTCAAAACGGGGGAAGGGGCCCATAACGGACGCCAATTCGGCCGAGGTCTTATAGGCGATGCCGGTGAGGATTGCCGTGATGGCCCCGGCGATGCCGCGGGCTTCCTCGCTGTCATATGGGATGCCCATGATCATCAGCATCGATCCCAGGTTTGCATAGCCCAATCCGAGCGTGCGATAGTCATAGCTCAGCTGAGCGACTTCTTTCGAGGGGAACTGCGCCATCAGGACGGAAATCTCCAGTACGGTTGTCCATAGCCGTACCGAATACTCGAATCCTTCTACATCGAAGGTGTTAGTCTGCTCATTATAAAAACGCCGAAGGTTGACGGAGGCCAGGTTACACGCCGTGTTGTCGAGGAACATGTATTCCGAGCAGTTATGGACCGCAATGCCGTTTGCAATGAAGTGGTGTGTCTCTGGTTCGGTGAGATCGAAGACCGGCTCGATACCGGCGAATTCCAGAGAAAGGATCTCATCCGTAAGAGATTCGCGATAAGCGGAAACCGTGCCGTTCAACAGCCCAAGCTTTGCAGCCTTGGGGCTTTCTTCCATAAAGCCGATATATTCTTCAAATAAGATGCGCGAGTTTCTGCTTATCCGAAGGGAATGGATTTCTTTTACCTCATATTCTCTTTGACCACCCCGGCCATCCGGCAACAGGCTGGTTAGCTTACCGGCCCGGCGGTTTGTATACAATTTCGACTTGATACCGAAGTTTAATAACAGCAATTGTACCTGCTCCAGCAATTCCTTCGAACAGGAATCCAGGGCGACATACTGGGACTTCACTCCGTAATTGGCTACGCAGCCGTCCGCGGTAAACAGGCCTCTTATCAGGGCTGCCTGTTCTTCGCGGTTCAGCCGAAACGCAGCATCGCTTAACTTTTTGTGTTCACTGCCTTTATCCAATACGGCAAATTGTTCCATGAGTGTCAATATCCGGGGAGAGCCTACAGACACACGCATGGTAGTCGCATTTTCGCGTACTTGCCCTTTCTTTTGGTGTTCACCCCATTGCGGACGGAGCCGGGTGTTGATATACTCGTTTGCCCATTGAAGCACCGGCTCCTCCTCTTTGCTCATATTCAGGAACCCCACCCTCCTGGTTTCGCCATCGCTATTGGATTCATTAAGAGAGGTGATACAACCGTCGCCTATAAGCAAACCAATGAGCTGGGCAAGGTCTGTTGAGCCCGTTGTCTCCTCGCCAAAATGTCCTTTTACGAGGATGATCACGTCATCTTTTGTAAGCTCAATGGCCGGCACATCGCCACGGTTGGCCGTCAATACCCGGTGGTCGGCGGTTAGCTTTAGCTTATAGCCCGACCTGGTGCAGAGGGTATAGACTTCTTTAACCCCGGTGGGGAATATATTTTCAATCCAATGCAGCTTGTTATCGAAGCTTTTGATACCTCTGGAATGGCCGATGAGGTTTCCGATGCGTTCCAGTCCCCTATTAGTCGTTACAAAAGTGTCAGCGGTAACGCAGGGATTCGAAGCCCGGATAGGGCCGCCCGCGGGGCAGGTATGCCATTCGTTGATGGTCGTATCGTATTGGGTACCGGGGTCGGCGCAGCGCCAGGCCGCGTAGGCGATCTGGTTCCATACCTCCCTGGCGGGGATACGTTTCATCACGCGGTGGTCGCTCCGGGCCGTAAGCTCCCAGTCCTCGCCATTCTCCAGGCGGTGAAAGAAGACATTGGGAATACGCACCGAGTTGTTGGAGTTCTGGCCGGATACTGTTTTATACGCTTCACCTTCATAATCGCTGGGATAACCGGCGGCTATAAGCGCAGCGACCTTTTTTTCCTCTTCCACCTTCCAGTTGATGAAGTCCATGACCTCGGGGTGATCGAGGTCGAGACAGACCATCTTGGCGGCGCGACGCGTAGTCCCACCGGATTTGATGGCACCGGCAGCACGGTCGCCGATCTTCAGAAAGCTCATCAGACCGCTGGACGTGCCACCGCCACTGAGCTTCTCGCCTTCCCCACGGATATGCGAGAAATTGGTGCCTACCCCGGACCCGTATTTAAAGATCCGGGCTTCCCTTACCCAAAGATCCATCAGACCGCCGTCGTTGACGAGGTCGTCTTCCACACTTAGAATGAAGCACGCGTGTGGCTGAGGCCGTTCATAGGCGGAGGTAGACTTTTTTAGCTGACCATCCACGGGATCGACGAAGTAATGTCCCTGCGGCTTACCCGTGATACCATAGCTCTCGTGGAGGCCCGTATTGAACCATTGAGGAGAATTCGGAACACACGCCTGGTCGAGGATGCTATATACCAGCTCATCGTAAAATACCTGAGCATCTTTTTCCGAGGCAAAATACCCATACCGTTCGCCCCATACGCGCCAGCAGTTGGCCATCCGATGGGCGACCTGTTTTACCGAAGTTTCGCGACCCAGCCCACCATCGGGCTGCGGGACGCCCGCCTTCCGGAAATATTTTTGAGCGAGGATATCTGTGGCGATCTGCGACCATTGGGCGGGAACTTCTACATTGTTCATCTCGAAGACCACCTCTCCGCTGGGATTCCGGATCACGGAGGTGCGATAGTCGTAGGCAAACTGGTCGTATACATTGATGTCTTCACGGGTGAAGCGGCGGGTGAATTGCAAGCCCTTCACAGATTGCTTCTTTGCTGCCATAGTCAGTTCCTTAAATTATTAATTGAAGTGTGTTTGTAAAACCGTTTTGCGGCGGGTAGGGGAGTACAAGTTAACTTTTGGAGTCGATATAACCGCATTGGATTTTTACACCGACTGTTGATAAATTATCTAACTACCTGATCCTGCAACTCGGGGTGTCTTTTGAAATAAGTAAGCACAAAAGGACAATATATTTTTACCGGCAGATCTTTTTCTTTTGCAAATTTAAAACCATAGGCGGCGAGCGCGGTGCCGATGCCTTTACCGCCCAATTTCTCCGGAACCTCCGTATGCATGAGCACCAATTTCCCGTCGTGAAACCGGTATTCCAAAAAAGCGGTCTCACCATCCATGGTCACTTCGAATTGCTGTCGTTGTTCGTTGTTATGTATTGTAATGGGTTCCATACAAATCGTAATTTTCCGGGTTCAACTTAACAAAGTTACGCTGTGAATAGTCAGATATATTGGTTAATTTCGCGAATTAGCCGCCGAAATGAAGCAATTTATTTACGAAAACTTGTTGGCCAAAAAAAGAAAAGGACAGCGGTCTTTCGCCTTGTTGATCGATCCGGACAATGTGAATGCTGAGAAACTGGAAGAGCTGACGAGTCTGGCTGTTGCTGCAGAGGTGGACTATTTGTTCGTAGGAGGAAGTCTTGTAATTTCCGACCATCTCGACGAAGTCGTCCAACAGGTCCGGAGCAATTGTTCGATCCCCGTGATCCTTTTTCCCGGTACACCTTCCCAGGTCTCCCGGTATGCCGACGGACTTCTTTACCTGTCCCTGATCTCGGGCCGCAATCCCGAGCTCCTGATAGGCGCGCATGTTATCTCCGCTCCTGCGATCCGTAAGAGCGGCCTGGAGATCATTTCCACCGGTTATATGGTGATCGACGGCGGTGCCCCCACAACGGTTTCGTATATCAGCAATGCCAGCCCCATCCCGGCCGACAAGAACGAGATCGCCCTTTGCACCGCCATGGCCGGTGAGATGCTCGGCATGAAACTCATCTATATGGACGCAGGAAGCGGCGCCCGGCACCCCATCCGGGAAGAAATGATCGCCTGCGTCGCCAGCCACATCGAGGTTCCGCTGGTAGTGGGCGGAGGCATTCGCGACCCTGAAAAGGCCTATCGCAATTGTAAGGCCGGGGCCGACCTGATCGTCGTTGGCAACGCCATCGAAAAGGATCCCTCCCTGATCCGGGAAATGGCCGCAGCCGTCCACAGCGTCCCGGTGCGGGATATCTAGTCGTTTCCCCGCTAATAATCAAAGAGTTACTCCTGGGGCCGTGCGGCTGTTAAAGCCTGGGTTAAATAAAATTAAAATGACCTCAAAATGTTTTTTTTATCTAACTTTGCGCAGCAATAGCATTTACAACAATTTCATCTTCTATTGAAATGAAAAAAAACTCACACATATCACACCTTGTGGTATTGCACGCCTTCAACCAGCGTGGGTTTTTTGCTGCGCCCCTGTGGTCAGTTTTTTTATGTACGCGACCTACACCCGTTGGGGTACGACGTTGATACCTATCTGCCATACAGACAAAGACCCTCGTGTCTGCCGTCGTGATCAATTACGCTACAATTATTATGACGCTATTTCCAGTCCTGTCGCTTGTTATTTTTCACTTTTGCGTTGAAGGAATGCACCATTAAGAACATGGAACAACAACAACAATTTAAGATACTTATTGCCGATCAGTCCCACCAGGATTTTGCGCAGATCATAGTCGATGAAATGGCCTCCTCGGCGAAGGCCCGGGGCACGGGCATTGCCAAACGAAGCCCGGAATACATCAAGGGTAAAATGCTCGAAGGAAAGGCCGTTATCGCCTTTACCGAAGACGGCATCTGGGCCGGCTTTTGCTATATCGAGACCTGGAGCCATGGAGAATATGTTGCCAATTCGGGGCTTATCGTTTCGCCGGCTTTCCGGAAGAGTGGTCTGGCCAAGCAGATCAAGAAAAAGATCTTCGATCTCAGCCGGACGACCTACCCCGAGTCCAAGATCTTCGGCCTCACTACGGGTCTGGCGGTGATGAAGATCAATTCGGAGCTGGGCTACGAGCCGGTGACCTATTCGGAGCTGACCCAGGACGACGCCTTCTGGGCGGGTTGCAAAAGCTGTGTCAACTATGAGATCCTGATGAGTAAAGAGCGCAAGAACTGTATGTGTACGGCGATGCTCTACGATCCCAAGGACCACTATACGCCGGAAGAGACCACCCAGGATTTCAAAAAGCACTCCAAACTATACGAGCGATTCATGCGCATCAAACAGTGGAAACTGCTGGCTCCTTTCTTGAAACATCATGTCGAGGACAATAGCGGCAAGCTTCAAAAAGCGGGCAACGGCGGCGGCAGGGCCAGGTCTTTGTTTCACATGTTCTTTCATCTCTAAAAATATCTTTTTAAGCCATGAGCAATAAAGTCGTCTTAGCCTATAGCGGCGGATTGGACACAACCTTTTGCGCCATCTATCTCAGGAAGGTAAAGAACCTCGAGATCCATGCCCTCACCGTTAACACCGGCGGATTCAGCAAGCAGGAGATCGGGCAGATAGCCGCCCGCGCCAAAAGCCTCGGCGTAGCCAGCTTTGAATGCGTGGACGTCACCAGGGAATATTACGAGAGCTGTATCAAATACCTGATCTTCGGGAATGTCCTCAAGAATGCCACCTATCCGCTGAGCGTGAGCGCCGAGCGGATGGTCCAGGCGATCGCCGTGGCGGGTCACGTTAAAAAAACGGGGGCCGGTTTCGTAGCCCACGGCAGCACGGGCGCGGGCAACGACCAGGTCCGGTTCGATATGGTCTTTCAAAGCATGTTGCCGGGCGTAGAGATCCTTACCCCCATCCGCGATCTGCGTCTCAGCCGCGAAGAAGAGATCTCGTTTTTGAAAGAGCACGGCGTGGACATGAACGTGGAGAAGGCTAAGTATAGCATCAATAAAGGCTTGTGGGGTACTTCGGTAGGCGGGAAGGAAACGCTGACGTCAAAAGATTATTTACCGGAAGAAGCCTGGCCGACGCAGGTGACCGAATCGGGTACGCGTCAGTTGACGCTGGAGTTCGGGAAAGGTGAGCTGCGGGCAGTAGATGGAAAGGCGTTTGATAATCCGGTTGAAGCAATACAGCATCTACAAGCCATCGCGCAACCCTATGGCGTGGGCCGCGATATCCACGTGGGCGATACGATCATCGGCATCAAGGGCCGCGTAGGTTTCGAAGCCGCCGCCCCGCTGATCATCATCAAAGCGCACCATCTGCTGGAAAAACATACCCTCACCAAGTGGCAGCTCTACTGGAAGGATCAGCTTTCCAGCTGGTACGGCAACTGGCTGCACGAAGGGCAGATGCTGGACCCGACGATGCGCAATAT
>DASYZH010000306.1:0-8850 GCA_035946435.1 Puia sp. | reverse complement strand
CCTGCCGCTACCAAAAACGTGGGCACCGTCAACTACGAAGCTCTTCGATTGGCGGATATTCTGCTGGTCGAGGCGGAGGCATTGAACGAGAGTGGACAGAGCGCCGCCGCCCTGGCGCCTTTGAACCAGGTCCGCGAGCGCGCCAGGAATTCCTATATGTACGACAGCTCATTGCCTGGTTATCCAAACGTTCCCGCGGGGCTTCTGCCGGATATCACCATCACCGATCAAGCTCAGCTACGGACGATCATTCAAAGGGAAAGGAGATCCGAACTGGCCCTCGAGTTTCATCGCTTCTTCGACCTGATCCGTTATGGCAGCACGATTGCGACTGCTGCCATCAGTCCGGGCGCGCCAAATTTCAATTATACGAATGATAAATGGTTCCCGATTCCGCAAAGCGAACGGGATGCCAATCCAAATTTGTTCAAATAGCGCCGTTAACGCTAAAAATTATCATCATGAACCGGATTAACTATTTAACATATATCACTTACGGTGTGGCCATCGTCTTTTTTGTCGGTGTGGCGGCATCCTGTAAGAAAAGTTCCTCGTCGGCTACCTACAATACGAACAAGGCCGCGTTGATTGCCGCGATAGATTCCCTTACGAACGTGTACAATTCGACGGTGGACGGGACAAAACCCGGGCAGTATGCGCCCGGAGCCAGGGCGGCGCTTGATTCGGTGCTTGCGCTGGCGACGACCGTCAGTACGTCTACCGCGTATACCCAGCAGCAGGTCAACAACGCGCTGAACAATTTGCTGGCCGCGGGAGTGACGTTCTCTTCTCAGTTGATCCAGCAGGTCTCCTCGGCTAACCTCATGGGTTATTGGGAATTCAATGGGAACTCCGCGGACAGCTCCGGGCATGGCAACAATGGGGTGCTTCAAACCGGGTGGGTGGGCACAAGCGCCGCTACCGCGGTCGATGGAGCAACCTTGCCGGTCCTTGTTCCGGATCGGTTCGGCAGGCCCAACATGGCTTACTATTTCAACAATGGTGCTACGGTCAAAGTACCCTATAACTCCGTGTTTAACGCGCAGACGTTTACCATTCTACTTTGGCTGAAAAGGGATGGCACCAATGCCAACAATTATATGTTCTCCTTCGACAGGTGGCTTGGCTATAAATTCCAACTCCAAAGCGGCAACCTGCCTTTCCTCACGGTTAACACCAGCACCGGTGACCATGACCAGGATGACGGCGGTATCGCCATCGATTCGGCCGGCGTATGGCGGCATGTGGCGGTCTCTTTCACGCCCGGTACGGAGAAGTTCTATATTCAGGGCAAGCTGGTGAAGACGGCGACGGTAACGGGTACGCCGCTGCCGATAAGTTCCGCCATCAACCTGGCAATCGGCAACGAATTGCCAAAGGAAAATTATAATTTGACGAACAGCAGCGATCCAAACTATTTTTATGGCGGCGATTATTTCATGGGTGCGCTCGACGAGGTCCGGTTTTACAATACCGTGCTCACAGACGCCGAGATCCTTTCAATTTATACCGATGAAAGCAGTTTATAATTTTGTGTTTGCAGCCGCGCTGGCCTTGTTGAGTGGGGCCTGCAACAACGGTGGTTCCGCCGCAGCTTCCGCCGGGGACTCCGCGACCGGTCCATCCTGGGCCCTCCTGCCTTTCACGAAGGTCGATAGCGTCAACCCGGTTTTGACGCCGGGGCCGGGGCGTTTTATTGATCCCATCAGGCACACGGAGGTAGCCTGGGAGGAGAAGGATGTGTTCAATCCGGCGGTGGCGGTGCGGGGCGACTCGCTGTATTTGCTATACCGGGCGCAGGACAAGATCGGGCTCCCGGCGGGTACCTCGCGGATAGGGCTGGCATCCAGTGCGGACGGGTTGCATTTTTCGCGGCGGCCGACGCCGGTGTTGTATCCGGACAGCGATGCGCAGCGGGCGCTCGAATGGGAAGGGGGATGCGAAGACCCCCGGGTGGTCGAAGACGAGAAGGGTACCTATTATATGACGTATACCGCTTATGACGGGAAGCAGGCGAGGTTGTTGATCGCTACTTCGCCTGATCTTGTACATTGGACGAAGCATGGGCCGGTGTTTGCGAATGCCTATGGCGGCAAGTACAGGGACCTGTGGTCGAAGAGCGGGTCGATCGTGAGCCGGTATGAGAACGGACGGATCATCGCTACGCGGGTAGCGGGCAAATACTGGATGTATTGGGGTGATCAGAATATCTGGGCTGCGACCTCCGACGATCTGCTGCAGTGGACGCCGGTGGAAATGGCTCCGGGCGAACAGCCGCCCATCCCTTTGCGCGGGCAGGCGGTGAATATGCCGCGGTTGAAGATCGTGGTGGCAACGCGAAGTAAGCATTTCGACAGCGATCTCGTGGAATCCGGGCCGCCGGCGATGCTAACGGACAAGGGCATCCTGCTGATCTACAACGGCCGGAATATCCCGGCGATAGGTGATACGAGCTTGCCGGAGGGCACGTATGCCGGCGGGCAGGTGTTGATGGACCGGAATGATCCCACGCGGGTGATCCATCGGCTGGAGCATTATTTTATCCGGCCGGATAAGCCGTATGAGATCACGGGACAGGTGGGACAGGTGTGTTTTTTAGAGGCGCTGGCGAATTTTCAGGGGCATTGGTTCCTTTATTATGGGACGGCGGATTCTAAGATCGCAGTGGCCGAGAAATAGTTTTTCTACGGGATTTTTCCTATATTTCCCCTCATCATGTTCCGGGGATCGCTTTATTTGCATGAGGAGAAATTGTTGCTTGCGTCGCTCAAAACGGGCGATAGGCGGGCGTTTGACGAGATCTACCGGCTGTATTCCCGGGAGCTTTTTTTACGGGCTTACCAGAAGACGGGTGAACGGGAGGTCAGTGAAGATATCCTGCAGGATGTCTTCACCGCATTGTGGGTGAAGCGGGCGGAGATCGAGGTGCGTGGTTCGCTCCGGGGCTATCTGCAGGGGATGCTGGATCATAAGGTCGTAGATCATTACCGGCAGGTATGTATGTATCTAAAGCATCTGGATGGACTGATCCAGCAATTTGACCGTCCGGGTGCGTCACCACTGGAACAATTGAATTACAAAGAGCAAGAGCATGCTTTTCAGCTATCTGTAGCCGGCTTGTCCGAACGGATGCGGGCTATCTTCCAGCTCAGCCGGTATGAGCAACTTTCTTCCGAGGAGATCTCGCGGCGGCTCCATCTTTCCAATCAAACGGTTCGTAACCAGATCAGTAAGGCCTTAAAAATTTTGCGGGCCAGGATGGTACATTTTTCCCGGGAGTCCGACAATTCTTAATGCCGCTGGTGGCGGAAATCCAATGATGAATATCGACGAAATACGCGATTTACTGGAGCGCTACCGGCAGGGGACCTGCACGGTGCGGGAAAGACAGCTCGTGGAGGACTGGTATGCCGCTTTGCGTCCCGGCGACGAGGAGCCGTTAAGCGAGGAGGTGATAGAGGCCAGCCTCGAGCGGGTCCGGGAACGGCTGCCATGGGTCGGGGAAGATGCCGTTCCCATGGGTCGGATGCCACCCGTGGGCCGGGGGGCTGGTGGTCGATGGAATGGGTGGGGCCTGCTGATAGCGGCGGCGGCTTTTGTGGCGCTTGTGGTGGCGGTCTGGATGTTGAGGGCGCCGTCGTCCAAGGTGACGCCGGTGGGCAATGCGCTTGCGGATGTAGTGGTTTCCACGAATCGCGGCGAGACGCGGCAGGTTGTTTTGCCTGATGGCTCTACCATGGAGTTGAATGCCGGCACGGAGGTCCATTATTCCAAGCTGTTTGGTGTTACGGACAGATCGGTTGACCTAGTGCGTGGGGAAGCTTATTTCCAGGTCGTCAGCGATGCGGTGCGGCCGTTCGTCGTGACCAGCGGCGGTTTGCAAACGAAGGTATTGGGGACCTCTTTTGACCTACGAGCTTACGAGGGTCATTTCCGGGTTGCCGTGTTGAGTGGCAAGGTAGAGGTGGGTGACCGGGTTTTGGAGAAGGGCATGTTAGCGCGTATGGATAGCAGTGGATTGGTCACGGAACGTTTTGATGGGGAAGAGGAGGTTGCGGCATGGAGGCAGGGATGGCTATATTTTAAAGACGCGTCTTTCGAGCAGATCGCGTTTGAAATGGGCAATAAATACAATATCCGGGTGGTCAATGCGAGTCGCAAGCGGGTATGGAGCTATACCGGGTTGTTCCGGAGCGGGAGTCTGCAGGAGGTGATCGAAACGATCTGTCTGACGGAGGGTCTTCATTATCGATTTACCAATGGGGAACTAGTTATCTTCTAACATAAACCAACTAATGCTTATGCGTTCAAGACTACCTGTGTGGGCCAGGTATGTTATGCCCATGCTTTGCCTGTTGCCGGCGTTGTCGACGTTGTCCGCGACAGGACAGGAAAAGAAAGGCTCCCTGCACCTTAATCTACACAATCAGCCGGTACGGGAGGCGCTTCATCAGATCGAGAAGCAAACCGGCGTCACTTTCCATTTTGACAAGACGCGGATCGATATGACCCGGACGGTGAGCCTGGAGCTGGAGAATGCCAGCCTGGAGGAGACGCTTGCGGCTTTGGCGCGGCAGACCGGTTATCAATTCCGGCAGCGGGGGGATAAGATCCTGATCGTAGGCGCCGGGGAGGTGTTCCCGCCGGTGGAGGAGCCGGCGAAAGGGACGGTGACTGACAGCAGGGGGCAGCCTATCCAGGGCGTGAGTGTCGTTGTCAAGGGAGTGAACATCGGGACACAGACGGATATCGACGGCGCTTTTTCGATCAAGGCCTCGCCGGGGGAGGTGGTGGTGGTTTCCTTCATCGGTTATCAGACACAGGAGTTGATTATCCCTTCATCGGGGCGGCTTTCGATCACTATGAATGAAGACCATAAGGTGATGGGCGAGGTGGTGGTTACGGCATTGGGCATTCAGCGGCAATCGAAGGAGCTGGGGTATTCGACCGCCAAGGTGGGCAGTTCGGCGCTCAACCAGGCGAAACCCACGAATGTCGTCGAGGGGCTCAGTGGAAAGGTTTCCGGGTTACAGATCAATGTCGATGATAACAGCATGGACCCGAGTACGCGGATCGTGCTCCGGGGGAACCGGAGTTTTTTGGGCAATAACCAGGCTTTGCTGATCGTGGACGGCGTAGAGGTCGATCTGAGCTATATCAATTATATAAACCCTAATGAAGTAGACAATGTGACTGTGCTGAAGGGGGCGAATGCGGCGGCGTTATACGGGTCCGATGCATCGAACGGGGTATTGATCATTACGACCAAGAAAGGCGTCAAGGGAAAGCCGACGATCACCCTGAGCTCCACGTACACCCAAGATAAAGTGGCTTATCTACCGGAATTGCAGAACTCCTATGGACCTCACGCCGGGGAGTATACGCAGGGTTATGCCTTGTTTACGAATTACCTGGGTGAGCGGTCCTATATCCCTTTCGAGCAGCAGGCGCAGGGTCCTGCGTTCAACGGGGATTCCGTGCTGGTGGGTTTTCCGCAGGCGAATGGGGGGGTCTTGCGGGGGATCTATAAAGCCTATCCCGACGCCAAATATGATTTCTTCAATAAGGGAAATACCTGGCAGAACGATGTGTCCTATTCGGGTGCGGATGACCGGGGGAGCTATTATGTCTCCTTTCAGGATGTGAAGACCAATGGGACCGTGCCGAATGATATGGCGCGGCGGACGGGGGTGCGGTTTAATGGCAGCCGTACCTATGGTGTTTTTAGTTCCTCGATAGGGTTGGCGTATAGCCAGTTCAATGTCGATGAAGATGGAGACTTCAACGATACCTATACTTCGCTCCTGGGTTTCCCGCCGAATATCGATGTGCCGGCTTATAAGAATACGGCGACGGATCCCAATGCTTCCATCAACGGGTTCCCGATCCCGTACTCGTTGAATCCTTATTGGTATGTAAATAATGTGCGTAATAAATACAGGGACGATAACATTACGGGGAATGTCGATTTCACGCTGAAGATCCGGCCCTGGCTGACCGCTTTGTACCGGGTGGGGTATTCCGGATTTTTGCAGAATGGCCAGATAACGACGTCGGACAAGACGTACAGCAATGACGCCATCTTGTTCAGCAACAGCTCGTTTAGTTCCGACAATTATATCGCTTATCCCCCGGCGCCCAACCAGGTGAACAATAGCTTCGATTTCCGGAGCCGGCTGTATACGAACGCTTTGCTGACTGCGGATAATAAATGGAGGGCGTTTACGAGTAAAGCGATCGTCGGGTTTACGACGAACGAAAGCTATGAACGTTATTCAGCGCAATATAGCGGTTCGCTGGCCTTTCCGGGTTTCTTCAATATTACCAGTGGAACGCAGAGCCCAACACTTTCCGAGAGCACAACGGATGTGCGGACAACGGGGGCTTTCGCGGACTGGACGGTGGGTTACAAAGAATGGCTTTTCCTGCACGGGTCGGTGCGACGGGATGAGAGTTCATTACTGGCGCAACAGTACCGGATATATTATTATCCCGGGGTAGACGTGTCCTGGGTCTTTACGGATGCCATCAAGGGATTGCAGGACAGCAGGTTCTTGTCTTATGGCAAGCTGCGAGCCAGTATTACCAAGGTGGGGAATATCAATGTCCCTCCGTACTCGCTGCACAATGCGTTTGGGCTGGCCAGCGCGGGTGCTAATAGCGGAGGACCCTGGAATAGTTTTCCTTTTACGACTTCGGGGGTGACGAGCTATGCGATCAATCAGACGATCTATAACCCCTTGTTGAAGCCCGAGTTTACGAATTCCAAGGAGGTGGGGGCAGAACTGGGTTTTCTGAATGGGCGGATCAATTTGCAGCTGGCGTATTTCGACCAGCATACGTCCAACCAGACGGTGCCCATCCAGGTGAGCCCGGTAACCGGTTATACCACGCAATATATCAATGTGGGTGAGATGTTGAATCAGGGCTATGAAGCGGATCTGAATCTCACACCGCTGATCAGGCTGCCGAATGGGTTGCGGTGGAACTGGGGCGTGAATTTCAGCTATCTCAATAACAAGGTGGTGAGTTTATTGCCGGGGACCAGCGAGCTGAATATCGGCAACGCCTTTGGTACGAAATACCTGGTCAACAACGATTATGCGATCGTGGGGAAGGCGTTCCCTTACCTGCAGGTGCAGGATTGGGTGCGTGATCCGCAGGGCCAGGTGGTAGTCAATGCTACCACGGGGCTGCCTTCGCAGGACCCGAATCCACGGCCGGTGGGGCAGCTGAATCCAAAATACCGGCTGGGTCTCAACAGCTCGGTGAGCTACAAGGGCTTTACGTTGTCCGGTGTTGCGGAGTTCAGGGCCGGGAATGTCATATTCAACAATCTTCCTTACCTGGACGAGTTCGGGTTGTCGCCGCGGAGTGTAGCCGGCGGTAACCAGCGCTTTGTGTATCCTAATTCCGTGATCCAGGTGGCGCCGGGAAAATATGTGCCGAATACCAATATCACCATCGACGACTATTTCCAGTTTTGGGGGCAGAATGGGTATGCCTATCTGCCGCCGGCGATGTTTGTATGCAGCGGTGATTTCTGGAAGATCCGGGAGCTGTCGTTGAGCTATGATATCCCGCCATCGGTGGTGCAGAAAACGAAGGTGGTGAGGAAGGCAACGGTGACGCTGGTGGGCCGCAATTTGTTTATCTGGCGGCCGAAGGATAATCAGTGGACCGATCCGGAATTCAGCGAGGACAATTCCAATGCTGTCGGGCAGACCTCTACCTATCAGGCGCCGCCGGTGAAAAGCTATGGGCTTAACCTCACCTTGATCTTTTAAAAATAGAGACCATGAAAAATATTCGACTTGTGACGGTCTTTGCTTTGGTTACCGTCCTTGCCTCGTGTGGCAAGAATTATTTCAACATCAATAACAACAATCCCAACCAGGTGACGGGTCTGCCGCCGAAGACGTTGATGGCGGGTATTTTAAATTCGGCGGCGTCGATTGTGACGACGGATTATCCGTTCCTGGGTTGCTACCAGGGTTACTGGACCATTGCGCAGGGGTTCAGCGATATCACGGATTATGCGAATTATAATTATTCGACGAATTTCGGCCAGGGTATCTGGATGGACATTTATGCCAACCTGGGCAATATCAACTATATCGAACAGTCGGCGGCTTCGGATCCTACGCTGGTGTTGTATGGCGCCATGGCCAGGATCATGAAGGCGTTGCATTACCAGCTATTGGTCGATATCTACAACAATGTGCCGTACCATCAGGCGTCCAATGCGCTGATCCTTTATCCCAGGTACGACAGTGCGCAGGGCATCTATGAGGACCTTATCTTGCAGATAGACACCGCCATCGCGATGATCAATGGTGCCAATGCTTCTGTTGCGGTGCAGCCGGATGTGACCAGCGATATTATGTTCGGCGGGAATATGCTTTTATGGAAAGAGTTTGGCAATACCTTGAAATTGCGGATGTTGCTGCACCAGAGCGAGATGCCGAACCGGCAATCGTATATCCAGGCGCGGTTGCAGGATATTGCCAGTGAGGGAGATGGGTTTTTACCGGCCGGGCAAAATGCCTGGGTGAACCCGGGGTATTCGCAGAACAACAATCAGCAGAATCCGTTCTTTGCATCTTTTGGGTTTACGACGTCGGGTGGTACGGCGGGTAACTATACCAGCTTCAAGGCGAACAATTATGCGATCAATTTTTATTCTTCAACCAACGATACCCGGCTTGGGTATGACTATTCGCCGCTGGCCGGATATGGGGTGACGCCGTATCAATATGTCGGGGGACCTTTTGGCACCATCGGCCTGCCTTCGCCTTCTTCTGCTTCCAGCATCGGGGCGTATATTCCGGCGAGCGGTAATGTGCCGGC
>DASYZH010000305.1:0-16204 GCA_035946435.1 Puia sp. | reverse complement strand
AGATCTTTCGATCAATCAGCTTTGGCCCGGATTTGTGGCCGGCGAGTGGCACAACAACCATCACCTTTTCCCCTGCAGCGCCCGTAGCGGTTTCCTCAGCTACCAGCTGGACCTTGCCTGGTGCTATATCAAGTTTATGAGCATGGTCGGCGCCGTGAGCAGCTACCATGATTCGAAGAAGTTGTTCCTGGCGAAGTACCATCAGCCTTACCTCGAAAACAAGCGATTGGCAGAGGCCTAGTATCCGATCTCCACAACCCCCTGGTACGTCGATGGATCATCGATATGATGCAGCATGAAATGTGCTACATCGGCACGCGAAATGCTCAAACAGTTGCGTAGGAAGTTATTGACACTCCACCGGTATTTCCCGGTCGCCGGTTTGTCGGTGAGCCTGGGGGGCCTCACGATCGTCCAGTCGGCCCCGCTTTCCCGGATCAGCCGTTCCATAGCACGCAGATCGGAATACATATGCCGCAGCAATTTTTGAAGCACATTTTTCGCGATCAGCCTTACCAGGAGGGGCAGCACCGGGCTGATTTCCACCGCGGATGCCGAGATAAAGAACACCCGCTTTGTCCCCTCCCGCTGCATCGCCTCCAGCAACCGGAAATTTCCCCGGCTATAAAGTGTCGTAGGCTCGTCATGTGTCAGCCCGCCTTTTACACCGATGGCGGAGATCACGGCATCTTTGCCATGGAGATAGGGTTGGAATCCACCAGGTTCCAGGATATCTCCCTTGACGATCTCCAGGTTGGGATGCACCAGCGGGAGCCGCGAAGGATCGCGCAAGACCGCGGTAACATGAAAGCCCGACGCCAATGCCGTTTCCACCGTTTGTCTGCCAATACCGCCATTGGCGCCGATGACCAGGATGCTGTTGCCCATAGCTTAGAATTGAAAAACGCTGAGAAAAAAGATGGCCAGGAAGAGCAGGAGCTCGATCACATGGAAGATGCTCATCGTGCGGCTCAGCGCCAGGATCTGATTATTGACCCCATTGCTGTTCTCCGTCAGCAGTACTTTCAACCTGCCTCCTTGTCTACGCAGGACCACGCTGCCATTCAGGATCACCAGGACCACGAGGATCATCTTGATCCGAAACCATAACATCCGTGCCACAGCGCCCTTGAAAAGAATGACCATACCGATACCGGTGGTCAGCAACAGTAGCCCCCCGAAGCCAATGAGGGCGGGAAATCCGGCGGCGCCTTCGAGCATGCTCATAGCCTTGCTTTTGTCGGTGAGCAGGTATTTGCCAAGCCGTCTGTTGATAGCAAAATCTGCAGCGATAGTTCCTGCCATTAGCGTAAAGCCGGTAATGTGCAAAACGAGATACCAATGTAATGCATTCATAAAGCCTTTTTTATGTGTTTTAATTTATCCGGGTTGGTTTGCAGATAGATGTTACAGATACGCTCTCCATCCGTTTCAAGCGTAATGATACCCACGGGCTCTTCACCCGAATAAGAGATCACGGAAGGTTGCCCGTTTGCAAAAGCAAGCTCCACATGAAAATCCGGCGTGGCGCGGCGGAAACGGGGGAAAGTATGCAACAGCGCCTTGACGACATTGCTGCTGCCTTTGATCGGCCTGGGAAAAGCCGATAGCCGTTTGTTGTCGACGATGATGGGTTTTCGGCCGCCGCCATCCGCGAAGAGCTGAATATCTTCTTTCAGCATGCCGATCAACCCGTCCAGGTCTCCTTCCGATGCGGCTTGCAGAAAATTCCGAAGCATTCTCTCATGTACCTGCATATCGACTTTGAACCGTTGGGTCTCCTTGCCCAGGTTATCCTTGGCGCGTTTCAGCAGCTGCCGGCAGCTGTCGGTGCTTTTGTCGAAGATCTCCGAAAGTTCGTAATAATCATATGCAAAGATCTCTTTGAGGAGGAATACGGCCCTCTCCTGCGGGGTTAGCCGCTCCAGCATGACAAGCATTCCGATCGAAAGGGCGCTGTAGGATTCTATCTGCGCCTGGTCTCTGTCGGTAGCATCGTTGCGCAACGGCTCCGGCAGCCAAAAACCAATGTATTTCTCGCGTTGTATCCTGGCGCTGTGGAGATAGTTGATGCATTGGTTGGTGACGATCCTCACCAGGAAGGCCTTGGTCTGGCGAACGTTGTTCGTATCCGTCTCCATCCATTTGACATAGGTATCCTGCACGATATCCTCCGCAGCATCGATACCGCCAAGCATATTATAGGCAATAGAGAACAATAAGGCCTTATATTCTAAGAAGGTCTCCGTTTTATTGGTCATAAAAGCAATTTCCTCAACAGGAGACAAACGACCCTACCGATTTGTGACAGGGGATGCGGGAATTTTTTATTCGCCCCTCACTTCTTTTCCATGCACCCAATCCCCATCCGCCGCCACGACGGCTATCCAGGGTTCTCCCGGCGTCAGGCGGCCCTTTAGCTCCACCACCGTCTCCCGTCCGGCCCGCAATTTCACCGTCTTCCCCCCCTCACCGAATTCCACCCCGTCTCCCCGCACTCCGATCCGGTGACGCCCGTTACCCCGTAAAACCAGCCGCAGGCTCACCACCCGCCCCGCGATGCTTTGCCGGACCGTCATGTCCAGCGCACTGTCGGGCCGCAGATCGAACGCATAATTGCTTCCCGGCAAAAGCTCCTGTTCTACCGCGACGCTCCCACCGGTGATCCGATACCGCCCCTCGGGCAAATGGGCCGAGAAGACGCCGCCAGGGCCCGTAGTTACTACAGTCTCCCTGCCGGACGAAAGCTCGGCGAAGCGCACCGCAGAATCGGCCCTGCCGCTGACGACCGCCGGCCCCCCGATGGCCGAAAGCAGCCAGATCCAGTTCGTCACCGGATGCCCCCAGATCTCCTTATACGTCCAGGTGCTTTGCACGGGCCAATAAGGTTCATCTTCCACCCCACGGGTCTGTATGCCCACCGGAAGTCCGCCCACCATATCGCCGGATGAAGGCGTGTATAGAGGGACGAAATCCTGTCCTTCCCCATACATGGTGCTTTCGGCAAACGGATTCCGGCCGATGATCCACTCGAGCTGGCGCTCCGCCAGGTCCGCAGAGGCCGCATCATTGCGTAAGGCGCCAGCAGCGGCCAACGCCTGAGCCTGCGGCAGGATAGTCCCGAAATGCCCCCTATAGTCCATCCATACCGGCAAAAGACGGAGATAATGTCCTTTGCCAAGCGGGATGCCCTTCAGCACCTGCTGCCGGTAGGACTCCATTCTGCTTTCCGGCACGTGCAAATACTCGGTATCAGTGTAGACCCCACCGGGTAACACGCCATAAGGGCCGGTATATGCCGCGATCTTCTTTAAATATTCGCTATACAACGTTACGGTGGTATACCATTTCATCCAGCCGGGATGGTCGGGGAAAGTACGGCACAAGGCCGTCAGCGCCAGGGTAGGAGCCTCATCGCGGCCGCGGTGGCAATAATGCAGCAGCCGGTCTCTGGCCGTGTCCGTATAAAAAAAGCCGGTCAGCGGCGTATCCCAATCTGGTCGGGTGCGCTGCTGCGATCCGGTGATCGTCGGCGCGAACGCCACCGCCTTGTCCTCATACTGCCGCTCCCCGGTGGCTTTGTATAATTCTACGGCCGCCAGGATCGCGATCGAGGGCAATTCGTCCTCGACATTGTCGCTGTCGAAATTCCCCCGGAAAATTCCTTTGGGCTTCACCAGGGTAGGTAGCCCTGCAACGGCAAACCCCCAGTCGGCCCTGGCCATCTGCAAAGCATAGACGGCAAGGCGGGGATCGCTCTCTCTCAGCACGCGGTAAGCGATCGCTTCTGCCAGCGCCGCCTCGAAATTGGTCAGGGGATTGTTGCGGGCTGTAACTGTGATATCGTCATCATTACCCATGATCCCATCCGTCCGCCGGCTATTGATCGACCCCACATCCCGGAACCCATCGCCAAAACTCGTTTTGAGCACCCAGTCGAGACCCCATTTAGCTTCTTCCAGTACCCGCGCATATAACTCGGGATTGTCGTTGCGCTGCTGCAGCTTTTCCGCCATGCTGAAAAGCGCATAGGTGATCTCATCGGTGGCTTCCGCCTGCTGGCTGAGATCACCGGCATCATGCCAGCCGCCATTGATGTTGATCCGCTTGTCACCATGTACACAGGTCCAGTCGCGATGACAGACGCCATGCACACCCGGTACCTCCATGCCGCACCGTTCGGCATAAAAGAAGTTCAGGGCCTTGATGACCGTCTCCTCCCAAACATCCGCGTCGATGGGGAAAGGCGGCGTTGTCACCGTACCCGCTCGTAGCATATACGATCCCGGCGTCCGACAGCCCGAGAAATCCATGACCTGGAAAACGCCTGTGGGCGTCGTCTGCGTTTCTACAGCGCCGGAGAAAGCGACATTCCCCGTGTGCGCATCGACGAGCTGAAATGTCCTGGCGTCGAGACCGCTGGCGACAGCGCTTTTGGGCGCTCCCGTTTGATACCCGGCCTGGCTGTAGGCGATACGCCCCTTCCAGACATCCCAGCCTTCGATCTTGTCCGCATCTACCCGTTCGAGCGAGAGATCGTCGAAATAGAATCGGATGGAATCGGCCTCTCCCGGTGCGCTGCCCGAGAGTCCATAAGATGCTTCGAAAGCCGTGATCTTGTCCCGCGCTACATTGCCGATCTCCCATACTACATGATTCCACTGGTGGTTGCGCAAGATCAGCGATGTTCCACCTTCCTGCCCGAAAAGCGCCGGCAGTTTTTCCCGTCCATCGTTATACAGCTGGAAATCCAGCGCAGTGGTATAAAACCCCGGGAGATCGGGATAGATCCAAAGCGAGATCCGGTTGAATTTCGTCCAGTCTTCACCGGCAAAATGCCGCCGGATACCGCTACGGCCCCAACCCCTGCCCGTCGCAGGCGCTACACCCGGAAGCCGGGTAGGGGTACACATCAATAAAGACCGCTCGCCATGATGGACTTTTTCCGTTGTCAGACCGATAAACGCTACAGTACCATTGGAATCTACCGTCTTCATCACCTTCCGGGCATCGACGATGGCGCCGCCACTGGTGGTAAACGAACTCCAGTGACCAAGGTCTTCCATATCGTCGAGCGGGCGACTCTCCAGCACAGGCTTGTTGAGCCAGCGGTAAGCGGCGGAAGCCTTTTCATCCGCCGCCATGGGTTCCCGGCTTTGAGCAGCCGCGGTAATAGAGATAAGAGATATTACAACCATCGGGTATAAGCGCATCAGTGGAAATTTCCACCAATTTACAGCTATTGGACAGGCAAAAGTCATTAATACTCCCCCCCACCGCGTCGTCCGCCTCCAAATCCACCGCCTCCACGTCCGCCGCCGCCATCCCCGCCCCTGAACCTCCCGGGGAAAATACCCGGCATCCGCCGCTGATTCCTGCCGGCAAAATTATTCAGGTTCCATGTAAAGGTGAGCATCGCATACCGTGTTAACGTCGTCGTCCGGCTGTCGCTCACCTGGTTCAGCGAGACCGTTCGGCTCACCGCCGTATTCTTGTTCAACACGTCGAATACCGTGAGTCGGATCTCGCCATTCTTCTTTTTAAATAGCGACTTCGCGATGCTGGGACTCCAAAGCGGAATGCTCGCATTGTATCCCGGCGTATGGTTGTCACTATAAGTGTAGGTAAACGTCGAAGCGACGAGCCAGCCGCTATTGGTATACGCTGTGAACTCCGCATCGACGACCTCCGACCAGTAATCGAAATCCGAAGCGGGCCGGATCGAATTCCGGGCAATATTGTAATTCAGCGCCGAGCTCAGGTTCATGTCGAAGTTCTTCTTGATATTCGTCGTCCAGGAGATCGTCTCCGCCAACGAAGTATTCCGGGTATAGTCGTGCTGCAATAAGATAACCGCCGGATCCCTGCCCGTATCCACCAGGTTCTGACTCTGGGAATAATTGATATTGGTGATCAGGTTTAGATTCGACTTCGGCCTTCTTAAGGAGAACCCATAATCGAAATACCCGGAGACGCTATACGTTCCATCAAGATTTATGGATTTTGTAGTCTGGCCCCCCTTGTCGTTGGGGATGATCTCGCTCTGGATGTCATTCACCGTCGTACTGGCATTGATAGTCGCGAAAACTACATTCTGTGTCGACGGGTTGAATGACGAATACAGCATCCGGACGGCATGGGTGAACTGCGGCTTCAGCGATTGATTCCCTACGGTAAAATTGATGTCATCGGAAGTGGTGGTCAGGGGTTGGAGCTGGCTCGCGGTAGGATTTCCCGTTCTTCCGGTATAATACATCCGCAATCTTTGGCGGTTCGAAAACGAATAGGTAAAGCTCACCGTCGGGGTCACATTGACAAAATTGGCGACCACTGGGATGTTCTTTGTCGTATTCAAGCTGTTGAATCGCAGGAACTGTACCCCGGAACCAATGTTGAAATTAGCTTTCCCGTGCTGTAAACGATAGCTCAGGCTGAACCGGTCGCTATTGCTCACGAACTTATACGAATTGCTGAACAGGCTGTCGAATTCCGTATAAGCCTTGGCGGCATTCTGGTAATCATACGTATTATTGGTCGTGGTGCTCTTCGTATACGTATGATTGTAGTTGAGCTCGATGATGGAATGCCGGCTTATCGGCTCCGTATAACTAAGGGTGGGGGCTAGACTTACAGAGTGCAGCGAGTCGTTATAATATTGCCTGAGGTTCTGCGTGGAATCCAGCACATAGAAATTGTTCAACGAGTTGTAATAGCCATTCCCATTGTTCACATTCACCGTCCCGGTGATGTCCAGCGAGATCGTCCGATAAGGTTTTTTGAATTTATGCCGCAGCGTCAGGTTGGAGCCATTGATATTGAATCCGCTATTGGTGCTATAGCTGTTGCCTGTCGAGGCGCTCACGGGCCTGCCGTCCTGGTCTGCCGTGGACGAGATCGAAGAGGAATTGGGACTCGTGCGCTGAAACGCGATATTCGGCCGGAACACAAAGGAGTTGCCGCTATCGCTCTTATTCTCCACATTGAAGGCAAACCGTTGATTGGTGGTGCGGCTGATGGCGGGATTGCTCCTCGTCGTGATGTTGAACGTGTCGTCCGCCGTCGAAAAGAACTTTTCAGTGAGACTCTGCGTATTGTTGGAAACGTGGTTGAAATTGTAAAAATAGCTTCCATAAGCATCATACTTACCCCAGGAATCGCGATAGTTGAGGCCTCCGGCCCAAACCGTGGTGATGCCCGAAGCGCTTTGGTTGGTCGCGGCACTGGGACCGCCACCACTACCCCGGCGGCCGCCGGATGAGCCCAGAACGTCCTGCACCGTAAAATTCTGTTTGTTGATATCGTTTCCCTGCCCAAGCACCGAGATCTGCCGGTCGTTGTCGAACCGGTGGAAATTAAAGCTCTCGTCATACTTCTCATCCGTTCCCACGCCGGCTATCGCCCGCCCGAAATACCCCTGTCGTTTATCCCGCTTTGTGACGATATTGATGGTTTTGATGCGGTTGCCGTCGTCAAACCCCGAGAATTTACTTTGATCGTCCAGATCGTCGAATATCTGGTATTTTTCGACGATCTCCGGCGGGATATTCCGGGTAGCTAACTTGGGATCGTCGCTAAAGAACCGCTTGCCGTTCACCAGCACCCGGGTGACCTTTTCCCCCTGTGCCGTGATATTCCCGCTGGCATCCACTTGCACACCGGGTAGTTTTTTCAGTTGGTCTTCGGCTACGGCATTGGGTTTGGTGGCAAAGCTCTCCGCATTGTACTCTACCGTATCTTTCTTGATCTGCATCGGCGGACGCTGGATCACTATCTCGGCAAGCAGGTCCGCTTCCCGGTGCAGGTACAGGGTGGAAAAGTCGATGTCCTTGGTCACCCCATTGATACTGAAAGACTTTCGGATATGATGGTACCCTTCGAAGGTGATCAGGAGGCTATAGTTACCGGCCGCGAGATTTTTGAAAAGAAAACCCCCACGCTGATCCGTGATAGCGAATTGCACATCCGAGGTGTCTTTTTCCGGCGTGACACTTACGGTGGCCTCGCTCAATGGCTGTTTACCGGTTGTATCGGCGACGATCCCTTTCACAGAACCCTTTATCCTGGCCTGCGAAAAGGCGGGCTGGACCGATAACAAACCACAAACAAGCATCAATAGGATGGTCGTTCTCATAACGTCACCAAATGTACAATTGGTCACCGGAAAGGGCCCGGTCCATAAGGTGAATGCCCCGCATTTCTCGGTGTATGGATAAAAGCCCACATGACATAGTCAAAAACCCTTAACTTGCAAGTTACTTGACAAGTTACCGGACTCAAATTGGATGTATGAAAAAGCTGACCTTGGTATTATCCCTGCTGGCGTTCCTGCAGGTGGCACAAGCTCAATTCGAAGGGATACTCACATACGACTGTACGATCAAGAACAAGACGCTAACCAGCGTCTATTGCGCTAAAACGAAGGTGCTCCTGGAATCGAAGATCTATCCCATGAAGGGGGGCGCTGCCGATATCACCGCCGGCAAAGAACAGGACGATCTGCTCTTCGACTTCGATGCGCGCAAGGTCTACCGCATCTCCTCCAGACACAAGGTCGCGGCATCCGGCGATATGGGTCCCGTTTCCGCGGATCGGTTCGATAAGATCAAAAGCGAAGACATCTCCGTAGAGGATAAGGGCGAAGAAAAGGTCGGGGACTACAACTGCCATCATTTTGTCGTCAAAATGAAGAATAAACAGCTGGACCTCTGGATCACCAAAGATCTCGGCAGCACCCCGGTGTGCATGGTCTCGCAATTCGATTACTTTCCCATGGGCTCCGTATTATCCGACAAGCTCAAAGCGGCCGGTGCCGATGGTATCGTGGTCCGGTCAAATATCGACGACGTTGTCGTAAACCTCACAAGTGTGCAACGGAAGACCGTTCCGGCTTCTTATTTCGAGCTTCCCTAAAGTACCAGCGCCGCATGTAGCCGTTTTAGCGCTTCTGCAGGTTCGCTGCAAAAACCCGGATGTACTCTCGAGGTCTGCAGGATCGTGCTCCGCTGCGCCGTAAGCCAGCGAAATCTCGACGCGGCATCCAGCTGGCCAATGGGTCCGCCCGCGGTGCCCCCCCGCACAACCTCCGCAAAAGCATGCAGATGCCCCCCCAGCTCATCGATATCCAAACCCGGCGCAAAGGCCCGCAGCCGGCCGGGATCGAGCGTATAGACCAACTCCAGGTATTTCTGCCTGGGACAATACAACACCACCCCGACATTCAGGAACTCCTCCCGGTCTACCCTGGGCACCACCCGGATAACGGCATACTCAAATAACTGCTTGTCTTGCATGCAGAGCTTCATTTAAAAACACGGAAGATGAAGCGACCCGCGTCGCTAAGAATTCCTTATAAACTTTACGGATCGCCGCAGGGTCTTCCGAGACGGCGGCGCCCGGGTAATTCACCAGCCATTCATCCGGCACCAGCTCTACTACGGCGTCTATCCGTTCGGGTGTCAGCAGCCCGCGGAATATCGCATCCACCTCTGCAAGTCGCGAAGCCCATGCCAACAGCACATGGTCTTTGACGGGGACAAAAGGCCGCAAAGCCTGCTGGTTGACATCGGCACCCCAGCTGTGATGAAAATACAACGATGCACCATGATCGATCAGCCACAGCTCTTTGTTCCAAACCAGCATATTGGTGTTACGGGCGGTGCGGTCGACATTCGTAAGCAGACAATCCAACCACACGATCTGCGAAGCCAGCAAAGCGTCGACCTTACCCGCTACCGGATCGAAAGTGATCGACCCCGATAGATAATGCAATCCCAGGTTGAGCCCCACGCTCGCTTTTAACAGGTCTTGTATCTCTTCGTCGGGTTCCGTGCGGCCAAAAGCAGCATCCAGTGAAGCCAGCACCAGCTCCGGTACCCGCAAACCCAGTACCCGCGCTACCTCGCTGCCGATGAGTTCGGCGACCAGCGCCTTGACACCCTGTCCGGCCCCACGGAATTTTAAGACATATAGAAATCCATCGTCGGCTTCCGCAATGGCAGGTAGCGAACCACCCTCCCGCAAGGGAGTGACATAACGGGTAACCTGTACCGATCGCAGCGATAAAGAAGGATGCGTCATATTCGACAGTAAGAAACGGCGAAAATAGGTAAAATTGATTGTTTATTTTTGGCGCCATGGAATTCCTGCAAGTGGCCTTAAACAATCTCGGGTTTTCTCAGCGCAAAGGCCAGCGTCTGGCGATCGTGGGTGAGACCGGTTCGGGTAAAAGTAATCTCCTCAAGATAATAGCAGGCCTGGCAACGCCCCCGGCAGGCGCGATATATTTCGAAGGCGCCAGGGTGCTTGGCCCGCTCGAGCGGCTGATCCCGGGTCAGCCGGGGATCGCCTATCTGTCCCAGCATTTCGAGCTCTGGAACAACTATCATGTGCAGGAGATCCTTTCGTATACCAACGATCTCAGCCCGCAGGAGGCCCTGGAGCTCTACCGCCTGTGTCATATCGATCATCTGCTCGAACGGCGTACCGACCAGCTCTCGGGTGGCGAGCGTCAACGCATAGCCCTGGCCCGCATCCTCGTCCATCCGCCTCGCCTCCTGTTACTGGACGAACCTTTTTCTAATCTGGACATGATCCACAAACGCATCCTCAAAAAGGTCATCACCGATTCCGCTTCCCGGTTCGATATCACCTGCACCCTCGTCTCTCACGATCCCCGCGATATCTTACCCTGGGCGGACGAGCTCCTGGTCCTGCGTGACGGCCGGCTTATCCGGCAAGGAGTACCCCTGGACATCTACAGCCGGCCCGAAAACGAATATACGGCCGCGCTATTGGGTGATTACATCCTGGACAAAGGCGAGTTTTTAAGGCCCGAAGCCCAAACAGCCTTCTTTTTTTCCACACATCCTTAAAATTTACCTGACTGCTCCCCGCTTTCCTACCTTCGCACGCGTCACCAAAATTTTGTATCACCATGAGAAAGTTCATCAAAACGTTCACCGTGGCCGCCTGCTTATTTACTTCCCAGGTTGTCCACGCCCAGACTACTACCACGGGCAGCGACTATGATGCCCATGAGGCCTTCGCCCCGCTTTTCTATCCTGCCTATGGCGACGACGTCCGCACTGCCGCCGGCACCCCCGGACCCAAATACTGGCAGAACAGTGCTGACTACAAGATCAGCGCGAATCTCGACGACGACAAGAAATCCCTCTCCGGCACGGTCGTCATCACCTACAAGAACAACAGCCCGCAGGACCTGCCCTTCGTCTGGCTCCAACTCGATCAGAATATCTATAGCCTTAAATCCCGCGGCGTGGCCATTACCGATCTCTCCGGCGGCCGCTGGGCTAACCGTGACGCATTCGACGGCGGCTACGACCTCAAATCCGTAAAGCTCGTCGATCCGGCCACAGGCAAAGCCGTTCCCGCCGATTACCTCGTCTCGGACACCCGTATGCAGGTGAAACTGCCCACGACACTCAAATCCGGCGGGATGCTAAAGCTCGCCATCGAATACTCGTTCAAGATACCGCAGTATGGGACCGATCGATGTGGCCGGCTGGAGACCAAAAACGGCTGGATCTATGAGATCGCCCAATGGTATCCCCGCATGTGCGTCTTCGACAACGTGGTGGGTTGGAACACGCTTCCCTACCTCGGCCAGGGCGAGTTCTACCTGGAATATGGCAACATCGAGTACAATATCACCGCACCAGCCGATATGATCGTCGTCGGCTCCGGCGAACTTCTTAATCCGCTCGAAGTGCTGACTCCCACCCAGATCCGCCGCCTGGCGCAGGCCCGTAACAGCGAGACCACCGTCGCTATCCGCAGCGAAAGCGAGATCACCGACCCCGCCAGCCGCCCCGCTAAGCCGCGGCTTACGTGGAAATTCAAATGCACCGGCACCCGCGACGTAGCCTGGGCCGCCTCCAAGGCCTTTATCTGGGACGCCGCAAGGATCGACCTGCCCGGCGGCAAAAAAGCCCTCGCACAATCCGTCTATCCCGTGGAAAGCGCCGGCGATACCGCCTGGGGGCGCTCCACCGAATACGTCAAAGGTTGTATAGAATACTACTCGAAATACCTTTATCCATTCACGTATCCCTCGGCTACCAATGTCGCCGGCGTCGTAGGCGGCATGGAATACCCCGGTATCGTTTTCTGCAGCTCCCACAGTCGCAAAGGAAGCCTCTGGGGGGTGACCCGCCATGAGTTTGGGCACGACTGGTTCCCCATGATCGTCGGCAGCAACGAACGCAAATACCCCTGGATGGACGAAGGTTTCAACACCTATATCAATACCGTGGCTGACTCGGCCTTCAACAATGGCGAATACCTCCGTCCCTTCCGGGGCCGCGCTATGATGGCCAAAGCTTTTTATGGCGCCACCGTCCCCATCATGACCATACCCGATGCCATGCCCACGCAGCGGGAATGGGGGACCCTGTCGTACAACAAACCCGGCACCGGCCTCGAACTGCTGCGGGAAGAGATTCTCGGGAAAGATCGGTTCGACTATGCATTCCGGTATTATGTTCATGAGTGGGCATTTAAACACCCCACACCTTACGATTTCTTCCACGCCATCGAGAACGCTTCCGGCGAGACACTCGACTGGTTCTGGCGCGGCTGGTTCTTTAACAACTGGAAGATAGACCAGGCCGTTACCGGCGTAGAATACGTCGACAACGACCCTTCCAAAGGCGCTGCCATCGCCATCGAGAACAAAGGAAAGCTGCCCATGCCCGTCACCGTTGAGGTCAAAGAAGACAACGGCACCACGAACCGCGTGAAGCTGCCCGTGGAGATCTGGATGAAGGGTTCGACCTGGAAATTCCATTATCCCAGCACCGGTAAGATCACCCAGGTGACCATCGACCCGGACGGGCGTCTCCCCGATGCGGACGTTTCCAACAACACCTGGCACCCCTAAATAATTAAAATGTTAAGAAAAGCCGCTCTGATGGGCGGCTTCTTTTTTGCATATATTTGTAATACAAGCAAAATCATATGAAACAAGAGAAAGTACTCCCCGCGGCTATTACTATCTTCGGGGCCAAAGGTGACCTTGCCCGACGTAAACTCATCCCCGCGCTCTACAATCTCTATGCAGACGATCATCTGCCGGATCAATTCTCCATCTTCTGCGTCGATTTCCTCACCATAGAACAGGACGCTTATCGCCAGTGGCTTCTCGAAGGCGTCGACCAGTTCAGCCGTACCGGCAAGGCGGACAGCCAAAAATGGACTCGATTCGCCAAAAACATCAATTATATCCAGGGCGATTTCATGCAGGCCGCGACCTATACCACGCTGAAGACCGCAATAAAAAAATTCGAAGACTCGGAGAAGGTCCGCGGCATCCGCATGTTCTATTTTGCCGTAGCACCCCGTTTTATCGAACCCATAGCCGACGCCTTGTGTAACAACAAACTCTGCAACCGCGATACCCTCGACCGCATCGTGGTCGAAAAACCCTTTGGCACCGACCTGGACAGTGCAAAGAAGCTCAACCGCTATATGAGCAAACGCTTCAAAGAAAAGCAGATCTACCACATCGACCACTATCTCGGCAAAGAAATGGTCCAGAACATCATGGCCTTCCGTTTTGCCAATTACGTGTTCGAACCCCTGTGGAACAACAAATACATCGATCACGTCCAGATCAGCGTTGCCGAAGAGGTCAGCGTAGGCAAACGCGGCGGCTATTACGACAGCAGCGGCGCACTCCGTGACATGATCCAGAACCACTTGCTGCAGCTCCTTTGTATCATCGCCATGAATTGCCCCAGGCAATATGAGGCCGAGGCGATTCGTGACGAGAAGGTAAAAGTGCTCAAAAATATCCGTCCCTTTACCACAGAGCAGGTCTTCAAGAACGTTGTTCGCGGCCAATATACCGCAGGTAAGGTGCACGGCGAGGACCGGCCTGCCTATCGCGACGAAGAACAGGTCGCCAAAGATTCGACCACCGAGACCCTGGTCGCCGCCAAATTCCTCATCGATAACGATCGCTGGAAAGGTGTTCCCTTCTTTCTCCGCACGGGAAAAGATATGCCGCGCCAGTCTTCCGTGATCATGATCCAGTTCAAAGACTCGCCGCACAAGATCTTTAAAGACGATGTCTTGCCAAACCGCCTCATGATCAGCATCCAGCCGGAGCTCGAGATCGGTTTGTTGTTCGAAGGCAAGGAGCCCGGACTTCACATGAAGCTCGTCCCTGTAGAAATGGATTTCATGTACAAAGGGAATTATATGCAGTCCCTCCCCGAGGCTTACGAGGCACTGCTGCTCGACGTCCTGGAAGGCGATGCTACGCAGTTCATGCGCGCAGACCAGATCGAGTGGGCCTGGAAGGTCGTGATGCCCATCATCGAGGCCTGGAAAAGATCGCCCAAAAAAGGCTTGCAGTTTTACGAAGCCGGTACCTGGGGACCCAAAGCCGCCGATGCCTTGCTGAAGCCCCACGCTAAAGCATGGTACGTATTCGACCATGAGAGCGAAGGCGCGACTACCCCGGCGGCATTCGACGATAGCCATGCCCCTTCACGGGTAGATGGCGACGGTGCACCGGAGATGTCTAATCCTGCAGAGAAGGAAGCGGAGCAGGAAACGGCGCACGCATAACGCAATTGTTTGTCATATGAATAGCTTTCGCCTTTCGTTGCTATTTCTGCTGGTGACCGGCTCCGTCTTTCGCGGCCCGGGCCACCCTGCGGCCTGGACCAACCTCTTCAACGGCAAAGACCTCTCCGGTTGGGATAGCTGGCTGGCGCCCCCGGCGGATAGCAATGGCCGTCGCCTCAGCGACCAGCCCATTGGCCTCAACCATGACCCGCACCACGTCTTTACCGTAGTACCGCAGGATGGGCAAAAGGTCATCCGTATCTCCGGCGAAGACGTGGGCGGCATCATCAGCACGGGCGAATATAGCGACTACCATCTGCAGGTCCTGTTCAAATGGGGCACCCGCACCTGGGGGCAAAAGAAAGGTAAGAAAAAGGACAGCGGCCTGCTTTACCATTCTACCGGCGCCTACGGCGCCGACTTCGGAGCCTGGATGCGGTCGCATGAATTCCAGGTCCAGGAAGGCGATTGCGGCGATTACTGGGGCTGCGCCGGAGCTACGGCAGACATCCCGGCGAAAAAGATTAACGACACCGATTACGTCTACGATCCTGCCGGCACACGGTATACCTTTCGCGCCGACAGCCACATCGGCCGCCATTGTATCAAGGCATCCGACGCAGAAAAACCCGCAGGGCAGTGGAATACCCTCGACCTCTATTGCCATGGCGATACCAGCGTACAAGTCGTCAACGGCCGCGTGATGATGATCCTCTATTACCTCAGCCAGGTTGTCGACGGTGGGCTGCAACCGCTGACCCGCGGGCGGATCCAGCTGCAATCGGAAGGCGCCGAAGTCTTCTACAAAGACATCCGCCTTCAACCCATCGACCGTATCCCCGGGAAGTTGCTCAAAAGTTGAAGAACCTGAACTATGATAAAAAATTATCTGGCCATCGCCTTCCGGCAGCTCCGCCGCCAGCGCATGTACGCCGCCGTCAAGATCGGCGGCTTCGCCCTAAGCATTGCAGCCTGTCTGCTCATCGCCCTCTATATCCAAAACGAGCTCAGCTACGACCGCTCTTATCCCGACGCCGGCCGTATCTTCCGTGTGGTGGGGTATGTCGGCCCTAACGGCAGCCTGCAAAAATGGACAGCCTTTCCCGCACCCATGGCCGCGGCCATCAAAAAAGATTTTCCGGAGGTCGAGCGCTGCGGCCGGCTGATGCCCGCCCGGCAATTCTCCGGCGCGGGAGCCAACGAAATAAAGCCGGAAAGCGCGCGAGAGAATAGCTACGAGGAAGGCTTTACCTATGCGGACCAGGACCTGATAAGCCTGCTGAAATTACCCGCGGTCGCCGGCGATAGAGAACAGGCACTCACCGAGCCGCATACCATCGTGCTTACCCAAAGCAAAGCGGCCAAACTGTTTCCCGGCCAGGACGCGGTTGGGAAAAGCGTCATCCTCAACAACGAACCACAACCCTGGCGCGTCACCGCCGTGATCAAAGATATTCCTGCTACATCCCACCTGCATTTCTGCTATTTCCTTTCGCTCGCAGGCGTAGAATGGTGGCAGGGCGAACAAAACGACTGGGGCGCCAATAACTATACGGACTACCTGCTCCTTAAGCCCGGCACCAATGTCCGGGCCTTCGAAAAAAAGCTCACG
>DASYZH010000304.1:0-39937 GCA_035946435.1 Puia sp. | reverse complement strand
AGCCTGAAACACAGGGATATGCTGGATGTAATAGGTGTAGATGAAGCGGTTGAGGGTGCCGTCCACATAGAGGGCGGTGGTGCCCCGGCTGAGGGTGGATGTATCGAAGCCTACGAAGATATCCGGGGTGATGCCGCCGCCGCCGTATACGGTGCGGTGGTCCGGACCCAGGGTCTTATAGGCCGGGCCGGTATGAGCGGCGGTGTCGCCGTGGAGGACCTCGCCGTCGTGGAAGCGTTTGAGGACCTCTTCGTTATAGTCGTCGTGGCCTTTGTCGTAGGGTTTTTGGATGCTGCGGCCCGTGGGTGTATAATAGCGGGCGATGGTCAGCCGCAGGGCGGAGCCGTCGCTGAGCTGATATTGTTCCTGAACGAGGCCTTTGCCAAAGGTGCGGCGGCCGATGATGGTGGCGCGGTCCCAGTCCTGCATGGCGCCGGCGAGGACTTCGCTTGCGGAGGCAGTCCCTTCGTCGGTGAGCAGCGCCAATTTACCTTTTTCGAAGAGGCCGTCGCGTTGGCAATGGTATTCGACCTTGGGGGAGCGGGCGCCCTGGGTATAAACGATGAGCTTATCTCCATCAAGGAAGTCATCGGCCACGGCGATAGACTCGGTGAGGATGCCGCCGCCATTGCCCCGGAGGTCGAGGATCAGGCGCTGGAGCCCTTGTTTTTGCAGGGCCATGATCGCCTGGGCAAATTCGGCGTGGGTGGTCTCGGAGAATTTGCTGATATGAATATAACCGGTGCCCTTATTGATCATGTAGGACACGTCCACCGAGGGGAGGGGGATCATGCCGCGGGTAATAGTTGCCTGGATGGGTTTTGCAGGCTGGCCGGCTCTTATCAAGGTCACGGTCACCTGGCTGGCGCCGGGGCCGCGGAGCAAATTGCGGATACGGTCGTTGGTGATGCCGTTGCCGGCGACCACGGAGTCGCCGACCTTGATGAATTTATCGCCGACCCGGAGACCCGCTTTTTCGCTGGGGCCGCCGGACAGCACGTTCATGACGTTCACGGTATCGTCGAAGATCTGGAATTCCACGCCGATGCCTTCGAAATTGCCTTCGAGGTCCTCATTGACTTCGGATAGCTCCACCGGGGGGATATAGATCGAGTGGGGGTCCAGGTGGGTGAGCATGCCTTCGATGGCGTCGCCCGCGAGGCTATCGGTAGAGACGGAATCCACGTATTTCATGTTGATCAGGTCCATGACCTCTTCTACCGGGGTTTGTTTCCGGGTGAGAAAGAAGCCGGTGGGACGGATGTTTCCCCGCAGGCGGAAACCAATTAGCATCCCTACCATCATGACGATGGCAAACAACAAGGGTAGCCAGATCTGGAGTTTTTTCATTCCAACGAATATTTTTGTAATGTATATGCGTGCTGAAGGCTGCAAATTAAGCAATCATATTTAACTTGCAGGCACAAATAGGATGGATGAATATATTGATCGCGGACAGCGGCGCCACCAAGTGCGAGTGGTGTCTGCTCTATAACGGCAAGACAAAAAAGATAGACACGCAGGGGATCAGTCCTTATTTTCTGGATGTCGCGGGCATTGCCGGGGTCATCAGTCGGGAACTGCTGCCGGGGTTGGGCAAGGCATCGGTGGATATGGTCTATTTTTATGGAACGGGCTGCATGAGCACAGACAATCAGAAGATTGTCCAAAGAGCTATCCGTCAGAGTTTTCCGGGGGCCAGGGTAAACGTGACGCATGACCTTATGGGGGCAGCGATAGCGTTATGCGGATCGACCAAAGGCATGGCGTGTAACCTGGGCACAGGCAGTTTTTCCTGTTATTTCGACGGAAGAAAGATGGCCAAGAGCAGTCCCGGGCTCGGCTATGTCCTTGGAGATGAGGGGAGCGGGGCCTACCTGGGTAAAAAAGTGCTACAATACTATCTTTATAATACTTTTGACGAGGAGCTGAGATATAAATTTGACGCCAAATACGTCACGAACCGGCAGGAGATACTGGAAAACGTATACAAAAAATCCTTGCCCAACCGTTATCTTGCTTCGTTTACCCTCTTCCTGATGGAGAACCGCGGCCACTATATGATCGAAAATATCATCGAGGACGGGCTAAATGATTTTTTCTTTAATCATTTGTGCAAATACCGGGAAAGCTGGAAATTGCCCATTCATTTTGTCGGCGGGGTGGCCTTTGGATTCAAGGATGTGGTCAAAGAGCTTTGTCGCACCTATGAATTTGAATTGGGGGTGATTTTGCGCAAACCGATGGATGGACTTATCAAATATCATCAACAAAAAAAATCGTAGCTACGCATGCCCTTTGAGAAGGTTACCGAAGAGGAAAGCCATTATCATGACCTGGATAAGATGACTATCCGAGAGGTCTTGTCCGGTATCAACGCGGAAGACAAGACCGTTCCCGATGCTGTAGAGAAGGCGATCCCGCAGATCGAGAAGCTGGTGGCCGCAATAACGGATAAAATGCTGGCCGGGGGCCGGCTGTTCTATCTTGGCGCCGGGACCAGCGGCCGGCTGGGCGTGCTGGATGCCAGCGAGATACCGCCGACCTATGGTATGCCTTTTGATCTGATCATCGGCATTATCGCGGGGGGAGAGACGGCCATCCGCAAGCCGGTGGAGAATGCAGAGGATGACAGCCGGCAGGGCTGGCTGGATCTGGAGGCATGGGACGTTACGGACAAGGATATTGTGGTTGGGGTGGCGGCGAGCGGAACGACGCCTTATGTGATCGGGGCATTGGAAGAATGCCGGAAGCGGAATATCCCCACGGGGTGTATCGTATGTAATCCCGGAAGCCCCATTGCAGAGCGAGCCGATCATCCCATCGAGGTCGTTGTGGGCCCCGAGTTTGTAACAGGGAGTACGCGGATGAAAAGCGGTACCGCCCAGAAGCTGGTATTGAATATGTTGTCTACGGCTGTGATGATCCGGATCGGCCGGGTGGAAGACAACAAAATGGTCAATATGCAATTAACGAACAGCAAGTTAGTCGATCGCGGGACGAAGATGGTGATGGAAGGCACGGGTCTCACGGATTATGAAAAAGCGAAGGAGCTATTGCTGCGATCGGGAAGTGTTAAAAAAGCCGTAGATTCGGCGAATTCGTAAAGGAAGGCTATGCACGAAATCGAACCTTTTTATAACTGGCGCCATATCTATGTGAGCGAGGAGGACGAGCGATCGCCCTTTTATGGAAGGGTTTATTCGGAATTTGAATTCTCACAAACGATCTATAACTATTATATCCATCCGCAGTGGGATGATTTCGGCTCCCGGACATTGTATTGCAAAGTCTTGCTGGCGGATTACGATGAACATTATGTAATCATCGAGCTTTTTGGCGAGTGGAACGACGCCATCGAGAACGATATCATGAATCTCAAGCGAGAGGTGACCGACAAGTTCTTCGAATTTGGGATCACGAAGTTCATTTTGATCGCGGAGAATGTGCTGAATTTCCACAGCGGCGACAAAGATTATTATGAGGAATGGTTCGAAGAGGTCACGGATGCGGGGGGATGGATCGTTTGCCTGAATATGCCCGAGCAGACGCAGCATGACTTCAGGAAGGCGAAGCTGAACCGCTATATCGAGCTCGTGGAACTGGAGAACTGGCGAACGTACAAGCCGTTTCATTTGTTCAAGCTGATCGACCAGCAGCTCATGCAGCGGTTAGAATAAAAAGAAAGTGGCCGTCCCGGAAGGGACGGCCACTCGTCATTTCACCTGTATGCAGGTTAGTTTACCATCCATGGTGCTGACGACATATTGCCGGTCTTCCAGCGGGAGGATGCCGTTGACCATACAGTTAGAAACCTTATACCGCCAGAGCAGCGCACCATCTTTCCTTGACAGGGCCCATACTGTACCGCTATGCGTAGGCACCAGGATAACGTCATCCTGAGACCGGCTTCCCCCGCGGGGACGCACGGCGGCGGTTTCCAGCAGGGCTGTGGGGGCCAGCTCGTATCCCAGCTGAACGGGTGACTGCCAGTCGATCTGCAGGGCAGGGGCGGCCGTCGATACGCCGATAACGACACCTTCCATGGTCTTGACATAGACGAGGGAGCTATCGGAAGATAGACCCATGGACTCCCGTACGCGTAGCTTTGGCGCTCTCGATCGCCAGATCACCCGGCCGGAGGCGGCGTCCAGGGCCGTCATGACATTGTCGGGTGCGACGATGAAGATGCGACCGCCCGTAGCTACGGGCCAGCAGGCGGCAGGCGAGAACATCCGGTTCGTGGCCCCGCTGTTCCATTTCCATACCAGCCGGCCGGTGGCCTTGTCCAGGGCGTAGAAATCATTAGCCCAGCATCCGAAATAGACCATACGGCCATACAGGAGTGGTTTATCGACGACGAATCCCTTGACCTGGTCGAAGTCCCACTCTAATTTCCCTGTTGCCAGCTCCAGTGCCCGGAAATGCCCATCCGATCCCCCGATATAGACGTTGCCTCCCTCGATGGCGGGGGCTGCTACATCGGGTTTCTCCGTTTGGTATCTCCAGATCAATTTGCCGGCTTTGATACAATAAATGTATTTATCCGTGGATGCTGCGACCACATAGCCATCGGCGGTGGCCGGCGTGGAATAGATCTTGCCGCCGGTGCGGTAGGCCCAGACCTTCTTCCCCGTGTTGCGATCCAGCGCGAAGATCCATCCATCCGTATCCGTACCTACGATCCAATGGTTCAGCTCCACATTACCCGTTCCGATATCGCTTTTGGCCTGGTAGACCCACTGCTGCCGCACCTGTGGATACTGGTTGTTAACGGAAAAAGAGGGCCGATAATAGTGGGTGGTGTCGCTGGAAAAATGATGGTCCCGGAGCAACGCGGTTGCCCATACCGGTCCTACCGGCAGCCCCGGTTTTTTTTCCTGGTATTCCACGCTATCGCCGTGGATCGTAACGATATTATATCCGCCGATGGTGTCCCTGGCCCGCAGATTGGAGCGGCCTACGAATTCGGGCACACCTTCGGCCTCCAGCCGGTTGTTCCTATGCCAGTGTCCGCACAGGATCAGCTGGAGGTTATGCTGTTTTAGGATATCCATTGCCTCGTACCAGTTGTTCTGCGCCGAGTCCTGTGGATAGTGGTTCAGGTAGATGATCGGCATATCGGGTCTGGGGAGATGTTTTAACACGGAGTCCAGCCAGACGATATCTTCGTGAGGGACCTGTCCGGGCCCCATCCGCATATTGGGGCCGCAGGCTGTTCCTGCAAACAGGAAGCCGCCATATTGGAAGGTCGTCGTCTCTGCGCCGAAGATCGTCCGGAAGCTGTTGGCGCCGCTCTCGCTCCAGTTGCCGTCGTGGTTTCCGGGAATGATATACCAGGGTTTATTCAGGCTGTCGAGGATGGCCTTGGCCTGCCGCAGTTCGGTGTCCGCTCCGAATTCCGTGATATCGCCGGTGATGATCGCGAACTTGAGATCGGGATTGGCATTTATATCCTTCACGGTGGCCCGGAGATCGGCTACCGCCGTAGGTGCGCCGCCGATATGGGTGTCGGAAATATGGGCGAACTGGAAATAGCGTTGAGCCGAAGCCGATAGCGTTAGCCAGCAGGTCGCCCAAACTAAAAAGAGCTTTTGCATGTGCTTGATTTAAGATTTTACCAGCCCGGATTCTGCATGGATTGCTGTATGGACTGCGGGTACAATAGGATCTGGCTGGTAGGGATAGCGGACAGGTAGTCCTTAGGATCCGTGAAGATACGGATATCCCCTGCCGCATAGGGCATGATATACCCGTTAGGATCGAGCTGGACCTTACCATTGGGCGGCACATGGGCGCCTACCCAGCTATCGGGATCCAGCTGGCTATCCATATAGTTACCTTTCTTCCAGCGATAGATATCCTGCTGCCGGAACCCGTCCATCATGAGCTCTACTCGTCTTTCGCGGCGGATCTCCCAGATCAGGGGGGTGACGTCCGCATCTTTTGCCGGGTCTACGAAGCCTACGCTCTGGGGGCCCGTGAGGGTCAGCGGCGCCACACCGGCACGTGCGCGCAGCAGGTTCACGGACTTGTCGAGGTCACCCTGTACCATGGTATACCCGCCCATCTGGTCCAGCTCCGCACAGGCTTCCGCGTAATTCAGCAGGACTTCCGGCAGCCAGAAGATGGGTGCATCTGTTGTGTTGTTGGGCGCCTGCTGATTATCCAGCGGTTGGAGGAATTTGGAAGGACGGTAGCCCGAGGTAGAGGTGAGGCCCGCTACCAGTGAGCCCGTGTAGCAAAGGAAGGTGTCGATGGTCTCGAGCAGCCGTTTGTCCCGGTTCATCCGCAACGACTGGATGGACGCGTCGCCTTTGTAGAGCGGCGAAAGCCCGATGGGTAGCCCGTCCGTGCATACATAGCTGTTGACGGCGCTCTTGCTGGGACCGCTCATGAGGCTGGTGCTGTTCGTATACCCGATGACGGAATGGGTGAGGAAGCCGGCCACATATTGCTTGAAGAGCAGCACTTCTTTGTCGTTGGTAAGATCCAGCGAGCTATAGACGGTGCGATAGTCCGCATCGAGGACATAGGTGCCGGAAGCCATAAGCTGCGAGGCCGCGTCCTTTGCCTGCTGCAGGTATTGGTCGGCGTTGGGAAGGTTCAATTCCGTATGGTACTTGCGGTAGGTCCCTTCCCAGAGGCAGATGCGGGATTTCAGCGCGAGGGCCACGTTCCGGTTCACGGTATTGGGCAGATCCACGACGCGCAGGTTGGCAACGGCAAAGTTGATGTCCGCCAGCACGCTGTCCATCACCAGCTGATGGGAGTCGCGGGGTTTATAGATGTCGGTGGAATCGCTGATATCCAGGGACTGGTTATAAAAGGGTACGCCGCCGAATTCCTGAACCAGCTTGAAATATTTGAAGGCGCGGAAGAAATGGCCGATCGCTTTCCAATGATTCTTAGCCGTGGTATCCATATTGACGATGTCGACCCGTTGCAGCAGGATATTGGCTGCGCGGATCATGCTGAAGTCCCAGTCGCCGTTAGAAGCCGGCGTGGTAACGGGATATTGAGTAAAGGATGCGGCGAGCTGGTCGTCGTTGAAGGTCGTGAAATAGAAGTCGCCCGTGCCCGATCCGTTGCCGAAACCGGGGAAGAGGTTATAGAATTGCCAGCAATAGGTGCGGACGCTGTTCTCGTCCCGCCAGTAGGTAGGGTCTACTTCCGTATCCGGGTTCGTCTTGTCGAGGTACTTGGTGCAGGCCGGCAGAGCCAGGATGGCCAGGGGAAGAAGGAGCCGGTAAAAAGTTTTGCTTATCATGACGATGCGTTTTTAAATGTTAGAAGGTCAGCTGCGCGCCAAAGGAATAGGTCTTGTTAAAGGGGAAGGTCCTACCCATGGAGCTGAGTTCCCCGTCCGTAATCTCCGGATCGATGGGGGCGCCCACGTGGGAGATGGTAAAGAGGTTCTCGCCGCTCACATAGAATCGCAGTTTGTGGATGCCTTTTCCTTCCAGGTAACTGCTGGGGAGGGTATAGCCCATCGTGAGGTTCTTTAACCGCCCATAGGCCATGTTCAGCAGGTATTTCGTTTGGGGATAATAGTTACCGCTGCCCTGGTAGAGACCTGCGATGGCGCTGTTGCTGTTGCCGGCAAAGGGCCTGGCGAAGTGGGCGTTGGTATTGGCCGGCGTCCAATAGTTCAGCTGGTTGGCGTAAAGGATGTCCGTACCCTGGTAGAGCGGGATCACGATATTGCCGGCACCCCAATAGTGGCGCAGCGCTACGCCCTGGATAAAGACGTCGATGTCGAAGCCTTTATAGGAGGCGCCCAAGCGGGCATTGAATTGGTAACGCGGCTGGGTATTGCCGATCACCTTCAGGTCGCCGTGATTGTTCAGCGTCATGTTGCCGGCGTCGATCTTGCCGTCGTGGTTCAGGTCTTTGAATTTTATATCCCCGGTACCGTACTTGAAATTCCCCGTTTGCAGGGCAAGCTGGGTGGGGGATCTGGTTACATCGTCATTGGAGGTGAAATAGCGGTCGGTCTCGAAGCCCCAGATCTCGCCATAGGTCTTGCCTTTGTAGTTTATACCGGAGGCGTTGGAGATCGAGAGGTTAGGATTGCTCCATTTAGTGAATACCGTTTTGCCGTCCGAGAGATTCAGGTTGCCATAGACCGTGAGATCTTTTGAAAGCGCATAGTTGGCATCGATGGCGATCTCGTAACCCCGTGTGCGGAAATTCCCTGCGTTGATATAGGGGCCTGATACACCGAAGGTGGCGGGTACCGAAGTAGGCTGGACCATGCCGATGGTGCTTCTTTGGTACCAATCCACCGTGAGGCCTATGTGATTATGAAAGAATCGCATGTCGGTGCCGAGGTCGAGGGTCTGTACTCTTTCCCATTTGAGCGAGCCGGCCACGGCGGTTGGCTGGGACACCGTTTGGACAGAAGTGCCACCGTTGAGCCAGTTGGGTGTCGAGCCATTGAGGACGGGCAGGAAGAGACTCCGGGAGCCCAGGTCCTGGTTACCGATCTCGCCATAAGAGACGCGGAATTTCAGGTCGGACAGGACAGGTTGCAGGGCTTGCATGAACTCTTCCCGGCTGATGCGGTAGCCTGCAGAGGCCGAGGGGAAGAAGGCCCAGCGGCTATCCACGGGGAAGGTGGAGGAACCGTCATAACGGCCGTTGAGCTCCAGCAGCAGCTTTTCCTGATAGTCATAGTTGAGCCTTGCGAAATAACCGGCATAGGCGTTCTTGCCATGGCCGTTGGGGCTGAAGGAAGGATTCGTGACGGGTGCACCCGGTTCGTTGGTGGGGTTCAGGGCGTCGGGCCCGGCCAGTTGCGTACCGGTGGCCAGTCCCAGCTCACCCTGGGAAGGGTCCAGGAGACCCTGGCGGGAAGCTTCGAAGTTGATGTTCTGGTTGTTGTCCACGTTTATCCCACCGATGAGCTTGAAATGATTGTCCTTGATGGGACTGAACTGCCAGGTGGCGTAGGCATTGAGGGTGTTGACGAGATACCGGCCGGCATAATAGTTTACGACATTCTGTGCGGCGGTCGCGATATTCGTCAGGGGCAGCTTGCCAGCAGTCCAGAAATCCCAGGCGTTTACGGGGCCGCCCGTTTCATGACGGATGGCATTGTCGCGGCCGATGGTATAATCCGCGCGGACATTCAGGTTCTTCAGGATCTTGATGGTGGCTCCGAGGTCGATGCGGGTATATTCATCGGTGAGCGAGCTCTTGCTGGCCTGCGAGAGATAGGCGGCATCGCCGCGGAAATGGTTGCCCTGATAGGTTCCCCAGGGGAAGTAGGAGCCCCAGCGCCAGAAGTAATAAAAATAGGACTGATATTGATAGGGATAGTCGTATTCGTAATTGCGGAAGGTGGTTTTAGCGTCGAGATCCAGCCACCTGTTGACGGAGAGGTTGAGGCCACCTGTGATGTTGTACTTCTTGAGTCCATCCGGGTTCAATTTCCAAATTCCCTGTTCGTCACTGTAGCCACCGGATACGTAATAGTTGGCCTTTTCCGTCCCACCCTGAACATTGATGTTATGCACCTGCGAGAAGGTGTATTTGTTGAACATCATTTTTTTCGGGTCCCATACCCGGTAGAAATAGGAGATGTTGCTGGCGGGGTCGATATCCCAGTCCTCCCCCTTGATCATTTCCAGCCCGGTGTTGGTCTTGGCATAGTTCTTTTCCCAATTGACGACGCCGGCCTGGATCTTATCGAGCTCCATACCGAATAGCTGGGGCGTGGTACCGGTGGCCCGGAGGCCGGCGGAATCCAGACCGATGAGCTCTTTGGCGGGATCGGCAAAATCCGGCTGGACGGTGGGTGTGCTCCAGGCGAAATTGTCGCTGTAGGTGACTCTTGTAGGCAGGTTGCGTCTTCCGGTCTTGGTTTTGATCAGGATGACCCCGAAGGCTGCCCGGGTACCATAGATGGAGGCGGAGGCTGCGTCTTTCAGCACCGAGATGCTTTCGATATCGCCGGGGTTCAGCACGGTGAGGTCATCGGCTTCCACATTGTCCACGAGGATCAGCGGCCGGCTGGTGCCGTTGACGGAGCCGATGCCGCGGATCTTGATATCGGGGTTGGCGGTGAGACCGCCGTTACCGTATTGGATGGTGAGTCCGGGTACTATACCCTGGAGGGCCTTGGCGGGGTTGTTGATCGGCTTGCTTTCGAAGGTTTTATTGACATCGACGGTGGAGACGGCTCCCGTGAGGTCGGCCTTTTTCTGGGTGCCATAGCCGACGACGACGACATCGTTGAGGTTGCTGACCTCCGGTTCGAGTGTGATCTTCAGCTCACCGGCACCTTTTTGTGGTTTGAGCGAATAAGACCTGTAGCCCACAGCGCTGAAGATGAGTGTTTGACCAACGCGGAGCATTGTGGTAAAGGTCCCGTCCGGGCCTGTGGTGACCCCTTTATTAGTCCCACGGATAACGACGGACACGCCGGTGAGGGGTTCGCCCGTCTTGTTTACGACCCGGCCATGGATGACGGTATCGGCCAGCAGGACATTCTCGTTCCATTCCCGGATGTGGCGGGTATCGGCGATCTTTTTGTAGATCAGGATACTGTTGCCCATCTGCCGGTAGGCCAGGTCGGTACCTGCCAGGAGCAGATCCATTGTGGCATCGAGACTGCGTGTGGCCGGCGGCAGGTTCATCTTTTTATAGGCTGCCACCTGTCCCGGTTGGAAGGCGAAGAGAAAATCCGTGCGGCCTTCTATGAGTTTAAAGGCCTGGGCCAGGCTTTCGTTTTTTAGCCCGAGCATCAATTGCGTCGTTTCCATGTTTTGTCCGCTGGTGGGCGTGGCAAAGAGTAGCTGGACGCTGAATGAGAAGAAAAGAATGTAGTAGAGCCCTGTCCGCATAAGAAAGACGAGGTTACGTTTGTTGGCGAAAGTCCAGGGGGAACCGGTCCCCATGGGGATACCTTCCGCAGGAAATAATTTCATACCTTGCAGTTGATTTTAATAGTTTTCGTAGATTATTAAAAGCTTTATCGACCATCCGGGTGCCACCGGGTGGTTTTTACTTTTTTGGGCTGCTGTTTTTGTTAGTCTGGATGCATAAAATAGTTTTGGTTAGATGATGATCAATTCGAGCCTTTGCCGCTGATGACGATAGAGCCATCCGGCCGGGTCGTATAGACACCTTCGGTGACGGCGCTGACTACGGCCAGCACCTGCTGCAGGGATTCGTGGGCCAGGAAGGTGGCGCTGATCCGGCAGTTCCCGGGCGCGTCTTTCGCCAGGGTTATTTTGACCCCATATTTGTTTTCGATAAGGCGGACCGCTTCGATAAGGCTGATGTCGTCCAGGATGAGGTATTCCTTTTTCCAGGATAGGGCGGCGTCTGCGTTTATTCGTTGACCGATAGACCTGTCTGTGGCCGAATCGATGGCTATCTGCTCGTTCGAACCTATGATGCCGTATGTACGCTGTGGGCCTGTGACCTTTACTTTTCCATCGGTGACGGTGACGACCACTGCCGGCTGGCCCGGCCAGGCCCGGACGTTGAAGGTTGTTCCCAACACGGTGGTGTTGACGGTTTTGGCGTGGACGATGAAGGGCCTGTTGTCATCGCGGCGAATATCGAAATATCCTTCTCCCGACAAAGTGACTTCGCGGGTCCCGGCGTTGAAGTCTTTGGCGATGGCCAGCCGGCTGCCTCCATGCAGGAGGACGGTACTGCCGTCCGGCAGGTGCATGAACTTTCCTTTAGTTGTATCCGGTCGGGCGGCGGGCGCCGGGGTTTCGATCTTCGCCAGTTCTTTAGGGGACGAAGGCCATAGCAACCATCCCGCTGCGACAATGATGAGAAGGGCGGCTGCTGCCGATACGGCCGATCGATAGTTTATGACCCGGCGGGCCGGGGCGATGAGCTGGTTAGTCTCTGCTTCGGCGGATAAGATCTTATGTAATAGCTGCTGCGCCGACTCCGGTGACATGTTCCGGTCCGCGGGTGTGTTCAGCAGGGCGTGGTCGATCCGTTGCCCTAACAATTGATCAAATTGTCCGCTCCTGATCAATTGCAGGAGCTCCGTTACTTCTGCCGCCGTAGCGTTGCCGGTAAGGTGTTTGTCCAATAGTGTAATGAACCTGTTCTCAGCTGTATCCATCGAAAGAACCCGGGGTTTTGCTATAAAGACGATCGGCAGGATGCCCGGGAGTAGTGGGGAGGGTTTTTTTTATAAAAAAAGTCCGGTGAGGTATTGGCTGAGATATTTGCGGAGGAATTTCAACGCTTCCGCCATGTGTTTTTTTACGGTGAGCCGGGACAACTGCAATTCTCCGGCGATGATCTCGTGGCTAAGCCCTTGGGTCCTGGCCATCAGGTACACTTCTTTTTGCCGTTGTGGAAGCTGTTCCAGCGCTTCGCTGAGCAATTCTTCGCACTCGCTTTGCCGGAGGCGGTGATCCGAGTCGTCGATAACGGTGGATGAGAAGGGCCAGTGTTTCCGGGCCGCCGTTTCGTGGGACATGGACTTCAGGTGGTCGAGAAGGAGATTGCGGGCAAGGATGAAGAGATAGTTCTCGGGATGCCGCACCGTTCGGAGGTCTTGTCTTTTGAGCCAGATCTTGAGGAAGACATCCTGCACGATCTCTTCGGCCGGTGCGGAGGAGCGGAGAAAATGCCAGGCTACGCTGTAAACTTTATCGCGGTAGTGATCGAAGATCTGCGTAAAGGCGTATTCGCTGCCATCCGCCAGCATCTGCCAGGCCTGTTCCATTGCGAATTGCTCCTCCGGGTGCGCGGACATACGGGTCACATTGAGAGCGCAAAACTAAATAAATCGATTTCCATTTGGGCGGGAACTTTTTTGTTAACAGACAAATAATCTGTTTCAAAAATAAATTTGGTTTTTTGCGAGAAGTCGTTAATTTTGGTGCACTTTTATGATCGCAACGAAAGCATACCGTTATTTTTTCTTTTTCTTTTATTTCTACTTTACAGGTAGACCGGGATTGCTTTTGTTAACAACGAACTAAACGAAAAGATTAACATAAAGAGTCCCGGTCAAAAGCCGGGACTCTTGCTTTTTAGGGTCGCCGAGCCGGGTGATCCGCCAACAGCGCGGGCATCCGGAAACGGGCCGCAGGGCCAGACCCGATCCGATCGGGGATGCGGGGCTCGACAAATAAATGGTTTATGAATAAAACACGCGTTTCAATTCAGGGGTACGAAGGCAGTTTTCATCAGGTGGCGGCCCGGCAGTTCTTTGGGAATGATGTGGAGGTCATTACGTGTGCGACATTCCGGGACGTGGTCCGGATAGCGGCCAACCGGGAGGAGAGCGACGGCGGGGTGATGGCGATCGAGAATTCGATTGCCGGTAGCATTCTGCCCAATTACAATCTTTTGCAGAAAAGCGATCTCAGGGTCGTGGGGGAGATCTATCTGCAGATCGGTCAGAATCTGATGGTGAACCCGGGTGTGCGGCTCGAGGATATCCGGGAAGTGCATAGTCATCCCATGGCCTTACTGCAATGTATAGATTTTTTGGAGCGAAATCCGCATTGGAAGCTTGTGGAGACGGAGGATACGGCCCTTAGTGCCAGGCATGTGCAGCAGCATCGCAGCAAGCACATCGCGGCCATTGCCAGCGACCTGGCGGCGCAGCTGTTTGGCCTGGACATCCTGGGGCCGAATATCCAGACGATGAAGAACAACTATACCCGGTTTCTGATCCTGCAGCGGGCGGATGTGGCCAGGGATGTGGCTGATCCGGACAAGGCCTCCGTGAATTTTCATACGGACCATAGTCGCGGGAGTCTGGCGCGGGTGTTGACGAAGATCGCGGATGGCGGTATCAATCTGAGCAAGCTGCAGTCGATGCCGATCCCGGGGAGCGACTGGGAGTATTCGTTCCATGCCGATATGGAATTCGATGGGCTCGCGCAATTCGATGCGGTGATCGAAGCGATCAAGCCTATTACGGCGGAGCTGAAGATTTATGGGACGTACAGGAAAGGAAGAACCGTTTAGGCATTCACGCTAATGTCGGTCCTTCGGACAAACCGCCTCCGGCGGTTTCGTGGGACGTACAAGAAAGGAAGAACCGTTTAAATAGAATATATGAAAACAGCCAAGAGACTGGACGGCATTGGCGAGTATTATTTCTCGCAAAAGCTTCGGGAGATCGACGAGTTGAACAAGCAGGATAAGAATGTGATCAACCTGGGCATCGGCAGTCCTGATTTGCCGCCGCATCCGGATGTTATCCGCGTACTGCAGGAGGAGAGCGCCAAACCGAATGTACATGCGTACCAGAGCTATAAGGGATCGCCGGTATTGCGGAATGCCATCGCCGCCTGGTACAAGCAGTGGTATGACGTCGAGCTGAACCCCGATACCGAGATCCTGCCGCTCATCGGGTCCAAGGAAGGGATCATGCATATCTGCATGACGTATCTGGATGAAGGTGATGGAGCGCTGGTACCCAACCCTGGTTATCCTACCTATCGCAGCGCGGTGAAACTGGCCGGGGGGGAATGCGTAGATTATTCGCTTACTGCGGAGGGAGGGTGGTATCCCGATTTTGATGAGCTGGAGAAGCTGGTTCGTGATCGCTTGGGGCCGACTGCTGATGGGCGGTCGGGGGGCCGGATCAAGCTGATGTGGGTGAACTATCCCCATATGCCCACGGGGAAACTGCCGGACCGCGCGTTGTTCGAGCGGCTCGTTGCCTTTGGAAAGAAACACGGGATACTGATATGCCATGATAACCCCTACAGTTTTATTCTGAACGATAACCCGATGAGTCTGCTCGGCGTGCCCGGTGCCAAGGATGTCGTGATGGAGTTGAATTCATTGAGTAAGTCTCAAAATATGGCGGGCTGGCGGGTCGGGACATTGTCGGGCGCCAGGGAGCGGATCGACGAGGTCTTGCGGTTCAAGAGCAATATGGACAGCGGCATGTTCCTGCCGTTGCAGCTGGCGGCGGCGAAGGCGTTGTCGCTGGGTAAGGACTGGTATGACAGCGTGAACGTGGTCTATCGCGAACGTAGGGTCAAGGTATTCGAGCTGTTGGAATTGCTTGACTGTGAATTCAGTAAGGAGCAGGTAGGGATGTTCGTGTGGGCGAAGATACCGGCTACCTATCCGGATGGGTATGTGTTGAGTGACAAGGTGCTGTACGAGTGCGGGGTATTCATCACGCCGGGGGGGATCTTTGGTCCCGCGGGACGTGGATTTGTCCGTGTGAGCCTTTGTGCACCGGTAGCCAGGTTCCAGGAAAGTATTGATAGGGTTAAAGCAAAATTCTAACGAAGGCGCCGCCGCAGGCGGCGCAAAAAAGGAATACATGTTCGATTCAATAACGATAGTGGGGGTGGGGTTGATCAGCGGTAGCTTTAGCCTGGCCCTCAAGGATAAGGGACTGGTACGCAACGTGATCGGCGTAAGCCGTACCCCCGAAAGCGTCAAAAAAGCGTTGGATCTGGGGTTGATCGATGAGGCGCTGCCGCTGGCGGAGGCCGTGAAAAAGAGCGATCTGATCTATGTCGCCATCCCCGTGGATGTCACGATCCCGGTGATGAAGCAGATCATGGACCTGGTAACCGACAGGCAGATCGTGGCGGATGCGGGCTCCACCAAAGGGGCTTTGTGTGCGAGTCTGGCCGGTCACCCGCTGCGCAGCCGGTTTGTCGCCATGCATCCGATGTGGGGGACCGAATACAGCGGGCCGGAGGCGGCGGTGCGGGATGCTTTCCGGGGCAGGGCCTGTGTGATCTGTGAAAAAGAGAAGAGCGCGCCGGATGCCGTGGAGACCATGGAGGGGTTGTATCGGGATATGGGCATGCATATGGTTTACATGGACGCCGACGCTCATGACATGCACGCTGCATACATTAGCCATATTTCGCATATCACTTCTTTCGCGCTGGCTAATACGGTGTTGGAGAAGGAGAAAGAGGAGAGCGCGATCTTTGAGCTGGCGGGTGGTGGTTTTGAAAGTACGGTGCGGCTGGCGAAGAGTAATCCGTCCATGTGGCTGCCGATCTTTATGCAAAACAGGGAGCATGTGCTGGATGTCTTGAACGAGCATATTACGCAGCTGCGGAAATTCAAGAGCTGTCTGGAAAAGGAAAATGGGGAGTATTTGCGGGAGCTCATGGAGAATGCGAATAAGATCAAGAGAATCATCAAATAAGAGGCGGGTTTCCCGGGGGGAAATTCCGGGTGCAGCGGCCTAAAATCCGTACCTTTGCGCCAAATTGAAAAGGATATGATGACATTCGAAGGGTTAGGTCTGGAACCCCGGCTGGTACAAGCTACAGATGCACTGGGGTTTAAGGAGCCGACACCCATACAGGAGCAGGCCATTCCTGTATTATTAAGCGGAACGAAGGACCTCGTAGGATTGGCGCAGACGGGTACGGGAAAGACAGCGGCGTTCGGCCTCCCGCTTTTGCAACTGGTGGATGCCGCGCAGAAATTCCCGCAGGCGCTGGTGGTTTGTCCGACGCGGGAACTGTGTATGCAGATCGTGAACGAGGTGGAGCAGTTCAAGAAGTTCATGCCGGGGATGCATGTGCTGGCCGTGTATGGCGGCACGTCCATTGGGTTACAGATACGGGATCTGCGGCGGGGCGTTCAGATCGTGGTGGCGACGCCGGGGCGGTTGATCGATCTCATCGAACGCAAAGCGATCAACCTGGAGCAGATCAAGTATGTGGTGCTGGATGAGGCGGATGAGATGCTGAACATGGGTTTCCAGGACGACATCGAGTTCATTTTGCAGAACACCCCCAAACGGGATGCCACCTGGCTATTCAGCGCGACGATGCCGCCCGAGATCCGGAGGGTGAGCAAGAAATACATGCAGACTCCGCTGGAGATCACGGTGGGCAAGGTAAACACGGCGAATAAGAATATCGATCATCAATATTATGTGACCAATGCGAATCATCGTTATGAAACGTTAAAGCGGATCATCGATTTCAACCCGGGGATCTATGGGATCATCTTTACCCGGACCAAGGTGGATGCGCAGACGATCGCGGAGAAGCTGACGCGGGAAGGATATGATATCGACGCGTTGCATGGCGATCTGACGCAGCAGCAGCGGGACAAGGTAATGGGTGAGTTCAGGGATAAGACGTTGCAGCTGTTGATCGCCACGGATGTGGCGGCACGGGGGATCGATGTCAAGGAGATCACGCATGTGATCAACTATGAGTTGCCGGACGATGTAGAAGTTTATACGCATCGAAGTGGCCGGACGGGAAGGGCGGGCAGTACGGGGATTGCGTTGTCGATCGTACATAGCAGGGAGATCGGGAAGCTGCGGCAGATCGAGCGGATCGTCCAGAATACGTTCCATAAAATGGAGATCCCGAGCGGGAAGGATGTTTGCCGGAAGCAGTTCTTTTCGTTTATGGACAAGCTGCTGCAAACGGATATCAGTCATGGCGATTATGAAAGTTATGTGCCGATGCTGGCCGAGAAGTTTGCCGACGTGAGCAAGGAAGAGGTTTTGAAGCGGGTGGCGGCGATGGAATTCGACCGGTTTTTGAAATACTATGAGAATGCCGAAGATCTGAACGTCCGAGAGAGGGGGCGGGATGTTGGCCGGGATCGGAAGTCGGACGGCGCCACGAAGACAGGGTGGCGCCAGCGGTCCGACGGGGGCGACCAGCAGGAGTACGGCCGGACGACGCGTGGCCGGGAATACAGCAACGGCGGCGGCGATTATGCGAAGCTGTTTGTGAACCTGGGGACCAAGGATGGGTTCTACAAGGCCAGCTTCCTGCAGTTCATCCTGGACATGAGCGATCTGCGGAAAGAGGTGTTGGGACGGATCGATATGAAGGAGATGAACACCTGGATCGAGATCGACAAGCGGGCTGCGGCGCAGATGATCCGGGCCATCGATGGAAAGAATTATAAAGGCCGGCGCATCCGGATGAATGATGCGAATAGTAAATAAAACACTACAAACACCGAACGAGCCGGAGGCTCGTTGGCAAATCAACTTGAAATGGAAGCAACAGCAGCTAAGAGTGCAAAGGAAGTTGTCCAGGCAGCCTGGAATAAACGTCCGTTGATCATTTCCGGACCCTGCAGCGCAGAGACGGAAGAGCAAACCGTGGAGACTATGACCCGGCTGGCAAAGACCGGCAAGGTCGATATTGTACGGGCCGGCATCTGGAAGCCGCGCACCCGCCCCGGTAGCTTTGAGGGCATCGGAACGAAGGGATTGCCGTGGTTGCAGCGGGGAAAGAGCCTTACGGGGTTGCCGGTGGCTGTGGAAGTTGCTACTGCCAAACAGGTGGAGGATGCCTTACACTTCGATGTAGATGTACTGTGGATCGGGGCCCGTACGACGGTGAATCCCTTCAGCGTACAGGACGTAGCCGATGCGCTCAGGGGAGTGGATATTCCCGTGCTGATCAAGAACCCGATCAATCCGGATATTGAATTATGGACGGGCGCTGTAGAGCGGGTCGCCAAGGCCGGGATCAAGCAAATAGGGTTGATCCACCGCGGTTTCAGCTCCTATGGCAATACCGAATACCGCAATGCCCCCATGTGGCACCTGGCGATCGAAATGAAACGCCGTTCGCCGGGGCTGATGATGATCAACGACCCTTCGCATATCAGCGGCCGCCGCGACATCCTGCTGGATGTAGCCCAGAAGGCGATCGACCTGGATATGGACGGATTGATCATCGAGACACATATCGATCCCGATAAGGCGTGGAGCGATGCCAAACAGCAGATCACGCCCGAGCGGCTGGCCGAGCTGTTGGACAGCATCAAATGGCGCCACGAGACTACGACAGAGCAGGAGTTCATCACGGCGTTGGAGAGCCTGCGGGAGCAGATCAACCATATCGACGATGAGCTGATCCAGCTCCTGGGCCAGCGGATGAAGGTCGCCGACAAGATCGGTCAGTACAAGAAGGACAATAATATCACCATTTTACAGACCAACCGGTGGAATGCCATCTTAGAAAAAGCTTTCGCAAAAGGCGATAAGCTGAATCTGAGTAAAGAATTCATTACCAAGTACTATGACGCCGTCCACATGGAATCGATCAACCATCAGAACAAGATCATGAATAGCTGATCTAATGACTATCCTCTACGTGCATGTGATCTGGAGCGTACGCGGACGGGAGGCGCTCCTGAGCAAGGCAGTGCGGCGGGTGCTTTTCGTGCAGATGCCCAGGGAGAGCGCGGAGAAGGGGATCAGGATCGTGGCGATCGATGGTGTGGACGACCATGTCCACTGTTTGCTGCAATTAATGCCGTCCCAGAATTTATCGCAGGTTGTGAAGAGCATCCGGACTTCGTCGATGGCCTGGCTGAACGAGACCCGGCTGTTGTCCACGGAGTTCGCATGGGAGGAGGATTACTATGCCTATTCGGTGAGTCCGAGCGGGGTAAAGCAGGTGATCGATTTTATCGGCAAACAGGAAGAATATCATAAGACAAAGGGGTTGGACAGTGAGCTGGAAATATTTGACAAGTTCAAAAATTAGCCGCCGGCTGCCGGGCCGGGGGCGGGTAATTCAACCATGAACAAATTACAGTATAAATTCTCGGGCAAGACGACGACCTACTATCTGGATGCCGATCTTTCCTATCTCGGGAAGCTGGTCGACCAGGATCACACGGTGCTGATCACCGACGAGCATATCTTTTCGAAGCAGCAGAAGCGTTTTGGCGGCTGGAATACCATCGTCATCAATGCCGGCGAGCAATTCAAGGTGCAGGAAACGGTAGACTCGATCATCTCGCAGCTCATCGGGCTGGGTGCCGACCGGAAGACGACCCTGGTAGGTATTGGCGGTGGCGTGGTCACCGATATCACCGGGTATGTAGCGGCGATCTATATGCGCGGCGTGCCCGTGGGCTATGTGCCGACATCGATCCTGGCCATGGTGGATGCGGCGATCGGTGGTAAGAACGGCATCGACGTAGGGGTATACAAGAACATGGTGGGTACCATCCGGCAGCCGCAGTTCCTGTTGTATGATTACAGCTTGTTGAAGACGCTGCCCAAGGAAGAATGGGTGAACGGCTTTGCCGAGGTGATCAAACATGCGGCGATAAAGGATGCAGCGTTATTCAGGGAACTGGAGAAGAACAAGCTTAGTACATATCAGCGGGATAAAAGCGCGCTGGCAAAGCTGATCAGACGCAATGTTGTCATCAAGTCCAATGTGGTGGAGAAAGACGAGTTCGAACAGGGCGAGCGCCGGCTGCTGAATTTCGGGCATACGCTGGGGCATGCTATCGAGAACCTCTACGAGCTTTCGCATGGGCAGGCCATTTCGATCGGGATGGTGGCGGCCTGTATGATCTCCGAGCAATTCACCCCCTTTGGCGATACGGATCGGGTTATCGGCACGCTTAAACGCTATGGATTGCCTACGCTCGCCGAATTCGACACCAAGGAGGTCATGAATGTCCTGAAGATGGATAAGAAAAAGGTACGGGACTCGATGAATTATGTTTTGTTGAATAAGATCGGCCAGGGCGTGGTGAAGACGATACCTATTGTTGAACTTGAAAAATTACTGCAATCGGTGCTTGCAGCGCGTTGAATATGATAACTACGATACAACCGGGCGGACTAAAAGGGTCGATCCAGGCGCCCGCATCGAAAAGCAGTATGCAACGGGCCTGCGCGGCGGCGTTGTTAAGGGCAGGCGAGACGGTGATCCATCATCCGGGCTATTCCAATGACGATAAGGCCGCGTTGCGCGTGATACAGGCGCTGGGTGCGAAGGTCGGGGCGCTGGCGGATGGGAGCCTGCTGGTTAGGAGTTCGGGGATGGTGGACGGAGCACGGGCGGGAGCCGGTAAAGCGGGAGCGGTGGCTGGTGAGGCCGCGCCGGCGGAGGTGAATTGCGGCGAGAGCGGACTGGGCCTGCGGATGTTTGCGCCGATCATCGGGCTGAGCGATCAGAAGATACGGGTAGTGGGTGAGGGCAGCCTGATGAAGCGACCCATGGATTTTTTTGACGAGATCTTTCCGCAGCTTGGGATACGGGTGGTTTCGAACGGCGGTAAGCTGCCGTTGGAGATACAGGGGCCTTTGCAGCCCAGGGACATCGAGATCGATGGGTCGCTTTCTTCACAATTCCTCACGGGGGTGTTGTTTGCCTTTGCGGCAGCGGGTGCTCCGGATGTGACTATCCGGGTGCGTGATCTTAAGAGCAGGCCATATATCGATCTTACGTTGCAGGTGATGCGGGAATTCGGGTGGGAGATCGGGAATAAAAACTATGAAGCATTTACGTTCCCGGCGGAGCGGCAGTCGGACGGGCGCCCAAGTCAGAGGGGTGCCGGCGGTCCGACGGGTGGCCAGCGAGACTATACGGTGGAGGGCGATTGGAGCGGTGGCGCGTTCTTGCTGGTGGCGGGTGCTATTGCGGGACCGGTGACGGTGCGGGGGTTGGATACTTCGTCTGCACAGGCGGACAAGGCAATTGTACGGGCTATTTGCGATGCCGGGGCTTTCTTTGAGGACCGGGAAGAGGGAATGGTGGTGGGACCGCCCGCGGGCGCGGGCGCCGGCGGGAGCCGCTTGGGGGCCTTCCGGTTCGATGCTACGGACTGTCCCGATCTTTTTCCGCCGCTGGTAGCTTTGGCGGCGTATTGCAGCGGAACCACGGAGATCCTTGGGGTGAGCCGGCTGGCGCATAAAGAAAGCGATCGCGGCCTCACTTTGCAGGAGGAATTCGGCAAGATGGGCGTGAAGATCGAGCTGGATGGGGACCGGATGCTGGTTCATGGTGGGGGCAATGTGGCAGGCGCTACGGTGCATTCCCGGCATGACCATCGGATCGCGATGGCGTGTGCGGTGGCGGCGTTGAAGGCGGCCGGGCCGGTGACCATCGGGGAGGCGGATGCGATCAACAAATCGTATCCTGATTTCTACTTTCATTTACAGCAATTAGGATCGCAAGTAAACATACAAGCATGAACAGTTTTGGCCGTCTTTTCCGCGTGAACATCTTTGGAGAATCCCACGGGGAGAGCGTCGGTGTGAACATCGACGGAGTTCCGGCGGGGTTGTCGCTGCCGCTGGAGGATTTTCTGCCCGACCTGGAACGAAGGAAGGGCGGGATACAAAAGGGGACGACGCCGCGCAAAGAGGACGATCTGCCGATCTTCAAGAGCGGCCTGTTCCATGGCGTGAGCACGGGATCGCCCATCACGATATTTTTCGAGAACAACAATACGCGTTCGGGCGATTATGAGAAGCAGCGGGCCGTGCCGCGACCCGGGCATGCCGATTTTGTGGCGCATGAGAAATTCGGGGGATTCGAAGATTATCGCGGGGGCGGGCCGTTCAGTGCGCGGCTGACGGTGGGGCTCGTTGCGGCGGGGGTCATTGCGAAGAAAATGCTGGCGGGCGCCACGGGGCCGGATGGCCGGACGCCGGGTGAGGCGAATGATTCGGGCGGCAACGCAAATGTCTTGGCGGGCGCCACGGTCACGGCGACGATCCTGGAGATCGGCGGCGAGCAGGATCCGGACAAGGGACTGCAGAAGGCTATCGACGCCAAGGATTCTATCGGCGGGATCATCGAATGCCGGGTGAGCGGGTTGCCGGTGGGGTTGGGTGAACCCTTTTGGGATTCGGTGGAATCGCTGGTCGCACACGCGATCTTTGCCATTCCCGCGGTGCGGGGCGTCGAATTCGGGACCGGTTTTGCGGCGGCGCGGATGTTCGGCAGCGAGCATAATGACGCCATCGAAGATATGCATGGACATACCCGGACGAACCATGCCGGTGGCGTGGTCGGCGGGATCACCAATGGCAACGAGCTGGTCTTCCGGCTGGCGATCAAGCCTACTTCCTCTACACCCAAGGACCAGCGGACCCTCAACTGGGAGACTGGGCAGCAGGAAACGTTCTCGGTAAAGGGAAGACACGATCTGTGTGTCGCATTGCGTGCACCGGTGATCGTAGAGGCGGTCACGGCGATCGTGCTGGCTGATCTTTTATTACTCGAACAGCGGGTGCACAGGGTTGTGGGGAGAGGATGAAAATTATTTTGGAGACATGTGGGAAGTTGTAAATTTGTGTAGGAGGTTGCAAGAGGATGAATATCTCGGAAATGAATGACCGCCTGGAGAATCTCACTATTCAGCCGGATCAGAAAAGAGCCATCTTGCAAGTGATCGACGTGAAAATTAACAACGATATGAAAGAGGTGATCGCAGAAATCAGGCAGCTTGAAAAAATAATGGATGTGAAATTTCAAGCTACCCAGGATAAGATACAAATGGTCCATGATAAGCTCAGCAATGAGATAAAGGTCGTGTATTGGGTCGTCGGTATTGCCATGTCGGTTATCTTGTTCATAGTGGCTAAAAAATAATATAAATTATCCGTCAGAATAATATAAATTATCCGTCAGCTTTGCGTTTAGTTATAACCAGTCTTCACCTGCAATAGATTTAAAGCCGCCGTCGCCGGTGGCTTTTTTCATAAATGATTGAGTGAGCATGTGTTGTGTTATATGACAAACAATTTGCCTATCATCATCTTGTTTGTGGAATCGTTGGTGTATCTTACCGTTCAAATGAACTATCGAAAGCTTCGTAGCTTAAAATTTACCCTGATTTTCCTGATACCGGCGATCTTTTTTGGCTGTCACGGCAAGCATGGCTCTGTGGCAACCGATGATGTCAAAACTCCCGCGCAGATGGATGCCCATGTGGGTTCCGATCTAAAATCCATGCTGGAATACACTGCAGACAACAAGGACCGGCTGAACGACTCCGTGTCGCTGGTCTATCGCCGGCTGGAAGACAGCGTATACGGGGGCAATAATTATTCGCCGATCTGGAGCGACAAGGAACGATGGCTGCCCCTGGCCGATAGTCTGTTGCAATTCATCGACAGCAGCAAGAATTATGGTCTGTTCCCAAGCGACTATCATTACAATGCCCTGGCATTTTTCCGGCGCATCATCGGTGAAGATACCATGGCGCGCAAGAATGCCGCGATCTGGACAAGGGCCGACCTGATGTTGACCGATGCTTTTTTCAGCCTGGTGAAGGACCTGAAACAGGGGCGATTGCCTTTCGACAGTGTGACGCTGCGCAAGGACTCGGTGCTGGCTGATAGTGTGTTCCTGCAAAGTCTCGCCAGGGCCCGGCAAAACCGGGGCGTTTACGCCGCACTGGACAGCCTGGAGCCACGGCATCCGGGCTATGATTCGCTAAAGGCCTATCTGCGGGATTTTTTGGCTACGGCGCATTTCCGGGATCTGACGTGGTTGGAGTATCCATATGAAAAAAAGGATTCCGCGGCTTTCGCAACCGCGCTCACGAAGCGGCTAAAGGAATCGGGATATATCGATTCCACCGTCACGCAAGCCGATACGGCTACCCTGGCCCGGGCGATCCGCGCCTATCAGAAGAACAATAAGCTCAAGGTAACAGGGAAGGTCTACGGCGACATGGTATCCATGATGAACAATGCCTCCGACTGGGAGAAGTTCAAGCGGATCGCCATCAATATGGACCGGTATAAACATTTGCCCGATACCATGCCCAAGATCTATGTCTGGGTGGATCTGCCGGCTTTTATGCTGCAGGTGGTGGATTCGGATTCGGTAGCCCTGGAATCGAAGGTGATCGTGGGGGCGCCCAAGACCAGGACGCCGCTTTTGACCAGCGAGATCTCGAACTTTGTGACCTATCCCCAATGGACGGTGCCGGAGAGCATCATTTTCAAGGAGATGTTGCCGGCGATCAAGCGGGATGGGATCTCTTACCTGGTCAAGCAGAACCTGATGGTTGTGGACGACAGGGACAGTGTGCGGGACCCTTCGACCATCAACTGGCGAAGGCTGAACAAGAACAATTTCCCCTACCAGCTCAAACAGCGACAAGGCGATGATAACTCGCTGGGTGTGATGAAGTTCAACTTCCGGAATAAATATGATGTGTATCTCCATGATACGAATGGCCGGTGGATGTTCGACAAGACCTTCAGGGCGCTGAGTCATGGCTGTGTGCGGGTAAAGGAATGGCGGAAGCTAAGCGCTTTCCTTATACGCAATGACACAATGCGTTATCACCCCGATACGTTAAAGGCCTGGATACAGCGGCAGGAGAAGCATACGGTTTGGGGTTTTGCCAGGGTCCCGATCTTTCTACGCTATTACACGGTGGAAGGCAAGAAGGGGAAGCTGGTATTTCACGACGATATCTATGGGGAAGATAAGGAGTTGAGGAACAGGTATTTTGCGAATGAGCCGATAATGTAGACCGCCGATCCTATTAAATCCAATATACATGGTTAAAAGGCTGCTTGTTGTATGCTTATTGCCGGTGGCCGTTTTGGGCCAGGCGAGGAAGGCAAAGAAAGAAATTCCCAAAGTGCAATATGGCACGGCGAGCTATTATGCCAATAAGTTCGAAGGCCGCAAGACGTATACCGATGAGATATTCAGGCAGGACAGCCTCACGGGGGCCAGCAATACGCTTCCGATGCATACCTGGGTCAAGGTGACCAATCTCCGCAATCATAAGTTTGTTTATGTCCGCATCAACGACAAGATGCATCCCCGCAACAGGCGGATCATCGATCTCAGCCGGGCCGCGGCCACTGTTCTGGGTTTTGCCGGCAGGGGGCTCACAAAAGTGCGGATCGATGTGTTCGGTAAAAAAAGGCCGCCGGAAGCATATGATGAGATCACGAGCGCGGATGCGAGCGCAATCCCGGATACGACCCGGCGGCCTGGGCAGGACTAATTTTTCATTTTCTTAAACACACTGATAGTGCCGCTTGTAGAAACATGCAGCAGGTAAGTCGTTTTTGGCGTGAACATGGTGACATAGTAGCTGACCCCGTCGTTAGGATCGTTGTATTCTATGGCGTCCCTGGCAACACCGGCGGGGTATTGGTTTTTGAGGGTCAACTGGGCAGCCACGGGCAGGTTAGCCGTCGTCATCGGGCGGCAGGTCGCCAGCAAATTGCCTTCCACGTCGTAAAAAGCTTGTAATTTCAAGTCGTTCCACACGAAATTCACTTCTGTGAATTGTCCCTTGACTGTGTAGCTAACATTCGTAGCTTGCGGGAATTGATGTACAAAGTTCGAGCTGCCGACAAATTTCAGGTCTTTTCCATCGAGGGGATTAGCGTTTGCTACTCCGACGACGGAGAGAAAGAATATAACGGCAATAGATAGGTGTCGCATAAAATTGGTGTTTTGTTGTATCCTATAAGACCAATGCAATGCCAAACCGGTTACACCTACATAAGCTATTGATAATTAAGGAAGTCGTTTTTTGAGGGGTGGGAGAAGTGTCCGGTTTCGGACGATGCACTGTCCGGTATTGATAAACAGATCACGAGAACATCATTATTTTCCTGCGCGGACAGATCAATCCTTTCGCTAATGAATATGGCGATGCGGGGGTACCAGTGATCATATCACGGGGTTGATGGAAACGCATGAGAAGATGGCGTGGATGTTGAGAGCGCATTTGAATTGACGAAAGAAAAAAGAGACCCGCTGGCGCGGGTCTTTTGTTATTGATCTTTTTTACCGAAGAGGCGTTTGAAGAAACCGCCTTTTTTCTTTGGTGGCGGCGGGTTCTGATCGGCGTCTCTGACGGTGATATGCACTGAGCCTTCTTTGCTGGATCTGTTAGCCTCCTGCAATATCTTTTGTTCTTCGGGGCTGAGTTTCGAGTCGATGGGTACTGTCGGCGGGCTGGTATCCAGGTATTGATTGGCTTTGCTGTTGCCTTGATTGGCCCCTTCGGCTCCAGCCGGTGCGATCCGCTCGATGGTCTGTTCCGGATCTATTTCGCGGTGCAGGCTTTCGGGCTGGAGGAATCGCGCGTTGCGGTCGATGCCGAGTGTTTTATCGCTGAGCACTTTGGCGAAGAAATATTCCCAGATGGGACGGGCGGCCTGCGCGCCGTAGCCGAGTCCGCTTTCGAGGTGGATGAAGCGATCATCGCAGCCGATCCAGGAGCCGGCCATCAGCTGTGGGGTATAGCCCATGAACCAGGCGTCGGAGTTATCGTTGGTGGTGCCGGTCTTGCCGCCCATTTCCGCTACGCCGAGGCGGTTGCGAAGACCCGCGGCCGTGCCGAAGTCTACGGGGCCCTGCATCATGCGGGCCATGGTATAGGCGGTGTTCTGGCTGATGACCTCTTTGCGTTCCACCTTGGTGTCGAAGCGATCCAGCACGTTACCGTTCTTGTCTTCGATCCGGGAGATATAATAAGGCTTCGTGCTAAAGCCGCCGCTGGGGAAGATCGTATAGCCCCAGAGCATCTCGAACAGCGAGAGATCGCAGGCGCCGAGGGCCATGGAAGGGTAGGGATCGATCTTCGTGGGGATGCCGATCTGATTGATGTAATCGGCAAAGCGTTTAGGGCCTACCTGTTTCATGATATAGGCAGCGACGCCGTTGATCGACCAGGCGAGGCCGGAGGCCATGGTCATGGTACCACCTTCGTGTCTGTCCGCACGGGCCGGGACATAGCCAAAGCCGGGGAAGTATTGCTGGCTGGTCTCGCATTCCGTTTCCGGCGTGAAGTTGTAATCTTCGATGCCGAGGCTGTAGAGAAAGGGTTTGATGGCGCTGCCTACCTGTCGTTTAGTATTGATGTTGACGTGATCGTATTTATAGGTCTTGAAGTCGATGCCGCCTACCCAGGCTTTCACGGCGCCGGTGACGGGGTCCATGACCATGAAGGCGGTCTGGAGCATCTCCTGGTTGTATTTGATGGAATCCAGCGGTGTCATCACGGTGTCTTTCTCTCGTCGCGTATTCCAGGCGAAGATCTTCATGGCCACGGGCTGGTTGAATGTTTTGCGGATATCGGCGTCGCTGAGGCCATCGTCTTCCTCGTTGTGCCAGCGTTCGCTGTTGCGCATGTCCTGTTCGAGGATATTCATGTGGTCTTTCCAGATGAGGCCTTTGCGGATATCGTACTGCGAGCTGAGGGCGCGTTGGAGGATGGGCAATTGTTTCGCTACGGCTTCGTCGGCGTAGAGCTGCATACGGGGGTTGATGGTCGTATAGATCTTCAAGCCGTCCGAGTACAGGTTATAGGGCTGACCGGTAGCCGGGTTCTTGTGTTCTTTGCACCACCGCTGCAGATCGTTCCGAAGCACGTCTCTAAAGTATGGAGCGAGGCCGTTGTTCTCGTCGATCTTTTTGTAGTTGCTCATGTCGATGGGCTGGATCTTCCATTTAGTGCCTTCGGCTGTCGTGAGGAAATTGTTCTTCACCATTTGGTTGATCACGGTATTGCGCCGGTCGATGGCCATTTTGGGATTGCGCCGGGGATTGTAGAGGGTATTGCCTTTGAGCATCCCAATGAGGACGGCGGCTTCGTCGACGTTGAGCCGGTCCGGCTCCTTGTTAAAGAAGGTGCGGGAGGCGTTGCGGATGCCGTAGATATTATCGCCGAAGGGGACTTCGTTGAGATAGAGGGCGAGGATTTCCTGTTTGGTGAAGTTGCGTTCCAGCTTGATGGCGATGATCCATTCTTTGAGCTTTTCGATAAAGCGGCGGACGAAATTCTTTGACCCCTGTTCGAGAAGATTTTTCGCCAGCTGCTGGGTGATGGTGCTGCCGCCGCCGTCGCGGCCCAGCTTGAGGACTGCGCGCATCACCGAATAACCGTCGATACCGGAGTGTTCATAGAAGCGTTCGTCTTCGGTGGCGATCAGGGCGTTGACGACGTTGGGGGAGATGTCTTTGAATTCGACGTTGCTGCGGTTGCCCTTGTCCTTATAGTATTTACCCATTGGGGTGCCGTCTTCGGCGAAGACCTCGGTGGCCAGGGTGATGGAGGGGTTCTCCAGCTCTTTGAGGGAAGGCAGGGAGCCGAAGACGCCCAGGTTGATGAGGATCAGGAACAGGACGAAGGCTCCCAGGCCGTAGAAAAAGATCTTCCAGAAAATACGGACGAATCTATTTGTCGAGGTCATAACTGCAAATTTAAAACTTACCGGGATAGGCTGCCGACAGGAATTTGAGGTAGGCGGGCATATCCTTGTTGCCCAGCAGCAGTTCGAGGTTGGCATCGGAAATGATCAGGAAGGTGTATTTACCCGCGGGCATCCAGGGGATGATGGCCCTTGCCGCCATGGGTTTTACATTCCTGATATAGTCCAGGGCTCCGCCCGCATCCGGAAAATCGCCGATAACGACCAGTTTGAGTGAATCGTTGAGGGAAGCATTTTGTGTCTTGAGGCCCAGGCTATAGTAGTTCTCTGTATTGTAGCGGCCGAAGGCGTTGCCGGCTTCGTTGACGTATACGGGATCTACTTTATCGAGGACCATGATCACTGAATGAGGCTTATCCGGTGTGAGGGAGAAAACCGAGTTAAGTGTACGCAATTTTGCGGCCAATTGTGCCGTATCGGCCCGCAATTTTGCCTGGGCCGCAGCCACGGAATCGGATTGCGCTTTTATCCTTGCCGTCTTGGCGGAGTCGGCCCGGGCTTGAGCCAGGGCTTGCTGCAGGGAGTCCTGAAGGTGTTTCAGGCCGGCCAGTTTGCCTGCGTCCATGGTGATGCCGTTCTTGGCGGAGTCGGCGTTGAGCTTGCCGCCGATGGCCCCTGCCACGGTGGGTTTGGCGGTGACCCTGGCGAGGGCCTGTTCACGTTGTTTGGCCCGGGCCCAGTCGGACGTGGTATCCGCCTTGAGCAGGTTGGAATCGTTGCGGACCAGCCTGGGCCGGTTGTCGGCGGGCCGGACAGAGGTGGAAGTATCGATGGTCTCGTCCGTGTCCCTGGCGCGGGTAACCTGCAGGTTGGTAAGGTAGGCTTCGATCTGCCGGCGGCGGCTTAGCACGTCTCTGAGGGTCGCTGCCTTTGCTGCCATGGGTGTCTTTGGCCATCGCATCTCGATGTTCGATAGGACGGTCTTGGCCTTGTCGTCGAGGCGGTTGTGGATATAGTAGACGGATTCGATATAGAGCAGCTGCGGAGTCCAGTACTTGTCACCGTAGAGGCTGTCCGCCGTTTTCTTCCTGGCGATCGCTTCGTCGAAGCGGCCTTCGATGAAGGCGGTATAGATGTCCTCGTATTGGTGCGTGGCATTGATGCGGCGGTTCTCTTCGGCCATGCCGACGGTGTCGGGATGGGTGATGCGGCCGGTATAGGCGCCGCGCGGGTATTTTTCCTGCATCAGGCGAAGGATGCGCTGCGCGTTCGCTTCGTCGCCGAGCTGTTTATAGCAATAGTATTCGGAAAAGAGGGATTGTTCCCGGTAGTTGGTGGCCGGGAATTTCTCCAGCAGGGTGTCGTAGGCGTTGATCGCGTAGGGATAATCGGGTATGCCATCCTGGTAGGTCCGGCCGAGGCTGAACAGGGCGCCTTCGATGGAGTCCATGGATCTTTTGAGTTTTTCGGGGGACAGCGGGAGATGGCTGAGCAGGGTCTTATAGTCGATCTTGTTTGCGGCGGCCGCGGCTTTGGCGGCGCTGTCCGAGAGGTCGGGTCTTCCCGGCCGGCCGGGGATGTTGACCTTCATGATCGAGGAGACCTGCCAGTCGTCCACATTAGGCCGGTTGCCCCATTTGGTGTGGAAGTCGGAGTAGCCTTTGGCTATGAGGGTGGGGTTGTCGAAATACCAGGTGGATGACGAGCTGTTATTGAACAGGTCCGGTACCGTGTTGTTGTTCCTGATCATCGAGTTGGTGGAGCCGCTGTCCGCCTCGTCGCGGAGGCCTTGTCGGCGACGGAGATAGCGGACCAGTTTTTTGATATAGGCGTCGCGTTGGGCCGGGGGTAGGGCGGCGATGCGTTGCAGGCTATCCTGGCGGTCGATGACATCGAGGTTGCGGACGATGGTCGTCAGGGCGGTTTTGCGATCGGGCAGCCAGCTGATATCGCCCAGCGTAGCGGCTTCGGGGCCGTTGAGCGTGAGGCTATCGTAGAAGTTTTTGGCCGAGCGGTAGTCCTTGGCTTCGAAGGACAGGTTGGCCAGCTGTAAAAAGGCTTTGTCCCGTTGCTGGTTGGTGGACCCCACGGTGTATTTGATACAAAGGCGCAGGAAGGCGATGGCGCCCGCCTGGTTGTGCCGTTCCAATTCCATTTGGGCGGCGGTATAGTAGATGATGTCGCGGTAGGCGGCGTAGCGGTCGCGATGGGCCATTTTGACGAGGGCCGCTATATTCTTAGTGATATAGTCCTGGCTGGCGTCTTTGTTCTGTCGGATGGCGTTGAGCCGGGCGTAAACGTCGAGGATGGGGTTATAGGTATGGCTGACGCAGCGTTCGTAGAAGGTCTTGGCCATGTAGCTGTTGCTGTCCTTTTCGTAGAGCTGGCCGATGAGGTATTCCCAGCGGGCCTGCTCTTCGCGGTTGCTGGCGGCGGGGAGCGCTTTTTCGAGGAAGATGGCGGCGCTGTCGCTGATGCCCTGCTTGTAATACCAAAGTGCGCGCACTTCATTGAGGCTGGAGGTCAGCCGCGGTGGGAACTGGGGGTCGTGGAGGAGGATCTGGATGAGGGCGGAGGCTTCGGCGTATTTGTCCTGGGCGATATAGTTGCGGACCTTCCAGATGAGGCCGTCATTGCGGCTGGGTGGAAGGGAGAAGGCCCTTTGGAGGATATTGGGGTCTTCCCTGGTGGAGACGATGCTGGCGTTATTCCCCTGGACTTCGTTCTCGTTGCTGCCGATGGGCAGGTAATACGCGTCTTTGTCACGAGGGGCGAAGGCCCAGTTGAGGAACTGCAGGCTGGTATAGGCCGAGTCGAAGTCTTTTTTGAAGTAGTAGGTCTCGCCGATGAGGAGGTAGAGGTTGTCGATCCAGTCGTTCCGGGTATCGTGGATGAGGATGCCCATGGTGCATTTGTAGATCACCGAATCGAGTTCCCGTCGTTGGCTGGCGGTGGCGTCGAGGCTGTAATTATAAAAGCTGAGCAGTTTGGAATAGTCTTCGTGGTAGCCCAGCTTGGCCCGGGCGATGATCATTTTTAACTTTTCATTGGCGTTGAACCAATAGTTGTAGTGGGTGATGGTATTCTGGATGAAGCGGCGGCTTTTTTTGAATTTCTTGCCGTTGTTGGAGGTTTCGGAGGCCAGGGTGCGGTTCTCGAATCGTGCGGGTTTGGTGAGGTCATAGTCCACGCCTACCTGGGCCGAGGCGGCCAGGTAAAGACAAGAAAACACACCCAATAGCAATAACTTACTATATGACACGTTGCAAATATAAGGCGGACCAACCCGTCCAGACCGCCTGACAATAAACTGTATTTCTGGAAAATTATTTTATCTTGTAGGCGAAAAGCTGCCGAAGCAGTATTGTATCGTCCCAATTAATCCTATATGGCAAAATTCAACGCCAACTCCACCTTAAAACGTCTTCAGAATCGCTATCGGCTTGTCGTGATGAACGACGATACTTATGAAGAGGTGGTCACCTTCAAATTGTCCCGGCTGAGTGTATACACTGTTCTCTGCACGATTTTTGTATTATTGACGGGGTTAACGGTGGCGTTGATCGTTTTTACCCCGCTGAAGCTGTATATTCCGGGGTATGGCGATGTGAATAATACGCGGGATCTCCGTGAACTAAAAATAAGGACTGATTCGTTAGAGCAGGAGGTACGGTATAAGGATCAGTACCTGGAAAGTATTCGTAATGTGTTGCAGGGGAATACGACGGTGAAACTGGATACGACTACGTTGAAAATTCCTAAACCCGAGAAAATAAATGACTAAAATCCATATTTATTATGTTTAACGGAAAAACAAAATCTGACTCCTTTGAGATCGGGGCAGCCCCTGTAAGCGCGAGCGCCAGCCTGATCGGCGCCGGTACAACCATGAAAGGTGATATTACCAGCAATGGTGATCTGCGTATCGATGGCAGCCTGGTAGGCAACATCAATTGTTCCGCCAAGGTGGTTATCGGCGCCAATGGGAATGTACAAGGTGATATCCAGGGTCAGCAGGCTGACATCATGGGAAAGGTCACCGGCACCATCAAGGTCAAGGACCTGCTGCAATTGAAGGGTGGCAGCGCTGTCAATGGCAATCTCGAGGCTGCGAAGCTGCAGATCGAGCCGACGGCCAATTTCAATGGACAGTGTCATATGAGCACGCCGCCCGCTACGGCAACGGCTGGTTCCGGCAAGACTTCCGAAAGCAAGAAGGAATCGACGAAATTTGAGACGGCTATCGCGTAGGATGGCGGTCTGAAGCCATTATGCCCAACGATCCATTGTCTCCATCCAAGGGTGGGGGTTCTTCTGGTGATCCAAATGACCGCCGTAGGGAATTATTACGTTATGCGGGGCTATCTTCGGAGGTGGTAGCCTCCGTGGGCGTGTCTGTGTTCCTGGGCATGAAGGCGGATAAATGGCTGAAGCTTTCTTTTCCAATCCTTTCCCTGGCGTTACCTTTGCTGGTAATCGTGGTCTTGCTGGTCAGTTTGATCCGGCAGGGTACGGGTAAGAAAAATGGAAAATAAAGAAATTGTCCGCAGCTATCGACCTATCTTGTTGATTTTTCTTGTGTTCGCAGCAGTTTTTCTCCTGCTCGCCGCGGTATTGCTGCTGTGGGGGATCGACTATCGGGTGCTGATGGGCGGCAATGTGTTGCTGTTCGCGGTGACGACTGTATCTTTTGTGCTTTATATCAGAGGGTTACGTAACCAGAATCCGTATGCTTTTGTGCGGGTGATGTTGGGAAGTATGCTCGTGAAATTCTTTGTTTGCCTGGTGGCGGTATTGATCTATGGGATGATTGCCCGGGCAGCGGTGAACCGGAATGGGATCCTGGGATGTTTTGTACTTTACGTGTTGTATACGTATCTCGAGGTGCGGATGCTGCTCCGGATGAACAGGAAGAATAGCAACGCCTAATGTAGCCTTAAAAATGTCTAAGAAAGAAGCGCCTATCGAATATCTGCGACGCTGGATACCTGAAAAGGCGGCCCAGCTAAGTCTCGACTACCTCAATCATTATCATGTTCATCTGACGATCACGCGGGAGCGAAAAAGCGTGTTGGGGGATTACCGGCATGCCACGCATAGCAATAACCACCGGATCAGTGTCAATGGCAATCTGAATCCCTATTCTTTTCTCATTACGCTGATCCACGAGTTGGCTCATCTGGTGACCTTTATGGAACATGGGAACCGGGTCCAGTCGCATGGCAAGGAATGGAAGGGGATCTACCGGAAGATGTTGGAGGAATATATCCGGCTGGGCGTTTTCCCCAAAGATATCCTGGCTGCTTTGAAGAGGAGCCTGCATAATTTGCCGGCCAGCAGCTGTGCCGATGAGGATCTGATGCGGGTGCTGAAGGGGTATGATCCGTATGCGGGGGATCTGATACTGGTGGAACAAATCCCCGAGGGGGGATGTTTTAGCCTGGAGGATCAGCGGGTCTTCCGAAAAGGAAAAAAATTAAGAAAAAGGTACCAATGTGTGGAATTGGCCACGGGAAAATTGTATCTTTTCAGTCCGATCTACGAAGTTAAACCGGCTTCCTAGGAACTATCCCTAGCCCACTACCTCCCCAAGAATCTCATTCACCGGCTTGTCGGTTGATAGAATTTTTGTTGGTCGCTGCCCGTTTTTGATCCAGTCCTCGTGTAGTCCGTTAAAGATCTTTCAACAGCCAGAGGGAACAACCGTAGTGTCCTGTGTTTCCCATGGCGCTGTCCAGGTGGTGAAAGCCAAATCTTTCGTAGATGGATACGGCTTTCTCCAGTTCTGGCATTGTTTCGATGTACACTTGAGTGTACCCTGCCTGGCGGGCGAAGTCCAGGCAGGCTTCGATGAGTTGTTTTCCCAGTCCGCGGCCGCGGGCGATGGGAGCCAGGTACATTTTTACCAATTCGCATACTCCTGCCGGTAATCCTGCGGAGGGATAGATCCCGCCGCCGCCAGCTATTTGGCCATGGAGCAGACCGACGTGATAGCGGCTGCCGGGTAGCTGAAAATTTCCGTACATATCGTTGGTGGCGGCATCGTAATAGGCTGTGCCGGGTCTGTTGACGCCAAATTCCGTCAGGCTGTTTCGGATGATGGTTGCTATGGCGGGGTTGTCCGCCGGCTGGATCGGGCGGATAGCGATAGTGTTCATGTGATCGCTAAGGTAGCAATTCTTAGCTCAGCATGGCGATCACGCCGTAGAGGATCGCGATGGAGAGGATGAGGATGCCGATAAACGGCTTGTCTGCGTGTTTCATAGTTTCATAGTTTTTCCTTAAAATGATGGATTATGTACGGATAACGGCGGCTGGCGGTCGCTTAGTATGTATGTATATCTCAATTATTTCTCAATGTGCGAGCAGGCCGGTGAGGCGGCCGGAGGTATCGCAAAGCAGGGGATAGCTCAGCTGGGTGCAGCGGTAGACCACCGGCTGGTTGCGGTTCCTGGCCAGGCGCGTAAAGCCGGAGTGTTCCAGGATGCCGATCCGCGGGTCTTCGTAACGCATATGAATGGTGGTGGTGATGATCTGGTCGATCCCGGGTTGATCGAGCAGGCTGCTGATGCAGGTGCGGAAGCCCGGCAGGTTCATGGGATCATTGGCGGACGTATAGAAACAGTAGATGCCGACGGTGCCTGGTTCGGCGAGGTGCGGCGACAGGAGGTCCATTTGGAAGGGTGGGTGGATCTCGATAAGGAAGAGCGGGCGATCCAGGTAGGCCACCAAATAGGCGCCGAAGACTTCTTCTTCGTTGGTTTCCATGCTGTCGTAGATCTCCCAAAGGCCTTCGTCTGGATAGGACTGCAAGGCGGAACCGTAGAATTCTTTACGAAAGATCTCCCGGACGAGAGCGCGGTCCGTGTCTTTACATACAGGGCGGACACTAAAATCCCTGTTGAGTGGATTGAAGGTTAAAGTAAACATGGCAATCGGTGGTTTGTATAGCCACTAATAGCGGGTCTTAACCAAGAAAAGAGAGAGGGTCAGTAACAGCTTAGCGAGAATGGATAGTTTCCAGTGATCCTTACGAAGATCAGCTAAAAAAACAGAAAATGGAAATTTGGCTGTTCCTATCGCACAGTTCTGTTACTATTTTGTAAGAAAATGTAAGTGTTAACTCGTAATTATAGACGAATCGGGGTTTAAAAAATGACTATTTGGTAGGGTTAGAGCTCGGAATAGTCGGCCGGGTGCAAAAAGACGATGTCGACGTGGGAAACATTGTGCTGGTATTGCGGTTCGGCCACGAGCTGTTTCCAGAAAGGGTCGCTGCCGAAGTCCTTCCAGTGCTGGTCCCGGGAGGCCATATTGTCGAAGGAGGTCATGTACATGAGGTTGGGCATATGGCTGCCGGCGAGGACGCTGGCATAGAAAACGGCATTGAAGCCGAGGCGGGCGAAAAGCGGGATCTCGCCGCCCGCGTTGAACATCTGCACTTTACTGGCAAAATATCTTTCGGTGGGTCCTTCGTACGAGCGGAGCTCGTAGATGCGGAGGGCTTTGGGGCCTTGCAGGGTTTTGGGTGCGGCATGGTGCGGCATATCGGGGAAGGCCTGGAGGAGGATCGATTCCATGCGGAGATAGGGCGGGTTATCGTAGGTCGCCTCGATATAGGCGGCACCTGCGGTGTTGTATGCGGCGTCCTTGTCGAGCGAGGCCTGGAGGTTGGTATATTCTTCGAGCGATTTGAAGGGGATGAGCAGGTAGACCTTTTTGACCGCAGCGGTGTCGTTGGTAATCGCTTTGAACACCCCGATGGCTGTGATCCCCAGGCGGTGGAGGGCCGGGAGCAGGGCGGTTTGGAGATAGGCGTCCAGCCTGCTTTCCTGGCTGCTATCTTTTAGCTGGTAGACACGGATGGAGTAGAATTCCCGGCCGGGCCCGGCGGCAAGCATGGTCGAGGGCAAGGAGATGGATAACAGAATGATAATGAATATATTTTTCATATGTCTGAACTAATTTGTGTCGGTAAATGTAGATAGTGTGAAGTTTTTAACAAAAACTTGGAGCGGCTAAGAAAATAATTATCGGGGAATAGGTCTATCTTGGCGCACTCCTGACTGAATATGCGTTACGTTATCGCTCCATTATTGCTAATCTTCCTGTGTTCGCTGACCTGCAGCGCGCAGCAGTTCCTGACCGGAAAGGTCTACAAAAAGAACAGCACGGAGACGTTGCTGTCCGTTAGTATCCATAATATCACTGAAAATCGCTACGACCTCAGCGATGAGGACGGAAGTTACCATATCCAGGCCATGCCGGGGGATCATATCTCCTTTTCTTCGGTAGGGTATAGGGCGGACACGCTTACGATCACGGCTTCGCTGCTGACGGCGGCTTGTAATATCTACATGGATATCCGGCCGCAGGAGCTGCAGGCCGTGAGGGTAGGGGAGTACAGCAATTACCAGCTGGATTCGATGGACCGGCGGAAGGAATATGCGTGGGTATATGAGCATGACAATACGCCGCGGCTTGCGCACGATCGCCAGGGCGCGGACGGGGTGGGGGTGACGCTGAACATCTTCCGCAACTCTTCGAGCGCTGCCAAGCAGCGGGTCCATCTGGAGAAGCGGTTGGAGAAAGAGGAAGAGGATTATTATGTCGATTCCCGATACAATGCAGGCTATGTGACCAAGATCACCCATCTCAAGGGGGATTCGCTCAAGGAATTCATGCGGCGTTACCGGCCTTCCTATGACTATTGCAGGAAGGCGGCCAATGTAGACATCCTCGTCTACATCAACGACAGCTATAAGCAATACATGAAGACGGAAGATCAATGATAAATTGATATCTTCGAACGTATGAACACGTTCAGAAGCCGGAATTGGTTTGGGAAAACCGATAAGATGGGATTCATTTATCGTAGCTGGATGAAGAACCAGGGTTTTCCCGAGGATCTTTTTGACGGCCGGCCGGTGATCGGCATTTGCAATACCTGGTCGGAATTAACTCCCTGCAACGCACATCTTCGGGACTTAAGCGACCGGGTCAAACGCGGCGTTTATGAGGCCGGCGGGTTTCCACTGGAATTTCCTATTATGTCGTTGGGGGAGACCTTGTTGAAGCCGACGGCCATGCTGTTTCGCAATTTAGCCAGTATGGATGCGGAAGAGTCTATCCGCGGCAATCCCATCGATGGTGTGGTGTTGTTGACGGGTTGCGACAAGACCACGCCATCTACCGTGATGGGGGCATGCAGTGTCGATCTGCCGACGTTGGTAGTCCCGGGTGGACCGATGTTGAATGGCAAGTTCCAGGGACATGATATCGGTTCGGGGACGCATGTGTGGAAGTTCGAGGAGGAGCGGAAGACGGGCGTATTGTCCGACGCAGAGTATCTGCAGGCGGAAAGTTGCATGTCCCGGAGTGCGGGGCATTGTATGACGATGGGTACGGCGTCCACCATGGCTTGTATGGTGGAATCGCTGGGGTTGACGTTGCCGGGCGCCGCGGCGATACCGGCGGTAGATTCGCGGAAGAAGGTGCTGGCGCAGCTGTCGGGCCGGAGGATCGTAGAGATGGTGAAAGAGGATCTGCGGCTGTCGAAGATCCTGACGCGCCGTGCTTTTGAAAATGCCATTAAAGTCAATGCTGCCATTGGCGGGAGTTCGAATTTTATCATACATCTCACTGCTATTGCGGGGCGGATCGGGGTGCCGCTGGAGCTGGCGGATTTCGACCGGCTGGGCAGCGGGGTACCGTTGTTGTTGAATCTGATGCCTTCGGGCAAATTTCTCATGGAAGACTTTTTTTATGCGGGCGGGTTACCGGTGATCCTGAACGAGCTGGGGTCGTTGCTCGATCTGGATGCAATGACGGTGAATGGAAAGACACATGCCCAGAATATTACCGGTCGTACTACCTGTTATAACCGCGAGGTGATCGCAGCGTATGACGAGCCATTGATCGAGCATGCCGGTATAGCGGTGTTGAAGGGCAACCTGGCGGTTGACGGCGCCGTCATCAAGCCTTCTGCCGCGACGCCTGCGTTGATGCAGCACCGCGGGCGGGCCGTGGTCTTCGAGAACATCGAAGACTATCACCGGCGGGTGGATGATCCGGCGCTGGAGATCGATGCCGGTTCCGTGATGGTGTTGAAGAACGTAGGGCCTGTGGGTTACCCGGGGATGCCGGAGGTGGGGAATATGACGCTGCCGAAAAAACTGCTGGAGCAGGGTGTTACCGATATGGTGCGCATCTCGGATGGCCGGATGAGCGGGACGGCGTATGGTACGGTGGTACTGCATGTCTCGCCGGAGTCTGCGGTTGGCGGGGTGTTGGCGCTCGTGCAGACCGGCGATTGGATCGAGCTGGATGTCGCGGGGCGGCGGCTGCATCTGGAGGTTTCCGATGAGGAGCTTTCGCGGCGGAGGCAGGCCTGGGTGGCGCCGGCGGTTCCGGGTACGGATAGGGGTTATGTACATCTTTATCGCGGGCATGTGCAGCAGGCGCATCTCGGCGCTGATCTTGATTTTTTGCGCGGCGGTTCCGGTTCGGAGGTGAGCCGGGATTCGCATTAATTATAGTTTATGCACCTACTGCTTGTCGTTTTGGGCATCCTGTTCCTCGTTGTTTTGATCTCCTGGGGAAAGGTGAATGCGTTTCTCGCTTTTTTGGTTGTATCCATTGTTACCGGGTTGTTGCTGGGGATACCCTTCGACAGGATCGCCGGCGCTGTCTATAGAGGTATCGGGGACACGCTTGGGCAGCTGGCGATCGTGATCGTGTTGGGTGCCATGTTGGGCAAGATCGTTGCAGAGAGCGGCGGCGCGCAGCGGATCGCTATGACGATGATGGCGGCGTTCGGGGAAAAAAGGATCCAGTGGGCCTTGATGGTGACGGGGTTTATCATCGGTATCCCGCTTTTCTACAATGTGGGTTTTGTATTGATGATCCCGCTGATCTTTTCGGTGGTTTACAAATACAAGCTGCCGGCGGTGTATATCGGGTTGCCGATGTTAGCCGCCTTATCCGTGACCCATGGGTTCCTGCCGCCGCATCCTTCTCCGGCCGCGCTGGTAGCGCAGTTCCATGCCAATATGGGTA
>DASYZH010000303.1:0-49188 GCA_035946435.1 Puia sp. | reverse complement strand
TTCCAGGGAGATATGCCGGTCGTCCTCGATCTCCCGTTCAAAAACGATATCGACCCGGTATTCAGGATTCGATTTCAGTACGGCATTGCGGGTGTCGACGAGCAATTCGTCGAGCCGCACCGGCCGGAACGCTATTTCCGCCTTATCATAGCTGGCCCTGGCCAGGTCGAGCAGGCCACCGGCGAGCCGGACGACCCTCCGGGCATCGATCAATAGCCGCGCATTCATCTCCTCGTATTCCGCATTGGTGCGACCCTTCTTGGCGGCGATCTCCAGCTCGCCTATGATGGTCGCCATGGGTGTCCTCACTTCATGGGAGATATGCGACACGAATTGCTTTTGCGCCTCGAAAGAGTTTTCCAGCCTGTCCAGCATCCGGTTGAAGGTGCTGGCCAACTCGGCTATTTCATCCTTCCCTTTTGCTTCACTGATCCGCAGGTCCAGCCGGGAGGCGGTGATCTCTTCGACCTTGTCGACCATCCTGGAAACGGGTTGCAGGGCCTGACGGGAAAACAGGCTTCCGGCAACAAAAGTCAGCAGGATGGCTACAACGAACCCCACGATCACAGCGATACGCAGGTCATAGAGCCTTGCCAGCCCATCGATGTCTTTGGCCGCCGCAGTGATAACGTAGTCCTTACCACCAAAGGGATAGAGAAAGCCGATGGCTTGAAGATCACCCACATAAAAACGGATCTCATGCTGCCGGACGATCGTGTCGATCATGCCCCGGGTCTCTTTTACCCGGTCGATATACACCGCGTCATGATAGAGCAGGTGGAACGCAGTATCATACACCGCCACTTCTTCCAGCGGGAAGGCATTCAATGAATTCTTATAAATGAGCTGCAGGACCGCCGGTTGCACTTTCGCGCCCAGTAAAAGATTCGCTTTTGTCACCGCCTGCTGATGAAGCCGTGCATAATATTGTTCTTCCCGGTCCCTGGCGTTGGAGAAATAGATGCTCAACGCAAAGACCAGCAGCAGGGCTGCAAACAACGCAGAGAACAGGAGGGTGAGTTTCAGGCGGATCTTCATGGCATTATCCCTCTTCGGTTAACATGAAGCCAAGACCCGGCCGGGTATGGATCAATTTCACCGGCCGGTCCTTATCGATCTTTTTTCGAAGATAGTTGATATAAACGTCTATGAAATTCGTGCCGGTATCGAAGCTCGTCTCCCATACATTTTCCGCGATCTCGGCGCGTGTGACTACCCGCCCGGCGTTTTGCATCATAAAGTACAATAGCTTATACTCCTTGGGACTGAGATTCACCTGGGCGTTGCCGCGGGTGACCCTAAAGGTGCCGGGATGCAGCTCGAGATCGGCGATCTTGAGCACAGGAAAGGACTGCGATGGCTGTTTGCCCTGGCGTTTGGTCAGCGCACGGATCCGGGCATGGAGCTCCCTGAAATCCACCGGTTTGACCATATAATCATCCGCGCCGGCATCGAGCCCTTCGACCTTTTCATCGATGGCGCCAAGCGCCGTCAGCATGATCACGGGAGCGTCGGGCTTCACCAGGCGAAGGTCTTTGCAAAGTGTGATACCATCCACCCCCGGCAACACGATGTCCATGATGATCAGGTCATAATCCTGCTGGATCGCATAGGATTTTCCCGTGACGCCATCATAGGCAAGGTCGACCGAATATTGCTGGTCCTCCAGCTCGCGTTTGAGTACATCGGCTACTCTTTTTTCATCTTCGATAACCAGGATGCGCATAGTGATGGGCTCTTATTGCCTGTTTTGCGCAAAGATAGGCATAAGCGGCGGCTATTCACTTCGGAGGCTCGAAACCGGGTTGGCCAGCGCGGCACGGAAAGCCTTCAATCCAATGGTCGCCCAGGCGATCACAAAAGCCAGCCCTATCAGCCCGGTAAACTCACGCGAAAAAAATGGCCAGGATACTCCCCACGGAGGCGCCAAGCACCTTACGGATGCCCACCTCCTTTGTCTTGCGGACCACCATGAAGGCTACCAGCCCATAGACGCCAAGCGAGGAAATAAAGATCGCGACCAGCGAAAAGATGCGGAACAGCTTGGATGCCGTGGCTTCGGAATCATAGAAGCCGCCTTCGCGCGCCCTCACCCTCGCGCCCCCTCACCCCTTAGGCTGATACGGCCCCTTGGTTTCCCCCCACCCCCAGCCCGGCATCGGCTCCGTGTCGTTCAGGGGATTTTCGGTGAGCTGCGAGTTGATCACGGCGATTCGCGTGCCCCATTCGAGATACCCTACCAGCGCGGAACGAAATTCCGGATCGGTAGGGATACCCAGCTCATCGGCAGTGTCGAGAAGCAGCTGTACCCAGCGTTTTCGCTTTTGGTCATCCAGCATTTTACCGATGTGATGGCCGATCATAATAGCATGGCTGCCGCCATCCTCCTGCGTATATTTCTTGGGACCGCCAAAGACCTCGGCCACGAAGTGCGCGACATGCTTGGGATGATCGGGGGACATATTGCGGAAAACGGGGCCAATGAGCTCATCTTTAAGGACCTTGTCGTAGAAAGTGCGGAAAAGGTGCTGAATGGCTTCCTCGCCTCCTGCCCATTCGTATAAAGTAGGTGTTGCCATAATAATTCAATTTACAGCTTTATTTTGATGCCGCCGTTGACTACAAAGCCATCGAGCGGCGCATAAATATCGCGGAATACGGGATGCGTTACGGTGCCGGTATAGATGGTGTCGAAACGGGTCTGCCGGGTGTCGGTAAAGTTCTCGAAGTTGACAAAAAGAGAGAAATGCTCCCACAACTTTTCCCCCATCAGCCCAAAAGTCCAGTAGGGTTTGCCCTGCGAGCCATCGGTAAGGGTCTGCCAGCTGTAATAATAGGCCTCGAAACCGATCTTCAGCTTATCTTCGACCTCATACATTATAATATTGTTGAGCCGGTTACGGACGGTCAGCGGATTCTCCATGATAGTCATACCTTCTTTCAAATGGGCATCGGTGAAAGTGTAGCCGATATACCACTTGAAGTCATCATAGGTAACGCGCACATTCGTCTCCCATCCCTTGCTATCGATATAACCCGGGACATTCACGAGGTGATAAAGCACCGGGCTGATACTTTGCAATTCGAGCGGCCGGTCGATCCGCGTGTAGAAGAACAGCTGATTAAAGTTAACGCTAACCTTATCGGACAGCCGCAGTCGATAGTTGAAGTCCAGATTCAACCCATAAGACCGCTCCAGCCGGTTGCTGTCGGAAGAGATGGGCAGCACGTTCTGAAATTGGATACGCTCGGTCTCCTCGGTGAAGATGGTAGGGGTCTTGTAGCCCAGACCGCCACCCAGCCGGGATGTAAGGTTCGGCGTCAGTTGAAAAAGCATAGAAACGCGAGGCAGGACCGCCCAGCCATAATCCACAACATGATCCCCGCGTAAGCCGGCCTCCGTTTGCAGCCAGGGAGTTACCTTAAGCGTATTTTGCAAAAAGACACCAGCGGTAGTTTGCGTGTAGCTGCGGCCGGGGAACGAGTCCTGCGGATGTTCCCGGAAGGCGTCGGTGTAGAGGTTGAGTCCGGCGACCCAGTCGGACTGGTCGCCCTTATAGTGGTAGGAGGCCTCGCTATAAGTGGACCCCTGGGCGCCGTCGAAGCGATAGCCGGGGATGGTGATCACCCGGTCGAAATGGTTGTAGGAATTTTTAAAGGTCACGCTGCTGTGGTCGTCGAAGCGATGATCGAGGCTAAATTGCGTGGACACCCGGCTGCTCTTGTTCCGTTCGAAATAGCTGTGGGTGCTGTCGCCTTTGCCGTCGAGATACTGTATATCCCCACCCAGCCGGTTCTCCCAGGTGGTGCTGAGCCCGGCGATCAGCTTCGTCCGTGGGCTAAGGTCGAGAAATAGCTTCGGCTCTATGACATTGCGTTGTGTACGGGGTATGGCCGTAAAAACGGTGTTGCCCGGAGCATACGCGCGGCTGCTGTTCTGCGAAGCATAAAGAGTAAGCCCCGCACGGGAGAATTGCTGCCCATAATAGCCGTTGATGTCGAGCCCGCCGGCAGATGTGCCATTGACGAGAAAGCGGAGCTCCCTGTCCGGGGTAGGTGTTTTGGATATCAGGTTGACCAGCCCGGCGATGGCGCCGCCGCCGTATAGGGTAGAGCTGGCGCCCTTGATGATCTCTACCTGTTTGAGACCCAGCGGGGGCGTTTGCAACAATCCGAGGCCGCCGGAAAATCCGGCATACAGGGGAAACCCATCTTTGAGGATCTGGGTATACCTGCCGTCGAGACCCTGGATGCGGATACTGGAATTGGCGGAGGTGGCGGACACCTGCTGTGTCTGGATGCCGGTGGTCTCATTCAGCATCATCCGGATATCGCCGGGTTTCATATTGCCCTTCTCTTCCAGTTCCTCGCCGTTGATGACCTCGACACGGGTGGGGATATTGCGCAGCGTCCGGCTGCTGCGGGTGGAAGAGACGACGACCTCGCCCATTTCTTCTTCTGCGGGTTCGAGCAGGAGGATAAGACTATCGCCTGCAACGGGCACATCGATGATCATGGTCGACGACCGGTAACCCACATGTCCGGCCTGGAGGGTATAGCGACCCGCGCGCAAGCCCGGGATCCGCACGATACCGGCGCTGTCTGCCTGGGTAGTATGCTGCCCGGTTACTTCAAGGGTGGCCGCGGGCAATGGCTCTTTTGTCTTGGCATCCTGGATACGAATAGTTATGATATGCTGCGCCATGCCTGTAATGGATAGGCATAGCGCCAGTAGAAAGCCGAAGGCTTGTTTCATGGCGTTGTGATGAATGTAATAAAAGGAAATAGGAGCGGGGCCGTTGTTCAGGCCCATTGCCCCGGCGTGGTCCCCGTTCGTGGCCTCGAACGCGTCGTCGCGGTTCATTGCCCGGCGCGGGGTTCGGCTAAGCAATCGCCGTTTTGGGCGGCTGCCAGATGGCGGCGTGAAAATCAGGCAAAGGACGGCTTTTGTAGATGGCCGGCCGTATAGCCTCAGCGGGCCGGTGTGCCGTCAGCGGCACGTCGAAGGAAGGAACAACAAAACCGTGACAGGCCCCGCACGCAAAGAAAGGCGAGCAGGGGCCGGGATAGCCAGGATGTCTGTCCGTCTTATTGGACGCGGAATGCGTTCCGTTCACCGCCATTTCGTCGGCGCAACAACCGTCATCGGCCTGGCAGGGAATACCGGCCAGCACCAGGATGTACACCGAGAAAAGACAGAAGAACAGCTTCATCGCTCCAAAGATAACGATTTCACGGGATTCACCCGGGCCGCACGTAGCGCATGCCATCCGGTGATCAGCAAGGCCATTGCCATCGTCAGCGCCCATGAAATGGCAAACATCCACCAGCTTAAAGGCGTGCGATAGGCAAAACCCTGCAACCAGCTGCTGGCCGCCCACCACGCCAGCGGCGTCGCGAGAACGATCGCGATGATCACTAGCCGCAGGAATTCGCGCGAGAGCAGCGCCCCTATTCGCATCGTCGAGGCCCCCAGCACCTTCCGGATACCGATCTCGCGCCGCCGGCGCTCCGCGGCAAAAGCCGCCAATCCAAATAGTCCCAACGCGGAGATCATCACGGCAACAAAAGTAAACACCAGGATCAGCTTGCTGGTGATGGCATCCTGCCGGTACAGGTTATCGAAACGCTCATCCATAAAATTATATTCCAGCGGAACGCCGGGGAAATGGCGTTGCCAGATCTCCTGCACGGCGGCCACCGCCGGAGCCGCGCTTTGCGGCGCCGTCTTGATGAAAAAATACTGCCACCAGCCCGGGTTGTTGAAGATCACCAGCGGGCCCGTTTTTTCCCGCAGGCTCCGGAAATGAAAATCTTTGACGATCCCGATTACCTGCCCCCTTACTCCATGCAGGGTAAAACGGGCCCCCAGCACCGGTTGACGGATATGCAGCGCCTTTATCGCGGTTTCATTCAGGACGACATTCGCCTCATCGGCCGCGTCACCCGCCCTGAACCAACGCCCGGAGACCAAAGATAACCGCAACAGCTGTTGCAGACCCGCATCGGCGGACAGCTGTCCGAAATTGGGCTTGAACGAAGTGTCTTTCCCGTCCCAGTCGCCATTACTGGTCCTGCTGCCGATATTCACCACCGGCTGGCTGGCGAGCGAAACGGCTTCGATGCCGCTGTGAGCAAGCAGTTGCTGGCGGATAGCCTCCACCGTGTGCGCCACATTGGCGGATTGCCTGGTCGGGTCGACATGATTGGGGAAGTTGACCATCAGCACCTGCGAACGGTCGTAGCCGGGATCGGTGCTTTGGATATAGTGAAGCTGCCGTTCGATCACCAGCGAAGCCGTCACAAGGAGGATGGCCAGGGTAAACTGCACGACTACGAGTCCTTTGCGGAGATAGACATCCTTCAATTTCAACACGGTGACGCCACGGAAGATATTCAGCGGCCGGAAAGCGGAAAGGAGTAGGGCCGGGTAAATACTGTTCAGCACGAATGCCGCGGCCACGATGCAGCCCGTGACGGCCCAGATGAGCCCACCGTTAAAGGCGCCGGAAAAATCCCTGCCGGTCAGCTGCCCAAAGACCGGCAGACAAAACCTTACCACGAGCAGGGCCGCTCCTGCCGAGAGAATGCTCACCAGCACCGACTCCGCGACAAATTGCAAAAAAAGCTGTCTTCTGGCGGCGCCTACGATCTTCCGGATGCTCACCTCTTTCGTCCGCAGGCTGGCTTTTGCCGTAGTCAGGTTCACATAGTTGATGCAGGCCACCAGCAGGATGAGTATCCCGAGTACACTAAAGATCGTCACCACCTGCGCATTCCCGTGAGCAAAAATAGTATCGGAATGGCTGTTGTCGAAATGCAGGTCCTTCAAAGGCGCGAGTTCCGCGCGAAGGACACCCTGATCATCATGGGAACCCCGTTGCAGGACTTTCGTCAGGTCCGCGGCGATGGTCTGCGGCGAGACACCCGCGGCGATTTGGACAAAGGTGCGGTAGTCGGTGTTGCTCCAGTCCTCGTCGTGCTGCCGGCGCTCGGCATTGGTTTGGAGGACGGCGATGGGCAGATAAGCCTGGTATTGAAAGCTCGAGTTGGGCGGCGGATCAGCGACGACACCGGTTACGCGGAAACGAGCGCTGTCGATACGGATCGTCTCGCCAATGGCAGGCCGGCTGCCGAAATATTTTTTTGCCGCTGAGGTGGTGAGGATCACGCTGTGGGTGTCCTGGCCAAAACCTCCCGCATTGCCATCGATAAAGTGGTAAGAAAATAAGCTGAACCAGTTGGGGTCCACATAAGCGCAATTCTTTTCATACTCCACCCGGTCGCCGATAGCGAATATCGGCCGGTTGTCGGTATTCAGCCGCGTGACCCGCAATATCCCCGGCACTTCCAGTTTGGCCGCCGGCGCAAGCAGCATCGGCGCCCCTTCCCACGATAAGTCCAGGGAGGTCAGGCGGGTGTTCAGACTGTACAGGTGATCCGAATCCGGCTGATAGCGGTCAAAGCCCCTTTCGTTTTGCACCCACAAAAAGATCAGCACGACCGCCGTCATGCCTATTGTCAGCCCGGCAATATTCAGCATCGTTACCTGCGGATTGCGCCGGAGGCTCCGCCACGCCGGTTTTAGATAATTTCTGATCATAAGGTGAATTTACCCGTTTTCCCGCAAAAAAGGGCTACCTTCACCAAGCCCCTCAGCTCAACTATCACTTTTAATTTATTACGATATGAATATGCATGTTTCCAACCTGAGTTTCAATGTCAGCGACGAGGATCTCAGAGACTTCTTTACGCCTTATGGTGAGGTCACTTCCGCCAAGATCATCAATGATCGGGCCACCGGCCAGTCCAGGGGTTTTGGTTTCGTCGAGATGAAAGACGACAAGGCGGCAAAGAAAGCCATGGCCGAGCTTAATGACGCTACCGTCGATGGCCGGAATATTAAAGTCGTGGAAGCCAGGCCCAGAGAAGACAAACCTTTCCGGGGCAATGGTGGCGGCGGAATGAGGACTAACAGGTATTAAATAATAAAATGCAACTGCGTCAATTGCTTAATTAAACAAGAAAAATTATGGCGAGATCCAAAGAGAGCTCCAACAAGCGGGAAAAAGAAAAACAACGTCAAAAGGAAAAAAAAGAAAAGCGCGAGAAGATGGAAGAGCGCCGGGCTAACCAGGCGAAAGGAAAGCCTTTCGACGAGATGTTAGCCTATGTTGACGAAAATGGTAACATTACTTCCACTCCACCCGATCCCGAGAAACGGAAAGTGATTAATTCCGAAGACATCGAGATCGGTGTGCCAAAAAGGAAAGAGATCGATGACCCCCTCAAAGAAGGAAAGATCGATTACTTCGATAAGTCCAAAGGCTTTGGCTTCATCATTCAAAATGATGGCAACAAGGTCTTTTTTCATATTAATCAGACTACCTACCCCGTCAAGGAAGGTGACGTGGTGAATTTCACCGTCGAACGCGGACCGAAAGGCTGGAATGCCGTAGACGTGACGAAAAAGCCATAGCCGGCCGGCTCTATCGATCCCGGTTTGCGAATCGGCCCCGAGCTGCCAATCGGCCTTGAGCCGCCAATCGGCCTCAGACCGTCAATCGGTCCCCGAGCTATCAATCGGCCTCGGACCGCCCAATCGGCCCCGGGCCGTCAATCGATCCCAAGCCGGGAGCGAAGCAATTCGCGATACGTGCTGCCGATAGGTATCTTTTCCCCGTTGATCGTCAGCTGGTGCGTCTCGATCATCGCAATATGTTTTATGGCCACCACAAACGACTTGTGAACCCGGATAAACCCGGCCGCGGGCACCAGGTCGAATATATCGCCCATACTCTCACGAATAAGGATGGTTCTGCCTTTTAAATGGAGATTGATGTAATTCCCGTCCTTTTCAAGCCAAAGGATCTCCCTGACCTTTACCTGGTAGGTCTGCGGCCCGCTTTTGATAAAGACACTCGCGTCATCATCCTTCCCGGCCAAAGACTGCTTGCCGGGTAAGGTGGTGACCGCCTTGTTGATCGCGGTTAGAAATCGTTCGAAAGTGATCGGCTTTAAAAGATAGTCGATGGCGTTCAGGTTGTAGCTTTCTGCAGCATAATGGCTATAGGCCGTCGTAAAAATGATCATCGGTCTCGGCGACAGCGTCTGCACCAGCTGCATCCCGCTGATATCCGGCATATTGATGTCAACAAGAATGAGATCTATCCTTTCCCTGCCAAGATATTCGACGGCTTTTACGGGCTCGCGAAAAACAGCCTTCAGCTCCACCAGGTCGCTCTTGGTGCAATATCGCTCGATCACCTCGAGCGCCATCGGCTCATCATCCACTGCTATACAGGTTATCATGCGAGATCGATTTGCAGGTGTACGTTATATTTCCCGTCATCGCAAAGGGTACGCAGTTCATAGCCGCCGGGATATACCAGCTCCAGGTGACGCTTCACATTGGCAAGACCGATACCGGACTGCTCTTCCCCCAACTTCCGGCTGGCGCTGTGGTCCGCATTTTCGCAGGTAAAGATCAGTTTTCCCGATTCGACGGCGATCGCCAAAGCAATACACGAACGCTCACCGATCGATACGCCATGTTTAAAAGCGTTTTCGACAAAAGGGATGAAAAGCATCGGTGCAACCTGCACCCCAGCGATCACCGCCGCAGGAGGATGACTAAAGGTCACCGCCACCTCGCTGTCGGCATACCGAAGTTTGTTAAGCGCAATATAACTCTTCAGGTACTCGATCTCCTTTTGAAGATAGACCTTCCTGGTATCGCTTTCATAGATCATATAACGCATCATACCGGACAGCTTCGAGATGCCGTCGGCCAGCTCGTCATTGCCTTTCCTCTGCGCCATAGAAAAAAGGTTATTCAGTGTATTGAACAAAAAATGCGGGTTGACCTGCGACCGCAGGAACCTGATCTCAATGCTTAGCTGCTGCGCCTCGGCCTGGCCGCGCGTCAGTTCATTCCGTATCCATTCCTTGATAAAGAACTCGGCTATCGCCACCGCGAGGACAGCCAGAAAGACCAGCGCCATAACAAGCTGCATATGCTGCCAGCTATCCGCGGGCGGCGGCATCGCAAACCCCGGCCCAAACCCCGGCCCAAACCCCGGCCCAAGCCCCGAAGCCTCTGCAAGCCCCGACGCCTGCGCAAACCCCGGCGCCAAAGGAATACGCAACTCCTTCCCGGGCCCCAGCAATTGGATCACCAGGTAATTCATCAAAAAAAGCAGGCTAGACCAGCCCCCGATCACGAGCACTCGCAGGAAACTGCTTTTAAAGCGGATCACCCTTCTAAACAACACGAGGCTGTTACCGTAGAACAGCAACATCAGAAACCCGAGCACCACCCATGAATACGGGAACAGCAACGTCGCGTTGATACTTTGCGTACCCTTTTCACCGGTCCTGACCATCATATTGTAAGAAGTAGTCGTCAGCGCCTTCAAGACATAATATACCCCTGCCCAAAACAAGACGTGGACCAAGACCTCGATGAAATATCTAACGCGGCGCTGACGCATGGAAACGAAGATAAGCGAACCGCCGGTCCGGCGAAAAGGATTGTTACGAACAGCCCATTTTTGACATCCGGCAGCCCAAATAACAAATTTAACCTGTTCGCCGCTCCCCAACCCCGGTTCATCACAACGCTTTTGATACGGCCGCCTCATGGTATAATCTTGCCTAAAATAATTACCACCATGAAATGCTCAATCGTTGCGGCCGCAGCAATTATCCTATCGCTTCCGGCCGTCCAGGCACAGCAGCCCGACACCGCCCTCTTATACATTCACTACAAATTCTCCCATCTCCGCGATACGTCGAACCGGGCAAATCCTTACAAGGAGAATATGGTTTTGGTCATCGGGAAAAATGCCGCCGTCTACCGCAGCTACCAAAGACAATTAGAGAACGCCGCGGCTAAAAAAAACATCCAGCAACAGATCAGCGCCGGCGGCCCCGTCCAGGTCAACCTGCATTTCACCGGCTCGGGCTCCGAATATTTTCAATATCCCAACGACCACAAGCTGGTAAGAAAGGAATCCCTGTTCGGCAATTTCCTGGTGACCGAGTCACTGCCCGTCATAAATTGGCAGGTCACAGCCGATACGACAACCCTCGGCTCCCTTCATTGCCAAAAAGCAACGGGTCATTTCAAAGGCAGAGATTACATCGCCTGGTTCTGCCCCGATCTGCCCCTGCACGTCGGTCCCTGGGAACTCAACGGCCTGCCCGGCGTCATCGTCGAGGCATACGACGATAAAAAGGAAGTCCAGTTCCTGTTCGACGGCGTCGAAAACGTCGCGCCGGCAGCCCAAGCCGAAAGCGCCGCAGCAACCCCTCCCGGCAACCAGGGCAATATGCCACCGCCGCTGCCGGGCATGGAGGACATGAACAACGATCCTGCTATTATCAAACTTCCCGATGATGCAACGAAGACCACGGATAAGGAGTTTGCGAAGCTACAGGCGGCCTTCCGCAAAGACCCGAATGCCTTTGCACAATCCATGATGGCGGCACGCAATGGAGGCATGGCCGGGGATAACGGCCCAAGACCGAAAATGGATTTTAGAGCAGCGCCGTCGCAGGTCATCAATAACCCCATCGAATTACCCGAAAAGCCATGAACCAGCTCATTCTATTGGCAGGATGGCTTTTGGCCGCCATTCCTGCATTTACCCAACAAATCAGCGGCACCGTCCGCGACAGCACCGGCCACCCCGTGCCTTACGCAAGCGTGAATCTCCGGAACAGCTCAAACAACGCCGTCATCGCCTTCACCACCACCGACGCCCGGGGGACATACACCCTGCATCTCCTTCCCAACCCGCCATCCGGCACCCTTTACCTAGAAGTACGCTGCATAGGCTACGAGCCCCAAACGCGGCCGCTTACCGCCGCACCCGCCCCGCCCGCCTCATCCGCCCCGCCCGGCGCACCAAAGTCACCCGCCCCGTCCGCCTCACCCGCCCCATCCGCCCCACCAAGCGCACCCGCCTCGCCAAGTGCACCCGCCTCTCCCCCAAAAATCGATTTCATGCTTGCCGTCTCGGCAAGCCAGCTGCACTCGGTAGTCGTCCGAAACAACCGGCCAAGACTACACACCAGCGGCGATACGCTGAGCTATAGGGTAGGCGACTTCGTCAGTGCACAGGATCGGGTGATCGGCGACGTGATCAAACGGCTTCCCGGCATCGCGGTCGCGTCGGATGGTACCATCAGCTATAACAACAAGCCTGTCTCAGGTGTCTACCTGGGCGGCGACAACCTCCTCGACGATAAGTATACGATCGCCACGAATACCATTCCCCAGGGCGCCGTGGACCAGGTACAGGTGATCGATAACCATCAGCCGATCAAAGCGCTGCAAAACAAAGTCATGAGCGACGACGTGGCGCTGAACCTCACCTTTAAAAAAGCAGCCAGGGCGCAGCTGCTGGGCCAGGAAACCGTCGGCGCCGGCCTGCCCGGTAACTATGACGTCGACTTGAACGCCCTTCTGGTAAAAGATCGCTACAAAGCCATTGATTATCTCAAAGGGAACAACACGGGCGACGATCTCCAGCAGGAGCTGGTGTCGCACAATTTGGCCGACTATAAACTGCGCATCGGCAATGACCCGCCGGCAACGATGCTTTCTCTTGGGGCGGTAAACGACCCGGCGGCCCTGTCGCGTGCCCGGTATTTTTTCGACCGGTCGGGCCTGTTGAACGCCAATAACCTGGTCAATCTAAAGAACGGGGTTCAGCTGCGCGTCAATGCTTCTTATCTGCACGATACGGAGAAGCAGGATTACAGCCAGAACACAAACATCTTCCTGCCCGGCGATACCGTACGGTACACCGAAACCCAGCACAACCGGTTCAACCCCGACCTGTTACATGCGCAGCTGACCTTCCTTGTCAACAAGGAAAAACAATACCTCAACGATGCGTTGCTCCTCGACGACAACCGGTGGGTCGATTATTCGGACCTCAATACGAACGGCTCGATAGTACACCAGGTCCTCAGGGACGAACCGCTCACCTTCTCCAATGAGCTGAACCTGATCACCCCGCTACGCTCCGCCGATCTCCTGCAGGTTTATTCGTACGCCAGCCACATGACGGAGCCCGAGACCCGCTCGATCGGCCCCGATTATAACACCGGGCTGTTTAACCATAATACCCCTTACGCCCAACTCATACAGCAAGTCAATGTGCCCACCTGGTATACCAATAATTATATTTCGTTGAAGATTCCCGGTAATCTCGGAACGAAAAGTCTTACGGCCGGGGGCAGCTGGCAATCCCAGCTGCTGACCTCCAGCCTCAGCGCCGTGGAATCGGGCAGTGTAACCAGCGCGGCCGGAGACAGCTCCATCAACCATGTCGCCTGGGACAAAAAAAGGCTTTATGCACAGGCGGCTTACGATATCCCCGGCGACAACCTCAAGGCTAACCTGACCCTGCCGCTGATCTTCCAGCAGATCGACTATTCCGACCCTGGCTATGCCCTGAATAAGCGGTTGGCCCGTCTTTATTTTAATCCCCAATTGAGTATAAAGTACAAAACCGGTATCGAAGACTTTGTGACCTTACTTTGTCATTACCGGAATCAGTCAGGTACCATCGAAGACATATATCATGGCTATATCCTCAAAGACTACCGGACGCTCTATGCTAACAATGCCGACCTGACGCTGAAACAAGACCTGCTGGCGGCGGCGGGCTATAGTCACCGCAGGGCGCTGAAGCTGTTTTTCTTCAGTATTTCGGCGTCCTACGAACGCATCGGTGCGAACAACATAGCGTCGAGCGTCATCAGCAACAACTTCCAGCAGCTGGTCGTGGAGCCTTATCCCAACACTACGAAGTCCTGGACGGCAGATGGCAGCGCCAGTAAATATTCCTTCGCCTTGCGTACCACCTTCAGCGGCGAGCTCAAATGGCAGGACAACCGCTCGGTCCAGTTGCAAAATGGCGCTTTACTGCCCTTTAGCACCACCGTCTGGACGCTGAACCTCGGCGCCGTCACAAAACTCAGCGACCAGCTGAACTGCAGTTACCAGCTCACCGGGGCCCAAACCAGCAGTCACTCGCCGGTGGAGGCCCCGGCAAATGGCATCGATCAGTTGCAACAGCAGGCTGCGCTCTATTATAATCCCACCGCCGGGTGGCAATTCAAGCTTTCCGGCGAGCATTATTTTACGCACAGCAAGGGCAATCCCGACCTCAAATATTTCTTTGCCGACGCTTCGGTCAGGTACCGGCTCGAGAAATGGAAGCTCGACATCCAGCTCGATGCAGCCAATTTTCTCAACGTAAAGACCTATAAGGCCTTCAATCTTTCGGCCAACACCTTTACGTCAAGCGCTTACTCCTTGCCCGGCAGGATCGTGCTGCTAAAGCTGATGTTTAACATATAGCGGGACCTCCCATATATGAACGGAAAGGTTTTTCTTTGCAGCATAACAACCATGAACAATTATCAGCAACACCCTCGCTGGACTGGAGCTGGCACGAGTCGGCTGGGTCGTCCCGGACATCGACGCCGCCGTGAGATTCATGACCGCCACCCTGGGCATCACGCCGGACGGCTGGGCCGCCGTCAAACAAATGAAGCAGAACCGCTAAGGCCGCCTGCCGGCGCAACAGCGCTCGTCAAACCACCAGCACGGCTATCGGCCAACCTCCCCGACCACCTTGCGCAGCCGCGCCATAGACGTAGTCGGTCCCGAAGAAGAATGGGACGCTGCCATGATGCTGGACTTCGACCGGCACCGGCAGTTGACGCAAAAGCTGCTGCCGCATTTTATCGCCCGCCGGCAGGGCGCGATCCTCAATATCGCCAGCACCTACGAGCTGCGCTCCGTCAACGGATCGGCCGTTGCCAAGGCCGCCATCGCCGTTTGGTCCAAACAGTTGGCGGGGCAGCTGGGGCAATATGGTATCCGCATTAACTGCCTCCAGCCGGGTCTCATCGACACGGAAAATGTGCGCCGCATCTTCACGCAGGAAGAGCGCAAAAAAATCGCCGAACAGGAGATCCCCCTCGGCGATTTCGGTGAGCCCGAAGACATCGCCGCTATGGCGGCCTTTCTGCTGTCACCCCGGGCCCGTTATATCACAGAAACCGTGGCGGTAGTGGACGGCGGACTCAGACGTCACCCCTTCTAAGTCATCTATACATTGATCCACGTGCCGCTGACAGTGTCGAAATATTGGATGGTCCCCCCATTGTTGCGGATCAGGGGCTCGAGATTGTAATCTGCCTGGTAGGCGCTGGAAAGCCCCAGCGCGGCAGCGTTCAGATAACCACCCCGGTTGAAGACCCACACATTGGGTGTGGTTTTGGTGGTGGATATCAGGCTTGGGATCTCGATCCACCTCGTGCCAGCTGCAAATGGAGTGGGATAGTTGGAAATATCGGCGTCGTTGGCGGCATCCATGGAGCGTACTTCAATGCTGGGATTGCCGTTGACAAAATTCTGTCTGACAGCAGTTATGTTGGAGGCCGTCGACATGGTCAGGACGCGGGTCGCACTGTCATAGGAGACGATATAGGTCCCGTTGGTAAAGGCCGGATGGTCAAATCGGAAACCCGCACCCAGCGAATTGATGTAACCGGTAAATAGCGGGCAGACATTGGTGATCGAAGTGCTTCCATTCGTGATATCACCCACGATGGGGTTGGCTGCCGTCAGAAAATAAACGAGATCAAGCGTATAGCTACCTGCTGTGATATTGATGGGTATCTCCGAAATGGTGATCGTATTGCCGCTGATGGCGGAGATCCTGCCGATCATTTGCTTCGTGGTGTCACTGATCAAGATGTCATTGACTTGAGCTATTATCCCGATCCCGGTGAAGGTCGCACTCCGGTCGCTATCCGGCGTGATCTCGACACTGTCGGCAAATCCACCGAATAACCGGTTGAAATTAGGACAGGAATAGCTATAAGTGGCCGTGGGATAGCGGGTAAAACCTGCTTCTATGCCCCAGCCATCCTGGATCTTGAAATCGCCATACACCACGGGGGTATTAGCCGCCGCGCTCATAAAATACATATCGGTATTCATTCCCAGCACCATGGAGCCTGCTACATTGCAATTTTCGTATTTAGCGACATTTCCCTGAGCGGAGCCATTGGCCAGATAAGGCGGAAGATCGAAATAGCAATTGATAAATCGCATATTGCCACCCGCAATTCGCAACCGCTTGTTGTATAGACCGTCATAATACCGGAGGGTACAGCTGTTGATCTCCACATTGTAGCAGGTAAGATGAAGGGCCGGTTGAAGGTTGGTGGCCGAAAGCGCGAAATCGAAGGTCGAGCCGGAGATAACCCCCGCTGCAATATGCGCAGTGATGGAACCTATCGAAAAAAACGATTCCGCATATACATTTTGAATGCTGAAGCCCTTTAGCGATCCCACATTGAAGATGGTGTTTACGGAACCCGCTATATTCATCCGGTTGATATTGGCCATCACGGGATTGTTGCCCTTGCCATAAATGATATTATCCACAACTGTCCATACCCAGTACCAGCATCGGATGTTTTCGATATAACAATTGTCACTCTGGAATTGGCCATACGAAACAGCCACGTTGCAGATATTCAGCTGGCAATCCTGGATCAAACAGTCTTCTCCCTGCTGGGTATAGGCATTCGGCGAATTGCAGATGTCGACGGTGAAGCCGGCTATATAGCACATATAGATCTGAAATCCGCTGGTCCCACCATTGGAACCATCTCCCCTGTACCAGTTTAGATCGCCTGGAATTGAACCGTTTAGAGTCGGCCAACCACCGTCCGGCGGTAAAGGGCCATTGGTAAAAGGGTCGATGACGATCCCCGCATTGGGAGAATTCGCCGAATCCCTTGGATGCCCTGTTATAGAATCAAAACTGGTTTGGACAAACGCATCGAATGTCAAGGTGTTGAAGAATGAGTTAGTGGCGAAGGGCCCCTGAATATATAGGCCCCTGATCATCCCGCCGGTGGCCCGCTGGACCCCAATAGCAAATGTATCGCTGAAGGTAGGTAGTAACACGGCGCATCCCGTTCCATTGGCATATTGCGGACTGTAATCCCCGATGAGATTGATGGTGAACTGGCTATAGGCCGTCCCATTCCAGCGGTAAAGGATCAGCGGAGAACCTATCGAATAGCTGCCCGGCGGGAAATAGAGATCCCGCGTCATGCCGGAACCCGATGTATTATTGGCTATAACTGCATTGATGGCTGTCTGAAATGCAGGCGCATAATCCCCGGTTGGGCTCACGCCCGCGGCGAACCAAAGGGCGCTGAACATGTTGCTGGCCGTGGTACAACCGGTAAGGATGATGCTGGTGTCGAAGATGGTCTGCTGATATCCGGCGTCGATCTGATGGCCGGATATCGTCCCGCCGCCGGTAAAATGATTGCCGGCCTGGTACTGGATGGTCTTGCCACCGCCAGTGACAGTTCCATTGATGGTAATAGCGCCCCCGACATCCAGGATCATTCCTGTATAGGCCGGATTGGCAAGAATGGCATTGATAGCGGACGTTTGGTCGGTGCCCCCGGAAACGATTCCGTTGGCTTGTGCGGATGCATAAGTAGAAGGCATGCTTTGGAATTTAAGTGAAAGAAGTTTGGCATGTGCCTGATCGTTACCCTGCAAATAAGCTTCTTCCACTGCACCCTGTCTGCGGTAAAAAATTATTTAAGTTTTATTAACTTAACCGTCGCGCTCATTTCGGGTACCCAGTAGCGTCACCCCTTCTGAATAAGACCCATAGTCGATGCTTGCCGTCCCCATAGGTATAACGCATCTCATATTGGTAAAGCTGCGCGATCTGCCGGACGAGTGCCAAGCCGAGACCCGTCGTGCGGTTGTCAACCCGGCCTTTACGAAAGCGGTCGAAAAGACGTTCCGGGTCGGCGTCGAGGACAGGGCCGGAGTTTTCGATGATCAAAGCCTTGTCGGAAAGCTCGACATGGACCCAGCCATTGGGAAGGTTGTGGATATAAGCATTGCGCAGGAGGTTGCCCACCAGGACCTCGATCAACGCGGGGTTGGCGGCGATGGTGACATCGGGGTGGATGGAGACTTGGGTCCGGATGGCTTCATCCTCATGATATTCCCTGAAAAAATCGCTTAGCCGCCCCACCAGGGCGCTAAGGGCGATGGGCTCGACTTCGGGGAACATGCCGTTTTCGATACGGGTGAGCAGCAGCAGATTCTTGTTCATCTGGCTTAACCGTTCGTTGGCTTCGGTGATCTCCTGCAGCAGCTGGGCGCTGTCCTCATCGAGCCCGGCGCCTTCCATCAGCAGCTCGACCTTGGAGCGGATGATAGCCAGCGGAGTCTGTAGTTCGTGGGAAGCGTTTTCCGTGAACTGTTTTTGGTTACGGTAGGCCTGGTCGACATGATCGATCAGGGCCAGCAACGTTTGGTTGAGCCGGTTAAACTCCTCGATGCCGGTGTCGGCATCCAGTAGAAGAGGGGTATTCCGTCGGATGTCATAACCCCGTACAGCCTTCATGGTAGAATAAAAGGGCCTCCATAAACGCACGGACGCGCGCCGGTTGACGATGAAGATGGTAATGAGCAGCACCACAAAGATTGTGGCCTCGGCTATTCCGATCTTGATCAGCAAGTGACGATACTCCTTCGCGGAGATATAGGTGGTAACTACGTAAGATCTCCCATTCCTGGAAATAGTATATTCTCCCGCCAGGCTCCTCGGTAGCCCAAGGGGATCGCGGACAAAGGCATTCCAGACATTTTTCTGTTTGAGGAGCAGCTGTTGTTGCTTCATGTGCCGGATATGACCGATCACGATCAGGTAAAAGAACACCGAGCCGGCCAGCATCACCAGCGGCAACCAGGTCATCAGGACACGGGTATTTCTTTGTTCAAGGGGCTGACTCATACCACAAGTTTATAACCGAGTCCGTAAACCGTCTGGATGATCTCGGGACACCCTTTATCCTTTAGTTTCTTCTTCAGGTTTTTGATATGCGAATAGACGAACTCCGGGCCGGGAGCCTGTTCGGCCGGTCCGTCAAACAGGTGCTCGGCGATGGCCTGCCGGCTCACGACCCTGTTCTTATTGGTGACCAAAAAGATCAGCAAATCATACTCGATCTTGCTCAACGCCACATGCTGCCCTTCCGTGACCACGCTCCGCGAGGCCAGGTCGATGCGCAATACATCCAGCTCCACTATGGCATTGCCGTCGGCATATTTGCGGCGCAGTAACGCCTTGACGCGGGCACTCAACTCTGGCAAATGAAACGGTTTTGTCAAATAATCATCTGCCCCATAGTCCAGTCCCGCGATCTTATCGTCAAGCGAATCGCGAGCGGAAATAATAATTACACCATCTTTCTTTTTGTCTTCCCGGAGGTATTTCAATAGCTGCAACCCGCTGCCGCCCGGCAGGTTTATATCCAGGATGATGCAGTCGTAAGGGGTATCGTCGATGCGGCCGAGCGCTTCCTCAAAATTACTGACCCCCTCGCAAAGGAATTGCTCCTGCCGGAAATAGCGGGTTATGCTATTTAACAATCCGGGTTCATCTTCGACAACGAGTAGCTTCATGTATTCCTTTGAGGCAAAGGTAGACTTTCCAAATGTTTTCTAAATCGGGTGGTAAAGTTGTGTCTCGAAAATGCGTATATCATGAAAAAATTATTATTGTTTCTGGGCGTATCGATGGTCTTCGATATTTGCAGTGCCCAGGTGGATTCCGCCGGGCTGGATAAGGTTTTTGGCCGCAAAGGCACGGTGACCGGCAACGTCTACCGGGTGACATTCCCCCGGACAGATCTAAAGATCACCGTAGGCGACTTTTCGGTGGCGCCGGGCCTGGCGCTGACCTCCTGGGTGGCGCTGCAGCGCATGGGGTCGGAGTCGATGATGATGGGGGACCTGTGCATGCTGGATTCGGAGGAGCCCGCTGTGGTGGCGAAGTTGGTGGAATTGGGACTGGGGGTGACGGCCATTCATAACCACCTGGTCGGCGAGCGACCGGCGATCAAGTTCTTGCATTTCTCGGCCAGCGGCGACCCTTTAAAGCTCGCTGGCGAAATAAAAGAGGTTTTCGCCGTCACCGGCACCCCACTTGGTGCACCCGCTCCTGCATCCACTGGCCCTACGCCCGATTGGTCGGCCGTCGAGAACATTCTCGGTACCAAAGGTCGTAAGATTGGTAAAGTCATCTCCTATGGCTTTCCCCGCAAGGAAAAACTCATGGAGAACGGCATGGAGATGCCCGCCTCGATGGGCATGGCCACAGGGATCAATTTGCAGCTGGGCGGAGGCCGGGCCGCGACCACGGGAGATTTTGTGCTGTTGGCCGACGAAGTAAACAAGGTGGTGCAGGCGCTCGAAGAGCATGGCATTACGGTCACGGCCATCCACAACCACATGTTGTACGATGACCCCCGGTTGTTCATGCTCCACTTTTGGGGGGTGGGGGAACCAGGGAAGATCGCAGCAGGCTTAAAGGCGGCATTGGAAAAAACCAATTCTAAACTATGATGCGGTCGAGCCTGTTTTTCCTGCTCCTGTCCTTTTCCCTGTCTTCTTTTGGACAAAGCCCCGAGCTTTCCCTAAGGGAATTTGCCTCCGGCCAGATAAAAAAAGGCGTACGCTCCATAGGCATGGGCGGGGATGGCGCCACCTGGGGGAACTATGCCCTGGTCTACAGGGATTCAAACACAGCGTTGCTGGACCTGGGGTCGACCAATTATACCAATGGCAATGCCTTTGGCTTCACCGCGGTCGGCGTTACCCTGCCGCCTTTTAAGAATGGACTGACATTATATACGATCGCCCTGTCCCAATATGCAACCAATATCTCGACGACCTTGAAGTATCCGGGTTCGGGCGGACTGCCGGATGCGGTGCATGGTGACGGAAACAACCAGGCCGTATTCTTGAAGGCCGCGATGCCCCTGGGAAAAGGTTTTTCGGCCGGTTTATTGCTGTCATACGAACGTTCGGGGTTCGATGCCCGCTCCGACAAGACCCCGGGACAGTACGCCGATTATCAAACCCAGTGGGTGCCTTCGGGTGGTTTCGGCGTAACCTGGCAACCCTCCAAACGCATCCTTGTCGGGTTCAGGGGATTATTCAACAACGATTTGGAGAAGCGCACGGACAATGTCCGCTCGTCAACGGGGACGAACAACACGCAGGAATACCGGTTGGGCATCTCCGTTGCACTTTGGCGGGGGGCGTTAGTGGACGTTGGCGGCAACCTGAGACACCGGTCGAATCAGCTATACAACACGGAGAATACGGTTATGGAACCCAATATCGGCTTTGAACAAACCCTTTGGCAGCGGCATTTTTCATTCCGGTTTGGTGTGGACGAGACCTCCGGCACCGGGGGGATCAGCCTTCGTTTCAACCCCATCATCATCGACGTGGCTTACGTGCACAACCTGGCTGCCGAACGGGTCGGTACTATTTTCGGCGCCACGAATAATTCAATTCTTACGACCTTGGTATTCGATTTTGGCAATTTCAGGCGGCGTACAAAAGGCTAACGCAAATCGCCGTAAATTTATTCAAATGAGAGTCATGGGATTTGCTTTATTGATATTGGTCTTCATGGGCTGTGCAAGCTGTGGGCACCCCGCGACCGGTGCTGACGCCGTCGACACGGCACACCTGGAGAAGGACCTGCTGCACCTGGAGACAAAGATCCCCCTGGCGGCGGTGAGCGGGCGGATCGACCATATGGCGTATGATCCTGCCGGTCATCGGCTGTTTGTGGCAGCGTTAGGGAATCGGACCGTAGAAGTAGTGGACCTGGCCGCCGGGACACGTTTGCATTCGATCACGGGATTGCGGGAGCCGCAGGGCGTCGCCTATCTCCCGGCGCTGGAGCGGCTGGTCGTGGCAGATGGCGGGACCGGCGGCTGTATGCTCTATGACGGCCACAGCTACGCTGTGCTCGGACGCGTGGCGTTAGGCGATGATGCGGATAATGTGCGTTCTGACAGCCAAAAGATATATGTAGGTTATGGGAGCGGCGGCATAGCGGTGATCGATCCGGCGCAAATGCGGAAGATCGGCGACCTGACGCTCGAGGGCCACCCCGAGTCGTTCCAGTTGGGAGATTCCGGCAGGGTATGGGTAAATGTACCGGATGCCGGCGAGATCGTTGTAGGCGACCTGGCGACATTAAACCTACGTAGCGAATGGCGGAATCATGACGCATCCGCTAATTTCCCGATGGCGCTGGACCGGCAGCACAGCCAGCTCGTTGTCGCGTACCGTCATCCGGCACAGCTGCGTATATTGGATAGTCGCACGGGCACAGTGGAGGCTTCCGTAGGATGCGTGGGGGATGCGGACGACGTGTTTTATGACGCGGCTACGGGCCTGGTCTTTGTCTCCGGCGGTGACGGTTACCTGGATGTATTCCGTGGCCCGACAAGGGTAAACCATCTCCCCACCCAAAAGGGGGCAAGGACCTCTCTATGGCTACCAGCCGAAAGAAAATTAGTGCTGGCCGTTCCCGCCAGGGCCGGCAAGCCGGCAGCGCTATGGATATATGGTATCACTTGATCGGCTGATATTCGAGGAGAAGAACGCCGTTCTCGAACGCGTGCGAGTGTTTGAGCCCGAATTTCTTTAATTCCCGGCTATCGTCGAATAGCCGCAACCCGCCGCCGACCGCAACAGGATATAGCAATAGATGCAACTCGTCCACGAGATCGTGATGCAACAACGCCTTGGCGAGTGTGCCGCTGCCATAAACGAGGATATTCCCACCATTGGTCTTCTTCAACGCGGCGACATCCTTCGCCACGTCGCGGAGGATATGACTGTTGTTCCACTCCGCTTTTTTCAGGCTCCGGGATACCACATATTTCGAATACCTGTTGATGGGCTCGCCAAATTCCTTACCGCTCTGGCTGGGCCAGTAACCGGCGAACACTTCATACGTGGTTTTACCTAACAACAAGGCATCTACGCTGGCTAGTTCCTCGACTTTGTACTTCCCGGTTTCCGGATTGTGGTATTTGGTCTGCCAGCCGCCATGAGGATGCGGGGTTTCATTGCCGCCCGGCGCCTCGATGACCCCATCGAGCGTGATAAATTCGGTAACGATAATTTTACGCATAGCTTTTTTTTTGTAAAGCTAGCGAACACCGCGGGATCAAGCAGGGGGAGAAAAAGACATTAATAGGGGCAAATGCGCCGCGCCCCTGCCCCGGGGACTAACAAGCCCTATTCGGCCAAAGCCCTTTCAATGCCCGCCTTCACCAGCGGCTCCATTATTCTATACCCGCTAAGATTAGGATGCACCAATCCGTCCAACGTTAATTCCGGCTTCATCCCTTTTTGATCACCCATCACCAGGGCCGACCAGTAATCGACATATACGATATGGTTCTTCTGCGCATAGGCCGCAAGCATCTTGTTCAGGGTCTTTATCTTTTCTGCCGGTTCGAGACCCCGGTGCCAGCTGAAATCACTTGCCGGTAACACCGAACCGAGAACCACTTTAATACCGCTTGCCTTTGCCAGCTCGCACATCGAGACAATATTGCCGAACACGTCTTGCAGCGGGATGGGTCCCCTGTTCTCTGCAATGTCGTTGGTTCCGGCTTCTATAACCACGGCTACCGGGTGCAGATCGATCACATCTTCGCGAAAGCGAACCAGCATCTGCGAAGATACCTGTCCGCCGATCCCCCGCGAGATATAGTCGTTGCTCTTAAAGAAAGCAGAGTCCATATTGCCCCAGTTTTCGGTAATGGAATTACCCATAAAGACCACGCGCTTTTCGCCAGGTGCGGGCGGCGGCACTTTAGTGTTCGCATCGGCATATTTGCTAAGCCAGGGCCAGTCGGTCTTCAGCAGGTTCTCGAAGTATTTCTGAAAATTGGCAAAATTCTCGGCCTGCTGCATCGCATGTGGTTTTTTGTCGGTGATCGGCTTCAGATAGCCTTCCAGGTTGAGCCAGTCGGCCCACCGGTCTTTCCAGCTGTCAGTCGGCAGCCCCTGCTCGTTCATCCCAAACCCATGGCCACCCTTGGCATAAATATGGAGCTCGGCGGAATGCTTCGACTTGATCCAGGTCTCATACAGCGAAGCGCTATGTGTTTCCAAACCGTAGGTATCGTCGCTGGCGGCAGCGATAAACAGGGGTGGGGCATCGGCAGGCACCGCACCTTGCATCGATGGCGGGAAATAAGCATAGATAGGCGCTACGAAATCAGGCCTGTCCTCTGGTGTGAACTGGTAGGCACATGACGCGGCGATTGTACCACCTGCCGAAAAGCCAATGATGCCGATGCGGTCGGGCAACACGCCATAGTCGGCGGCATGCTGACGCACATAGGTGATGGCTTTCCGGGCATCAGCTACCGCCATGGCCACGATTTCCCGTCTATCCACATTTTTGCTGCGTTCCTCGTTTTCCTGTTTGTAAGGATCGCCACCTATGGTATGGTTAAGCCGATATTTCAAGAGAAAAGCCGTGATCCCTTTATGCTGCAGCCACTTTACCACCGCATAGCCCTCCTGCATGATCGACAACGACTGAAAACCGCCGCCAGGGCAAACAATTACCGCCGTGCCCGTCGGCCATACCGTGCTATCTGCCGGATAAACTGTCAGCGTGGGCTTGCTGACATTAAAAATGGTATGGGCATGATAGATATTGCTGTCGTTCTCCGTTTCGTTCCAGGTCCATTTTTCGGAACCCGGCGCCGCGCCATTATACAAAGGGATCACGGTCTGTTGTGCCTGAGCCGACACGACTAAAAAAGATACGATCGCCAGAAGTACGCTTTTCATATAGAGCGAAAATTACGAGTTTCTGGACAAAAAGCCCCGATCCCAATCGCTATTTTATCGCGCCGAAAGCAGCGAAGCACGAGTTCTTATGCAAAACATCGATCTTGCTAAACCCGACTTTAGCAAGCAAAGCAAGCTGATAATTCAGCGAACGGGGCGTATCCTCATAACGTACATAGTCCCATACTTTCTGCCGGTATTCGGGACCACCCAGCGTTTCCAGGTAACTGCTATACTTGTCCTCGAACAGATTGGTGATCGCGTCGGAATCATGCGTGACCAGGTCCGACACCCAAAAGCTGCCCCCGGGTCTAAGCGCATTATATATTTTAGCAAACATCGATTCCCAGTCGTCGTCATCGCGCAAATGATGCAAAGTTGCCGCGGCAAGGACAATGTCAAAACGGCCCGCTGCCAGATCCAGGTTCCGCATGTCATCCTGGATGAGGGTGACCGTCCCCTTCGTTTGCGGTGAGACCCTTTCCCTTGCTCTTTCCAGCATAGGCTTGCTCAGATCATTCAACACGCAGTTTAGATCGGGGAGCTTCCCCAGCATCTTCAGGGTGTAATTGCCCGCGCCGCAGCCGATATCCAGCAGCTCCCTTGCGTCCGGTGTGGCATATCTCGCCGCTTCCGTGCACAGGTCCATGGTTATCGGCGCGTCGACCGTGGCTTGCTGACCCGTTTCGAGGTTGGAAAAACGTTCGGTGTCTTTGTCAAATCTTTCCCTGATCTCGTCAAGGGTTGCATTTTTCGAATAATTCGGTTTCATGCCGTGAAATTAGCCGGTTTGATCAAATTGTTAGGTATCAATTTGGGCAAGTATTGATACCTTGCAGGTATGGAATTAAGACATCTCTTATATTTCAAAACCGTTGCCGAGCAATTGCATTTCAGGAAGGCCGCCGCAAAGCTCTTTATTTCTCAGCCACCGTTGAGCAGGCAGATAAAAGAGCTGGAAAAGGAGCTAGGCGTAATGCTCTTTACCCGGAAAGACAAGCGTGTAGCCCTCACCGATGCCGGCAAATATTTCAAAACCGAAGTGGACGCCATATTCGCCCGTCTGGAGGAAAGCAAGATAACCGTGCGGCAGATACACAACAGCGAAAGCGGCGAGCTAAAGATCGGCTACATCAGTTCCGTATATCAGTCCCACCTTGCGGACGTTTTGATAGCCATGCGCGGCGCCTTCCCCTTTATCAAAACAAATCTGTTCGAGATGCCCACGATGTCGCAGGTAAAAGCGCTGGAGCAGGGCAGCCTCGATGTGGGTATCCTGCGCGGACCCGTGCAGTCGGACCAGCTACAGGTGCAGACACTTTTTTTTGACCCTTTTGTAGTCGTCATTCCGGCAACCAAAACAAATTTTAAACAGCAGGAAAAACTCGCGGCCTGGCTCAAAACCAGCCCGTTTATATTCTTCAGCAAAGACAATGCACCCCATTACAACGACAAGCTCATTGAAATATGCGCAAGGCTGCGCTTTAAGCCGGACATCGTACACGAAGCCAACAATGCACACTCGATCTTACAGCTCGTCGAAGCCGGCCTCGGGGTATCCATTTTGCCCTATTCGCTCAAGCAACAATATAGTCACTTGAAGGTGTCATTCATCGAGCTCCAAAACATCCCCGTAACCACCGAAGTGGTGTTGGCCTATAAACAAAACAACAAAAGCGCCGCACTTAAATGGTTTACCCATAACTTCATACATGCCATGAAAGCGATTACCCCCCTCCTCATCTTTTTGTTTACTTCGCAGCTCGTCTGCGCCCAGTCTCCCCTGATTACCGATATCCCCGGACGCCATACCGTCTCCCTCGACGGCTACTGGCAATACATCGCCGACCCCTACGAAACGGGGTTTTACGACTATCGTTACAAGGAACTCAAGGAAACCGACCCCAACGCCTATTGGAACACCGATATCCCCGCCAATAAGTCGGACAAAAAGGAATTCGGCTATACCGATGAGCAGCGCCTCCGTGTCCCGGGGGACTGGAACTCCCAGGATCCCCGCTGGCTCTATTATGAAGGCACCATCTGGTACAAAAAATCCTTCGACTTCACCCGGCACCGTCCCGGCGACCGCATATTCCTCTACTTCGGCGCCGTCAACTACCGGGCGGACGTATACCTCAACGGCAAAAAGCTGGGGGCCCACAGCGGCGGTTTTACCCCTTTCGATTTTGAGATTCCGGAAGGGCTCCTTAAACCCACCGGGAACTACCTCGTGGTAAAGGTGGACAATAAACGCTACGCGGACGAGGTTCCCACGCTGAATACGGATTGGTGGAATTATGGCGGGATCACCCGTAGCGTAATGCTGGTGGAAGTGCCACCGACATTCGTCGAGGACTATATAATTCAGCTGGCGCCGGACAGCGCGGCGCATATCCGGGGATGGGTGCGATTGAATGACTCCCCCGGCATATCCGGCCAGACCACCGGCAAATCCGGTCAGGCCCCCGCCAAATCCACCCAGGCCGCCGGCAAATCCACCCAGGCCCCCGGCAAGTCCACCCAGGCCCCCGGCGACGCCGCCTCGGCCGATGCCCCCACCGTCACCATCTCCATCCCCGAGCTCCACCTCGCCCAAACCTTCCCCGCCCGCGACAACCTCGCCTCCATCGACTTCTCGGCACCCGGCATCAGACGCTGGTCCCCCGATGACCCCAAACGCTATCGCGTCATCGTGACCGCGGGTCAGGACCGCACGGAAGAGATGATCGGCTTTCGCACGATACAGACAAGAGGGACGCAGCTCCTCCTCAACGGCAAACCCCTGTTTTTGCGGGGCGTCGCCATGCACGAAGAGATTCCCCAGGAAGGACGGCGGGCCTATAGCCGTCAGGATGCCGCCCAGCTATTGGGTTGGGCCAGGGAGCTGGGTTGCAACATGGTGCGCCTGGCGCACTACCCCCACGACGAGTCGATGACCCGGATGGCCGATTCCCTGGGCATCCTCGTTTGGTCCGAGATCCCCGTCTACTGGACCATCGACTTCGGCAGCAAGGCGGTCCTGGCGAAGGCACAGCAGCAGCTAGCGGAAATGATCACCCGCGACCACAACCGCGCCAGTATCATCATCTGGTCCGTCGGCAACGAAACGCCGGTGAGCCCCGTCCGCACCGAATTCATGCACACGCTGATCACGACCGCCAAGGGCCTCGACTCGACCCGCCTCATCTCGGCAGCCCTCGAGTTGAACTACAATCCCGGGAAAAATATGCACGTAGTGGACGATCCCCTGGGGCAATACGTCGATCTCGTCGCCTTCAACGAGTACCTGGGCTGGTATGGCGGCACCCCCGCCGACTGCCGGAACGCCCAGTGGTCCACGATCTACGACAAACCCTTTTACATCAGCGAGACCGGCGCCGAAGCCCTCAGCGGTTTTCACGCGGACAGCCTGACCCGCTGGAGCGAGGAATGGCAGGCGTGGTACTTCCGCGAACAGGTCGCCATGTTTCGCCGCATGCCCCCTGCCTTTGTAGGCGTATCCCCCTGGGTGCTGGCAGACTTCCGCTCGCCCAAAAGAAACAACCCCCTATACCAAAAGGGTTGGAACAACAAGGGCCTGATCGGCCATAACGGCAAAAAGAAAAAAGCCTTTTATATCATCCAGTCTTATTACAAAAGTCTCAAGCATTAGCCCCGCTGGGGCGATTTCGGCTGGTGGCTTTCGACTGGAAAATTTTGCAACAGACAGGCTTTGGATTATTCAAATTTGTTCATTAAATTTGTTTGTGCATGAAACATGAACATCGCAGAAACATGAACATCGCAATAAAATGAACATCGCAGGAAAATGAACACAAATGAAAGAGCACCACATCATTCAAGGGCAGGACATCCTTAAAACTGCCATACAAGCCCTTACTGCTCTCACCGGCGTGACCGTCAAAGTGTTAGGGGTCGAAGTCGTGGAAGAGCATAGGGCATTCCCAATCGATGCGCTTGTCCAAATGACATTTCGAAGCGGAAAGCAGCAGTTTTATGTCGAGGTGAAAGGGGAAGTGCGTCAGCCTGTCCTGAGCACTCTACTCGCTCAATTCGGAAAGGAAAAAGACAAATGGCTGTTGGTGGCTAAATATATACCTGGCCCCCTCAAAGAAGAACTGAAGAAAAACGGTATCAACTACCTCGAAGCAACCGGCAATTGTAATATCAATGCCGGCAATATTTACTTATACATAAACGATAGAGAGGTAAAGCCTGTGCGGCAAACCACTGAGGGAAAGCTATGGAATGCCAGCGGTCTGAAACTTCTCTTTGTGCTGATCCAGGACCCTCAAATGATCGAAGCCACTTATCGAAGCCTTGCCGACGTAGCCGGCATAGCATTGGGCAGCATCACCCCTTTGATGGAGGAACTTAGACGGGAAGGCTACATAAAAAGACAACATGCGGGAGAAAAGGAAGTGCTGGCGCACCGGAGCCGTCTGTTCGCGCGTTGGACGGAACTCTATCCTCTGTTTCTTCGGCCGAGATTAATGATGGGCTCCTTCCGTTTCCTGACCAACCGACCCAACGACCTGTGGAGATCGCTACAGCTGGAGGGAGTATATTGGGGTGGCGAGCCTGCCGGTGATTTATATACCCACCTGTTGGTGCCGGAAGAGTTCACCATATACACTACAAGACAAGCGACTGACCTGATCAAACTTCTCAAAATTGTTCCGGATGAAAAAGGTAATATTGCGGTCCTGCAAAAATTTTGGAAGGATTGGCCCGGAAGTCACAGTGTTAAATGCGCTGTGCCGCCCTTGCTGGCCTATGCGGATCTGATCGATAGTAGTGACAGCCGAAGATGGGAAATTGCGGAAAAAATAAAAAGCGATTATTGGGATGGAGAATTTATTTCTTAATGGCTGGGTATTAGAGATGCTGGAAGCTTTTGGAAAGGTCGCGAACCAACTTGGAATAGACTTTTTCCTTGTAGGCGCCCTGGCGCGAGACCTTAGGCTATACGAAAATTCTCGGTTGGCGTCGAAGCGTATGACCAGGGACGTGGATATTGCCATTCTCCTGGCTTCGGAAGACCAATTTTATGAGGTAAAAGAAGGCCTGCTGGCGACTGGCGATTTTGCCGCCCACGAACGGGAAGCCATAAAATTGATTTACCGCCAAGCCATTGAGGTAGATCTGTTACCCTTCGGACAGATTGAGAATCTTCACCGGGAGACGCGCATCGAAAAGCCGCGCCCTTTTATAATGGACGTTCCGGGGTTCGGGGAGGTCCTCCCGGACGTGGAGCAAGTGACAGTAGAAGGGCTTACCATACGGGTATGCTCCATGGAGGGTATCGTGCTGTTAAAGATCATCGCTAATGCCGATAACCCATCAAGGACAAAGGACATCACGGATATCGAGCATATCATAAATGTATATTTCGAGTTGAACGAAGATAGAATTTACGGGGAATTCAACGATATGCTTGAACTGTACGACGCCAGCGACATGGAATATTTGCGGCTTGTAAGCGCGCGGGTGATCGGCAGGATAATGGGGCGGCTGTTGACCGCTTCACCCGCTCTCCGACAGCGGGTGTTGGATATCTTGCAATCGAAATCCTCGGGCCGGTATTGGTCCGGGATATCGGCGGGGATTGCCGAAACCTGACCACACACCATTAAATTTTCGCGGCCAGGTTGCCAAGCTGTCCCAGCTTATTCCTGAGACTTTCCTTCCAGGGAAGACCGATACAAAGCCGCATACAATTTTGAAATTGATCTTGCAGTGTAAACATCCTGCCCGGCGCTATGCTTATCCCATGCCTCAGTGCCCTGTCATATAACACCGTAGTATCAACTCCCGGATCGAAGGCTACCCAAAGCGCCAGGCCTCCCTGTGGCCCGCTCGTTTTAGCCCCTTCGGGGAAATATTCAGCTATGGCCTGTACATAATGTTGATAATTACTTTGTAACGTCCATCGTAGCTGCCGGAGATGTTTTTCGTATTTGCCGGTTCCCATGAAATTACCCACGGCCTCCTGGACAGTGGAAATGCCTCCCCCTGTGCGTCGCTCACCTTTCATAGGCTGCCGAAACTGGCTGTTCAGCCGACCCCCGTTTTTTTCCAGGGAACGCGTAATTTACGCATCCATGGCAAAGATCCCCCTTCGGCACATTGACAGTGTCAAGATAATGCGCGTCGAACACCTGCTCTCGGGCAAAGACATGGTGCAGCCGCTCCACCGTCATAGTTTCTATTATATATTGGCTTTGAGGAAAGCCGCCGGCGAACACAGCATCGACTTTGTACCTTTTCCCGTGACCGACAGCTGCGTTTTCTTGTTGCGTCCGGGCCAGGTACACCAGCTGACACTCAAGGAAGGGAGCACCGGCTACTTGTTGCAGTTTGGGGAGGATTTTTATCCCGCCTTGCAGCGGCCCCCCGCCTTGCAGAACTCTCCCGGTCAACTATTCAGCAGGTCCGGCCACAGGAGCCTTTGTACACTCGACGCCGGCCGGAGTAAAAAGCTGTTTTCCATCCTGGCCGGCATGTGGGAAGAATACGAAGCCAGGCAGGAACGATACCAGGACGTCATCAGGGCTGGTCTGGAAGTTTTTTTCATAGAGCTGTGGCGGCAATGTCCGCGCACCCCCGCGCTCCCGCGCACTCCGCCATCCACGGGCACTCCGCCACCCCCGCGCACCCCGCCACCCACGCTCACCCCCGCGCTCCCGCGCACCCCGCCACCCGCACTCCCGCCGCCACCCCCGGGCACTCCGCCACCCACGCGCACCCCCGCGCTCCCGCGCACCCCGCCACCCACGCTCACCCCGCCACCCCCGGGCACTCCGCCACCCACGGACGGCATCGGCGGAGAAGGCGCAGAAGGCACCGGCAGCCATATCCAGGAACGCCTCGAAGCCCTCCTGGCCCTCATCGAACGCCATATAGCAACCCACAAAGAGGTGGCCTTTTATGCCGGCAAACTGCGGCTCACCCCCTATCAGCTCAATGCCACGACCAAAACGGCCTTGGGTAAGACCTGCTCCGAGGTGATCGATGCTCATGTCGTATTGGAAGCAAAACGCTACCTCCTGGCTACCTCCAACCAGGTCAAGCAGATCGCGGGAGACCTGGGTTACGAAGACGTCTCGTATTTCATCCGGTTCTTCAGGAAGCACACGGGTTATTCCCCCGAGTCTTTCCGCCAACACTTCGGCTAAGTGACGTACAACTACAGTTTTGTCCTACTGCCATGGGCGACAGATGCAATATTTTTGCCTCATGGAAAACGCAAAGGAAAACGCAAAAGAAAACGCAAAGGAAAACATAATGGAAAACACCAAGGAAAACAAAGACGAATACAAGAACATGTGGGATAGCCGCTATAAGAACGCGGAATATGTCTACGGAACCGCCCCGAACGATTTCTTCAGGGAGCGCCTGGAAAAAATGAAGCCCGGAGTCCTCCTCATGCCGGCGGACGGGGAGGGACGCAACGGTGTTTTCGCTGCCCAAAAAGGGTGGGAAGTCACTTCCCTCGATTTCAGCATTGAAGCAAAGACAAAGGCGCTGCAGCTCGCCGGGGAAAAAGGGGTGTCCATCGATTATGTCGTAGGCGACCTGGAACAGCTGGATTTTCCCAAAGAGGCTTTCGACGCCATCGGGCTTATCTATGCCCATTTTTCCAAAGAGAAAAAATCCGCCCTGCACCGCAAATTGAGCAACTACCTCAAACCGGGCGGGACCGTGATCTTCGAAGCCTTCAGCAAAAAGAACCTGCGCCAGATCGAGATCAACCCCAGGGTCGGCGGCCCGAGGGATATCGACATGCTATTCTCGATAGAGGAGATCGAAGCGGACTTCCCTGATTACGAAATGCTGCTGCTGGAGGAAAGGGAGGTCGAGCTAAGTGAGGGGCCCTACCACGCCGGTCGTGGCTCCGTCATACGGTTCGTTGGCCGGAAGCGCTGATCACTCAATCAGTAGAAAACGCCGCTAAAAATTTTGCACAATCGGCCGGGGGTTTTCCTCCACCTCTACATGCAGCACCCCGGTGAGGTCATTCAGCTCCTCCATGATCTCTTCGAGTTTTCCGGGAGGCATATCGGCCGGACTAAAGGCTGCCGTGATGCAGGAGCCATCCGCCGCCACGCTGATGTCTTTGGCCCTGCCGGACCGTAGCAATTCCAGGATCTGCCGCACCGGAGCGTTGTGGCACTCGACCCTCACCACGGCGGACGTCGGCGTCTCGATGGGTTGGATAGCCGGACTACAGCCGGAGAAGGCTGCCAGGGTGACAAAAGCCCCCCATAGAAAAGAAGATCGTCTTTTCATAACGAGTTAAATGTTTTTTCAATGGCGTTATGCAGTCGGCTATCGCCTCGTGTCATAAGCAAAGTTTTAATATGATAAATAAGCTGTTATTTCATATCCACCGTGCAGTTGCTGCAGTTCAACCGAAAGGAATTCTTCTTTCCGGTTCCCACCGTTACATTGAAAGCGGGATCAGTGGCGTGAGGCGTTTCGAAAGGCACATATAAATTGCTGTTCGTCCCTTCAAAATGCACCGTATAGTCCTTTAAATTACCTACCGGTAACCTAAGATCGGCATATTGATCGTCGATCCTTACGAGGGAAATGTCCGGCTCTATATCGTGGACCTTGATATCGGCATTGACACCCGTGAGGTCCAAAGAATTTCTCAGCGTATCGATCCGGATGGAGCCATAGTTTTTTTCACCATAGATCGTGCCTGCCGCCTCCAGATCGTACTGATCGTCATTGCTGTTTATCTTTACCCGGCCGATGGCGCCCAGCTCGATGGTCGAGACCTTGGAGGTCATGTCGAGAGCGGGGATATTTTTTGCATGAAACCAGCCATGGTTCAGCGCTACTTCCGCGTCCCCGATATTAGCGGCATAGATGCTTCCATAGGCGCTGGTCAAAACCAGCCTGCCGGCGTCTTTCATGGTAAGACCCCCCTTTGAGATACGGGCATCTACCTCCCTGATATTGCTGTCGAGGATGATCTCGGCATACCTCGAATCGATATCCAGCTTTGCCCCCACGGGGACGTAGACGATGATATCGCGCCTGATATTACCCTTTTTGTACAGCCACCTGCCGGACGCATCGAATACCACCGTGCCGTTGGGGGTCAGATTATTGAGCGTCCGCCTTTGAGGCAGGTCAGACGTACGGTGATGCCTGCCGGGAAAATCGAAAAGATCGTTCTTACCCATCGGCTCCATATTTCCGCATTTCACGTTTACATACCCCGCAACACCGCCGACCTTCAATTCCAGTATCTTCAGCCATTGCTCATTGGTATAGCGGCAATTGCCCTCATAGGCGACGGTGGTAACCAGTCTCACCTTATTTTCATGGGTCGTACGAACGGTGACCCTGCGGATGATATTGCCGATAAACACCGTCGGAGCCGCATCACAGGGAAGCTCGTCCGTAACCTGTGCCAATTCCTGGGCATGAAGCCCGCCGCCCGTCATACACAGGAACACCAGGGCGTGTAAGATCATATTGCTTTTTGCCATAGAATTTTTTATATATCCAGGTAATAAACTTCGGTTTTTGCCGATGGCACCGTCCTTTCCCTTACCTTATTATTCATTTTATTTATTTCCGTCTCCAGGCTTTTCAACACATTGAGCTTTTGCTGATACACATTGATCAATTGCTCCAGGAACTCGCTGGTCAGGCCATAGGTTTTTATATCGTTCCGCACTTGCTGCTCGTCCTGATCCATTTCCTTGAATTGGCGGACATAAAAGGAAAAGTAGCTGCCATTCTCTGCATATAGAGGGGTCGCCCGCAATTTTCTAAGCTGGTAATCTATGAGGGTGGAATAACTCTTATCGATGGCGTTGATGGCGTCGATCGCATCGGCTGGTCCCGTCCGCTGGTGGGGTCTGCCTTTGCGTCGCACCCGTTTTGGTGTGGAAGTGTTCCGGGCCAAATCCTTGCCAGGCGTCGCCACATCTTGGCCCGGCGCCTTTTGGATGGCATTTTCCGCCTTCTCCTTCCCCGCTCCCGACCCCCTTGGTATAGTCGCACTAGTATGTTTAACCATATCCGCTGGCGGCTTATCATGCCTGATGACCAGCCATGTCCCGACGCCCGCCAGGGCGATCACACAAGCGGCCGCCGCGTATCTCATCACCCTTCGCGCAGAACCCGATCTCGGGCGAATGCCCATATATTCCCAGGTATCGCTTGCCGGCGGATCCACATCCAGATCCGTCCTGTGATGAAGCAAATATTCCTTGAGCTTATCCATTGAGCTGCGTTTTATTGGTTATCCTTTCCTTCAGTAATCTCCTGGCGCGCTGGTACTGGCTTTTGCTGGTGCTTTCCGAGATACCCAGGTTCCTGGCAATTTCCTTATGGCCGAAATCTTCCAGCGCGTACAGGACGAACACTTCCCTGCAACCACCAGGAAGGCGCTTTATTTCCTGTTGTACCAGCCCAAACGGGATGTTCAGCCACCATTCCGTTTCCTCCTCCGGAGCGGGGACCATCCCCTCCTGATCCAGGCTACTCCATCGGACATTGGTTTTACTGAACCGGATACATTTATTGATCACGATCCTCCGCAGCCATCCCGCGAAGGCCCCCGGTTGTTTTAATTGACCCAGCTGCCGGAATGCCTCTATAAATGCATCCTGCAGCACGTCCTGCGCGTCGGCGGGGTTGCCTGTCATCCGGATACAAATGTTATACATGGTGGTGCTGTAATACCGGTAGAGCTCAGCCTGGGCGCTATGGTCGCCCCGCCCGGCCCTGCCTACGGTCAATTCATGTATGTTGGGTGGGTGCTGCAAGTCCTGGTTATGAACGAAAGGTTACAAAAACCCCGTCAATAAGAGCAGGAATGGGTGAAAAAGTTGGAAAAAAAAGGAAAAGATTATCTTTATCCGGTATGCGGAAAATCCCCTTCGTTAAGAAATTGATCACCTGCGTCATTGCCGGATTGGTAATCGGTGCCGCTGTCTTTCGCCAGGGGATCACGTACTTCAGAACATGGATACCTATCCGGGACCTGTCTGTCATTCCCTTCCTTACGGTGATGGTCGCCATTATTTACGTGATCATCTGGCAGGCCCGGAAAACCAATAACCCGGCTACCCTTGCCTTCTGGCAGGGCCTGATCCGCTACGGCGTGGCGTTTGACCTGGCCGAATTCGGCTGGTCGAAGATCTGTCACTTGCAGCTTGTGACTTCGATCAGCAAGCTCGACCTGCCGTACCGAAGTTTTACACCGTCCGACTTGTTTTGGAACTTTTTCAGCCATTCCTACCTGTTTGCCTGTATCATCGGCGGACTTCAGATAACCGGTGCCATGTTGTTTCTTTTCCGGCGGACAAGACTGGTAGGCGTTTTTATACTCCTTCCGATACTCGCCAACATCTTATTAATGGACATATTTTATCAGATCGGCGATAGCGTTGTTGTCCATGCATCCATCATGATGGCGGGGGTCTTGTATTTCCTGTTTATAGAATTCCGCCGGCTAAAGGAATTCTTCTTTGCCGCAAAAGATCAATTGCCTGCTTTGCATCTTTCAAAGTTCTCCAAAATGGCGATCCGTCTCTCGATCATTTATATCCCGCTTCTATTGATCGCTTTGCATGGCAAGCCGGATAAGTATCCCCGGCTCACCGGCAAGTACGCGGTAAAACAGCTAAAGATCGGTCAGCAGGTTCTTTCCAGGACCAGTTGTGCGGATAGCCTGCTGACAGTTGTTTACTTCGATATCCGAAATAGTTGTGTATTTGAATTCAATACGCCCCAAAGAAGATGGAATGGTACCTATTCAAAGGAGAACGAACAACTAAAAATTAACTGGCGCTCACCGGCGGATAAACCCGCCTTCAGCGGAACGCTAACCTCGCCGAACGGCGCCGGCGAACGCACATTAAATGGAACACTCGGCATTGATTCGATGACTGTAGTATTACAAAAACTAACTGATTAACGCGGCAACCGCTTACAAAGCCGGCATGGCCGTTTTTACATAATAGATCCCCTTCCTGATCCGGTAATATTTGTCGAATTGGCCGGTCGGAACCTGGATGCTATCTCTTACCGGTCGCCTCATATCGACGATGATGTCCTGCTCATTGCCCAGGATGTTCAGCCCGCTTCTTGTAAAGATCACAATGCTGTCCGCCGGAAAAACGGCAAGAAGTTTGCCGCTGTAGATCAATTGAACATATGGGCATTTTATTTTATACTTTAAAAGCCGGATGTCCGCGTCAGATAACCCCAAGCTGTCCAGTTGCTTTGGGCCGATAAATGTTTGCTCGGTAAACGTAGCGAACAGCTTGCCGGCGATGGCATCGATTTGCCCATGGTTCTCATTGACCTGTTTGGCCGTGTAAAGTTCCTTTGAACACGATAAAAAGAAAATGGTGAGCAATACGAGCGCAACGGGAAGTTTCATTCGAAGTTGAATAGTATAGCTTGAAATTAGGAATAGATACTATAAATTGACAAATAAATTTATAGTATCCGAAAATCAACCATCATGAAGCTACTCCTCACTTCGAGTGGTATCAGCACCACCAGCATTCACCGCGCACTGGTTGACCTTTTGGGCAAGCCCATGGAAGAGTCTACCGCGCTCGTCATTCCCACGGCGATATATCCTTTCCGGCAGGGCGCTAATATGGGGTATCAGGCAATATGCGGTAAAACGCATTCCCCATTTGCCCAGCTGGGCTGGAAATCCCTGGGTGTGCTGGAGCTCACGGCGCTTCCCAGCATCAGAAAAGAGGTCTGGCTCCCGGCGATCCAGGACGCTGACGCATTGCTGGTTTGGGGCGGCGATCCCTTGTATCTGGCCTATTGGTTGGGACAGTCCGGACTGGCGGACCTATTGCCATCGCTACGCGAGACGGTCTATGTGGGCGTGAGTGCCGGCAGCATGGCGGTGAGCGCTACTTTCGCAGAAGCCTATACCAATCCCCCGGCCGGAAACGTAAAGGCGTTAACAACCGAAAACATTGTATTCTCTACCCCCCAGGGAGACATACACAGGACTTTCGTTACAGCCCGGGGCGCAGGATTGGTCGACTTTGCATTGATTCCGCATTTTAACCATAAGGATCACCCGGACGCCTCCGGGAGTAATGCGGAAAAATGGGCCGCAAGACTACCGGTACCAGTATACGCTATTGATGATCAGACCGCCATCAAAGTGGTCGACGATACCGTTGAAGTGGTGTCCGAGGGCCAGTGGAAGCTGTTTACCCCTTGACGCCGGAAGGCCCGGCAGGCGGGAATCGCCGATCACTCGAAACCGTGCACCGCATGTATCGAAACTGGGCAATAAACATCCAAGGAAAGCCAAACAAAAACCTGGTTATTAACTATTTAGAAATTTGGCATTGTCTTCGCCCAACCTAAGCACCGGTAATACCAATCTCCATGCTCCAAAGCTATCTTAAAACCGCGCTTCGGTTCCTGCGAAAGAACAGGACATTCAGCCTGATCAACCTTGTCGGACTGGCGCTGGGCACCCTCTGCTGTCTGTATATTATTTTGTATGTAAAGGATCAATACAGTTATGACCGGCAGTTTGATCACGCGGCCGATATCTATCGGATCATATCCGAGATGGCCACTAATGGGGATCGGCATACCATGGCCACCAGTTCTCCCCCCATCGCCCCCGCCATGAAAGCTGATTTTCCGGAAGTGCTTCACTTTACCCGCGCCATACCAACGCTCGGCGCCGAGGAACACCTCCTTGTCTATAAGCAAAAAATGTTCTATGAAAAGGACGCCATGCTCGTAGACTCCACCTTTTTTGACGTATTTGATTTTCATTTTTCAGCGGGAAGCGCGGCTCACGCCTTTACGGCGTCCAATTCCATCGTCCTGTCGCTGCCGGTGGCCGCCCGGCTGTTCGGTGACGAAAACCCGATCGGCAAAGTCATCACCATCCATGACTCCTGGGGCAACAATCTTTTTACGGTGACCGGTGTGGTGGATGAAAGCCTGGTCAGATCCACCCTGCAGGCCAATCTGTTCATCAAGATGGAGCCCGGTGGATTTGGTGGCAGCCTGCTGACCAACAATACCTGGACCGGCAATAATTTCGCATATTCCTATGTGAAGCTGGCGCCTGGAGCCTCCCCGGAAGCCCTGGAGAAAAAGCTGCCCGCTTTCCTGGACAAATACGGCGCACAGCAATTCAAGAGCGACGGCATGACCAAGATCCTGCACTTGCAGCCCATCCGTACCATCCATACGTCGACCCATTACGACGTGGACCTGGGTCATCCCGTCAGCGAGTCCTTCCTCCATATTTTGATTTTGATCGCCATACTGATCCAGGTGATTGCCTGTATCAATTTTATGAACCTTTCAACCGCCAAAGCATCCGGCAGGGCAAAGGAAGTGGGTATCCGAAAGGTGGTAGGAGCCAGGAACGCCAGCCTCGTCTTTCAATTCCTGGCCGAGTCCTTTTTGCTGGCACTCCTGGGGGTAGCGATCGCCGTATCGATGTTGACTTTCGCGCTGCCGTACCTCAACCGGATCACACAGGCGAACATCTCCTTGTCTATGCTGAGTGATTATACCGTCTGGTTGCTGCTCGGGGCCATTGTGGTCGTAACGGGACTTCTGGCCGGTAGTTATCCCGCGTTCTATTTGTCCGCCTTCAAGGCCATCAAAGTGATCAAAGGGAATTTTACCAGCCACGTTTCAGCGGCCGGCATCCGTCGTTCGCTGGTGGTCTTTCAGTTTGCCTTATCGATCATGCTCATCGCTTCCATCATTGTTATTTTTACTCAGTTGAACTACATCAAAAATAAAGACCTGGGTTTTAACAAGGATCAGGAGCTCATTTTTAGCTTTCACACGGATGATACGAGAAGCCACATGCGGACTTTTGCCGAAGACCTCCGGCAGCTCACGGGCGTCCGGGAGGTGAGCATGGCCAGTAGTTATCCGGGTGCCGCGACCTATCACGATTGGGGGGTGTGGCTTTCGGGCGGGAATGCAGCCACGTCTATCGACCAGGCGAACCTGTCTTCGGATGAGCATTTCATCACCGCCATGGGTATCCAGCTGGTCAGCGGCAGGGACTTCCGGGCCCACGATTCGGGGGCGGTCATCGTGAATGAGACCCTCGTCAAACGGCTTGGTTTGACGCCCGCCACCGCACCGGGAACAAGATTGTTCGCGGAAGGAGAAAGACAATTCGTCATCGCCGGTGTCATGAAAGACTTCAACTACAAATCGCTTCGGGAGGGCGTGGGCCCGTTCATGATCCTGTATGACCCGGAGAAGGACGATATCAACCACCTGGTCGTACATATCCGTTCCGCTGACTATAGGTCGATGCTGGGAAAGATCGCAGCCCTATGGCTAAAAGACGTACCGGCCACCCCTTTCGATTACTCGTTCCTGGATGATCAGGTCCAGCATCAGTATCAGTCGGAGATCACCATGTCCCATATCATCAACGCCTTTACCGGGATGGCGATCGTCATCTCCTGTCTCGGACTGTTTGGGCTCGCCGCCTTTAGCGCCGAACAAAGAACCAAAGAGATCGGTATCCGCAAAGTACTCGGCGCCAGTACGGGGGGCATCGTCCGGTTACTATCCGCGGATTTTGTGAAGCTGGTGACGATTGCCTTTGTGATCGCTACGCCCGTTGCCTGGTGGGCGATGCATGAATGGCTACAGGCATTCGCCTATAAAGTGACGATAGCGTGGTGGATGTTTGCCCTGGCGGGTCTTTCTGCGATCATCATCGCCTTATTCACGGTCAGCTTTCAGGCCATCAAAGCGGCGGTAATGAATCCCATCAAGGGGCTGAGGTCGGAATAAAGCCCGTCGGATAGCGTTTATTACATTTAGCTCCCGGTCACCGGAGCGACCAATACCCTGTGCAATTTTATTATCCGAAGCCACGCGAGTACCCGGATGATGGGATACACGGGATCCAACTCGTGCCAGCGTTTGCCGAAGTTCAGCGCGGATGGATGCTTGTGATGGTTGTTGTGGTAGGATTCGCCAAGCATGAGGATATCGACGGAGAACAGGTTATGGGCCGTGTTTTTGAGCTTGAAGTTGGTATAGCCGTATTTATGGGCGAACCAGTTGATGATCGCCCCGTGGAAGGCGCCCATGGTGAGCACAATGGGAAGGAGGCAAAGGAACCACATCGACGAGCCCAAAAGGAAAAATATGGCTACATACACCAACGCCCACAGCACCCGCGAGGTGGTCGACGTGGCCCACCGGTCAAAAGCCGGCCAGTCCGGCAGATTTTTCAAAAAACGTTCCTCGATGGGCATTTCGTTTTTATAAATGCGGTCATAAAAGTTCCGGGTTCGCCACATCATGCTGAACACGTTCTTCGAGAAGTTGGGCGAGTGGGGATCTTTATCCGTATCGGTATAGGCATGATGCATGCGGTGCATGATCGCGTAGGCGCGTGGGCTCATATAGGAAGACCCCTGGGCGACATAGGTAAGGATATAGAACGCCTTTTGCCATGCCGGCGACATGTTGAATGCGCCGTGCGCGGCATAGCGGTGTTGGAAAAATGTCTGGAAAAAAAGGGATAGGTACCAGATGCCTATAAAAAAAAGAATGGTGGCCATAAAAAATGGTTTTAAATTGAACGATCAAGATAGAAATGCGGGGAATTATTTTTTACGAAGCCACCGGACGTGGTAAACGATGTGGGAGCGAAGAAAATGAATGCGCTGATATTCTATGCAACAAAGGTAGGGATTTGCCCTGCCCAAAAGAGCCAACGGGTCGTTAAAGTGAGATGAGGCCGATTGGCAACCGTAACGCCAAGGCTTGATAAGTATTTTGCTGGGGATCACAATGACACAGGCGATTCCTATGGTGAATTCCATTACTCGATCATTGCAACAAGTCTGAGAAAGTAAAATTTGTTGGAAAAGCCGCTCGGTAATCCCGGCGGCTTTTTGTTCATATGCCTCCCCGGGGAAACGCATTATAATGTACTTAAGAATTTGCTTAAATAAGAAAATGTTTCTACATTTACTGAAAGAATGTAAGATGGAAAACAAGCGGGTGTGCATCCGGGAGCAGGCAAATCCGGTACAGATACGGAAGTGCAAGGATTTGTTGGATGCGGGGCTGGGAGCGTTTGGGCGGTTATCGGGTATCCTGGCTTTGGCGGGAAACGAGGTTCGGTTGAAGATCCTTTTTTTGTTGGAGGAGGAGGGGGAGCTATGCCCGTGTGATCTGTCGGATATTTTAGATATGAGCATTCCGGCGGTGTCGCAGCATTTGCGGAAGTTGAAGGACGGGAATGTTGTTCAAAATAGGAAGACCGGACAGACGATCTTTTATTCACTGCGACCAGAGCATTTGAAGATGTTGCGGTCGTTTTTTAAATATATCAAAGAGTTAAACCAAAAAACAGAATTGGTATGAATACGGAAAAGTCTTCTGTCAGGTGGCCGCTGGTGGGGCTTTTGACGGCTGGGGCAGCTTCGCTGTGTTGCATTGCGCCGGTGCTGGCGTTGCTGTCTGGAGTATCAGGAGCGGTTTCGTCTTTGTCCTGGCTTGAGGCCTGGCGTCCTTATCTCATCGGGGTGTCGGTGGTGTTGCTGGGCTGGGCCTGGTATCAACAGTTGAAACCACGGAAGGTGTCAGCGGATTGTGGCTGCGAGCCGGAAAAGCGTTCGTTCTGGCAGGGTCGGCGGTTCCTGTTGATGGTGACGGTGTTGGCGGGAGTGCTGATGACTTTTCCCGTATATGCGCATATTTTTTACCGGAACGGCGGCAATAAGAATAATGTCGCTCTTGTAGAGGATCATCGCGCAGAAGTCGCCCTGCACATTAGGGGCATGGGTTGCGCGGACTGTGAAGGGCCGATCAATAGCAGGCTGGCCAGGGTACAGGGTGTATTGGCGTACAATACTTCTTTCCTTACGGGGTCGAGTAAGGTTGTATTTGATAATTCGCAAACAACCGTTGCGAAGATCGTTTCGGCGGTGGAGGAGACGGGGTATAAAGTGACGGATTATACGATGGGGTCGCCAGGTGTGGCCGGCAGTGATACGGCAACGGTTTCTATCTATAAGGTAGAGCTTGTCTGTAACGCGGACCCGGCTATCGGGTGTGGAAGCCGTGCCAAGCCGGTGTTGCTGGCGCTGGAGAAGAACCCGGCGGTAACGGGGGCGTGGTTGAATCGCCAGGGGACGATGATTGCCGTGGCCTGGAGGGACAGGGACGAGACGGGGAATGTAGCGGAGCCCGTCCTGCGGGAGAATAGCGTATCCTTTGTGCGGTTGAGCGACGGGGAAGTAACACGGTATCGTGGGGAGCTGGGCTGGGGTGATCTTTGGTACCGGGGCGCGGAGGTGGACGCATTAAGCAATGAGGAGGCGGTGACAATAGCGTCATCCGTAGTGCGGTATGCGTTGGATAGCAAGCTGATCACGCCGGAAGAAGCCGCGAAGATCAGGACGGATATGGAGGTTTACTTTAGAGGCGAACTGGTGAAGATAAGGACCGTGACACAACTGAACGAGGATAGCCAGGGGAAATTTAAGCAGGCAATGTATAGCATTGGTGAAAAATACATTGGGAAGCAGCGGACGATGGAGGTGATGCGGCTCTACCAGGAGCACTGCCGGAAGCAATGTACGAACAGCACGTATGCGGTGCCGGGTATGACAATGGATTGTTGTAAAAAAAGTTAAGCTATGAGTACGAGTTCGGTTATTTTGGAATCGGTGATCACTTGCCCGGTCTGCGGACATCAGAAGCAGGAGACGATGCCGGTGGATGCCTGTCAATTTTTTTATGAATGCGAAGGCTGTCATACACGATTGAAGCCGAAGGAGGGGGATTGTTGTGTGTTTTGTAGTTATGGGACGGTGAAATGTCCGCCGATGCAGGAGCATAAACCCTGTTGTTCATAAGCAGCCATATCATATCGCTAGTGTATTTATGGATACCCAGATATAGCATGCCAGATTAAGGACAATGAAAAAGCTTCGGATGGTTTGGATCCGTTCAAATTTGTTAAATATATTCCGTAGGGCTTCTGCGTCATTTGTTTTTTTCTGGCGGTGATAAAGGGGGGCGGCCTGGGAGGTGCAAAGGCTGTGGCAGAGGGCGAAAAGGCCTCCCAGGTAAAGGGGCAGGGCAACGGTTCCGGGAGAATGATGCGTGTAAGCCAAAATTGCGGTCGCGATGGAGGCCAAGGCTGCGCCGATACCCAGGATAGCATACCATGGCACACCGTTTTTCAGGTCCGCGGCTCTTGCATAGGCCGAAAATGCGATTGTTCCTATAACATGACGGGCGGGTAATTGCTTGATCGATTGGTCCAAAGACGCGCCGCATAGGAGCCCGGTTAGAGTCGTGGCGCAGATAAGGCCGCCTTTGATTGGATCCATTTTAATGAATTAAATTTTATCAAAATATTTTTTAGAAAGGGGATGACGCCGTAAGGTTCTAAGCAGGATGGGAATGCCGACGGCCGCTGGCAATAGCCAATACGCCAATGGATTGAAGTTTTTCCAAATGGGAAGGAATTTGCCGTTGTCGACATAAAAAGCGGTCAATAAGATGATATAGGAGGTGCTCATGCAGGTGATGTGAACAATGGGCCATTTTCCCCATTTGTACTTTTCGGCGGCCCGGCCGATGACCGCCGAACAAATGGCGAAGCATCCTAAGATAAACAAATGATAGTCCTCACTCCATTTTGGTATGGAAATGATAACGACAGTTCCGAAGACGATCCATAAAGACCAGTAATAGACAGTGCCGGAAAGCGGGTGAAGTCCTGGTCTTTTTTGTGCGAACATAGCCATGATGCCGGCGATAACGCAGGTCAACGCAGCTAAAATATGTATGGAAAGCAGCATCAGAAAGACTGGATTGTCTGACGGTATCAAAAATCCGGCAATGTTTATCGGATTCCCTTTGAGCATAGGGATGTTTGTTTCTATAAAGATAGTTGCGGACGGCAAGCCAGGAGATTGCTAAATGGCAAGAAATCAGGCTTTATGCAAGGCCCTTAACCTGCTTAGGGAGTATGGGGTGATCCCCAATATGGAGGCCAGGTATTTCTGAGGGATGCGCTGGCTGAGCCGTTGGTCTTTGATGAGTAGTTCATACCGCTCTTTGGCCGTGCTGAATTGTTGCAAAAGCTTCATTTGAAGGAGGTGGTATAAATTTTCCTCCCATGTCAACCGTAGGAAAGTTTCGAGGGGTCTTACTTTCACGCACAGCTCGTTTAAGGCGGTTTTGTCAATGGTCAGGACGATAGACGGTTCAATGGCCTCAAGGCTCATGGTGGTTCTGAGGCCGCTTTTCAATGCGATCATTTCGGAAAAAAAGATGCCTTCGAATACTACCCAACTGGTGGCTTCCTTATTTTTTGTATGATAAACAAACCGTAATAGACCTTTTTCCAGAAAGTAATAGTGATGGCAGAAGGCGTTTTGTTTGATCAGCTGTTGGCCTTTGTCGACTTCCATAGAGATAAAGGCTGCGCTTATTTTATCCAGTTGACGTTTGGTGAGCGTAATTTTCGAGCTGATCTTTTGCGTAAATAAGTCCATAAGGGATAAGTTTATTGTGATGTATTGCTCGTCATAATATCAGGGTAGGTAGGGGTTCCGGTTTCCCCACGTGCGCGGGTACGCAACAAGTTACGAAATTACCAGCGGGTCTTGCCTGTGTAACAAATTCTCTATATCCTGGGATTCGCCGGAATTTTGCAAATTTTTCCCGAAATTATATAACAAGCGTTTGCGGAAAGATGCTAGCTTTGTGCTAACATCCCAATGAAAAAGGCCATCGCCTCCATATTAGCAGTCATCTACCTCTCGACCTCGATGGGGGCTACGGTGCATTGGCATTATTGCATGGGCCGCCTGGTGGGATGGGGCCTGGTGGACCACGAGAGCAAAGATTGCATGTCCTGTGGGATGGCAAAAGCGCTCCCACGGGATGGCTGCTCGGTGGGCATGAAGAATTGCTGCCACGATGAGCACAAGCACATCCAGAACGATCGCGCGCAAAAACCCGCTCACGGCTGGGAGACCTGGAGCCTGAGTCCGGTACTGGCCGTGCTGCCCTGCCAGGGATGGAATCAGCCGGTGCTCGCTACTATAGCGCTGGCCCGGCCGGTGGCGAATGGGCCACCGTTGACACAAAAGGTTCCGGTATTCCTGCGCAATTGTAATTTCCGTATTTGATTTTCCTTTGAACGCCCTGGCGTCCTGCCGGGCATTGTCGTTTGCAGTTCAACGCGGACGACTGTTTCAGATTGATCTTACTGTATAAACTTGACGCGTAACGGCGGCTGGCCTGTATGGCTATTGCCGGCGTGTAATGCTACAACTATGGTGCAAAAATTAATTGCGTGGGCGCTGCAAAACAGGATATTAGTGCTCCTGGCGGCGGCGGGGCTGTTGGCTTGGGGTATCTATTCAGTGCGCCAGAACCCCATCGATGCGATCCCGGATTTGTCGGACAACCAGGTGATCGTGTTTACGGAATGGCAGGGGCGAAGCCCGCAGATCATGGAGGACCAGGTGACGTATCCGCTGGTGAGTAACCTCCAGGGGATCCCGAAAGTGAAGAATATCCGCGGGACGTCGATGTTCGGGATGAGTTTCGTGTATATCATCTTCGACGACGATGTGGACGTGTACTGGGCGCGGAGCAGGGTGCTGGAGCGGCTGAGCTACGCGCAGCGACTGCTGCCGCCGGAGGTGGTGCCCACGTTGGGACCGGACGGAACGGGGGTGGGGCAGGTGTTCTGGTATACCCTGAACGCAAAGGGGATGGACCTGGGGGATCAGCGGGCTTTACAGGACTGGTATGTGAAGCTGGCGTTGCAGACGGTGCCGGGGGTGGCGGAAGTGGCGTCCTTTGGCGGATTCGAGAAGCAGTACCAGCTGGTGGTGGACCCGGTGAAGCTGCAATATTACGGGTTGTCGATGGCGGACGTAGCGCGGGCGGTGAAGTCAGGGAACAACGATGTGGGTGGTCGGAAGATGGACATCGGGGACGCCGCCTACATTATCCGGGGACTGGGATATTTAAAGGATCAGAAGGATCTGGAGAACATCGCCGTAGCCAATAACAAAGGCATCCCCATACGCGTAAAGGACGTCGCCACGGTCGAGATGGGGGGTGACCTGCGGCTCGGGATATTCGATGAGAACGGCCAGGGGGAAGTGGTTGGAGGTATCGTGGTCATGCGGTACGGGGAGAATGCGGACAAGGTAATAGCGGCGGTGAAAAAGAAAATGGCCGATGTGCAGCGAGGATTACCGGCGGGGGTGACTTTCAAAGTGGCTTATGACCGGAGCGAGCTGATCAAAGGAGCGATAGGAGATATCAAGGGCAAATTGCTGGAGGAGATGGTGATCGTATCGCTGATCGTGCTGCTGTTCCTGCTGGACTGGCGGAGCGCGCTGAGTATTATTATCCAGATACCGATCACGATTGCGACAAGTTTTATCCTGCTGAATGCCTTCGGGCTGTCTTCGAATATCATGTCGCTCACGGGGATTGCGCTGGCGATAGGGGTGATCGTGGACAATGGGATCATTATGTCGGAGAATGCGTACCGGCACCTGGCGGAGGAACAGGCGGCACAAGCAGCAACAGCGCGGCTGTCGGAGCAGACGCGGATGGAGCTGATCAAAAAGGCCTGCATCCAGGTGTCGCGGGGCGTGTTTTTCTCAACGGTGATCATCATTGCTTCTTTCTTGCCGGTGTTCTTATTGACGGGGCAAGAGGGTAAGCTGTTTCACCCGCTGGCATATACGAAGACATTTATCCTGGCGGTGGATGCGGTGCTGGTGGTGACGCTGGCGCCGGTGTTGATCTCACTATTTATGCGGGGACGTTTCCGCCGCGAGGGGGCCAATCCGGTGAACCGGTTGCTGGAACGGGGGTATGAGTGGGTGATCCGCGGTTGTCTGCGGTTGCGCTGGGTAACGTTGGGGCTCAATGTACTGGCGCTGGCGGTTTGCGTGCCGCTGGTGTTGAGCCTCGGCCGGGAGTTTATGCCGCCGCTGGACGAGGGGACGATCCTGTTTATGCCCGTAACGCAGCCGGATGTGTCGAATGCGGAGATGAAACGGTTATTACAGGTGCAGGACCGGATCATTACCTCGCAGCCGGAGGTGGCGAATGTGCTGGGCAAGGCAGGCAGGGCCAATACGGCTACGGACAATTCTCCGATCAATATGGTGGAGACGATCGTGCTGCTGAAGCCCAAAGCGCAATGGAGACCGGGAGTGACCAAAGACAGCATCATCCGGGAACTAAATGCGAAGCTACAGATCCCGGGCGTGACCAACGGATGGACGCAACCGATCATTAACCGCATCAACATGCTGTCCACGGGGATACGGACGGATGTGGGGGTAAAGGTCTACGGGCAGAACCTGGACACGATCGATGCACTGTCGCAACGCATCCGAACCGCACTCAATGACATTCCCGGAGTGAAAGACTTGTACGTAGACCCGATCACGGGAGGGAAATACATAGACATTACCGTGAAACGGGAAGAGATCGGCCGCTATGGATTGAGCGTGGACGATGTAAATGCAGTCGTCGAGGGTGCACTGGGTGGGATGAAGCTGACGACTACGGTGGAAGGCCGCCAGCGGTTTTCCGTGAATGCCCGGTATGGGCAGGATTTCCGGGATAACCTCACGGCGCTTAAAAGATTATCCGTGGCGACGAACGGCTTTGGGCCGGTGCCGCTGGAAGCACTGGCGGATATCGCAATTACCGAAGGACCGCCGATGATCAATTCAGAGAATGCGGCTTTGCGTGGAACGGTATTATTCAATGTGCGGAACCGGGACCTGGCCGGGACGGTGAAAGAGGCGCAGGAGCGATTGGACAAGACGCTCACGGACCTCCCAAAAGGGTATTATATCGAGTGGAGCGGACAATATGAGAACCTGATCCGAAGCGAGCGGACGCTGACCTGGATCCTGCCGGTGGTGCTGCTGATCATCTTCGGGGCGATGTATTTCGCTTTTCATTCGGCGCGCGAGGCGTTCTTTTCATTAATCTCCATTCCGTTTGCCCTCATCGGCGGAGCGATCATGATCTATGTGTGGGGTGTGAACCTGTCGGTGGCGGTGGCCGTGGGCTTTATCGCGCTGTTCGGACTGGCAGTGGAGACGGGGATCGTGATGGTGATCTATCTCAATGATGCGATGGCGCAGCTGGTCGCGGCAAAAGGTAATAGCGCGGAGACGATTACTCGCACCGACTTGCGGGAAGCCGTGATCGCCGGCGCGGCAAGATGGCTGCGGCCGAAGCTGATGACGGTGCTGGTGGCCTTGTTTGCGCTGGTACCGATCCTGTGGAGCAGCGGGGTGGGAAGTGATGTAATGAAGCCGATCATCCTCCCGATGGTGGGCGGTGTGCTGACTTCC
>DASYZH010000302.1:0-46943 GCA_035946435.1 Puia sp. | reverse complement strand
AAAAAGAGCGGAAAGATCAGATCATAAAAATGAAACCCATTCCAAAGCGGATGCTCGAATTGATCGGCAATGGTCTGCCAGAAGGAACTGCCTGTGATCTTGGCAATGGATTTGAAGATCTCTTCACCGCCCATGATCCAGAACATGTCGAATCCACGGAGGGCATCGAGCGAATACAATCGTTGCGAGGGGGTTGTTTGGGACATGCTACTAATATAGGAAATTAAATTGTTAGCTTTACAACTATGCAACGCAAAGAATTTCTTTCCACATCCGTCCTGGCTGGTGGCTCGCTGTTAGCCGGCAAACATTTTCCGGCCTCCGCGGCCTCTGCGACACCATCCGGCTCCGGCGACATCAACGCTGCGACGACCGACGACTCCGCCGAAACCCTGGCGACCAGGGATGCGGCGCCGTTCCATCTCAATTATGGCATCCACGACGGCACGTTTAAAGATCTCGCCGGCCCGTCTTTTACCGACCAGATCAAATTCGCCTACTCACAGGGTTTCCGTGCCATCGAAGACAACGGGATGATGGACCGCCCGGCCGAGGAACAAGCGCGCATCGGCGATACCCTCCGGCAGCTGAATATGACCATGGGCGTGTTCGTCCTCAACTTCGATCACTGGCCCGTAAGCACCTCGCTCTGCTCCGGCGACGCCGCGTGGCTGGAGAAATTCCTCAAGGCCTGCCACGAAGCCATCGACGTCGCCGCACGGTGTAATGGCAAATGGATCACCGTCGTTCCCGGCAACTATGACCGCAACCTGGCCATGGGTTACCAAACGACGAATGTCATCCACGCCCTCCGCAAAGCCTGTGATATCCTCGAACCCCACGGCCTCATCATGGTGCTCGAAGCGCTTAGTGATACGCCCGATCTCTTCCTGCGTCATCCCGACCAGACCTTCATGATCTGTGAAGCCGTCAACAGCCCTTCCTGCCAGTATCTCTTCGACATGTATCATATGCAGCGCAACGAAGGCGACCTGATCCGCAATCTCGACCGGGCCTGGGAGCACATCGCCTATCTGCAGATCGGCGACAACCCCGGCCGGAAAGAACCGGGTACGGGCGAGATGAACTATCACAATATCTTCCGTCATATCTACCAAAAGGGATACAAAGGCGTCCTCGGCATGGAACATGGCATGGCCGGCACCGGCGCCGAAGGAGAAAAGGCATTGATAAAAGCTTACCGTGAAGCCGATGATTTTTGATAGACAATTGCTACTGGTCTTCTTTCTATTTACGGTGGGTTCTGCAACGGCCCAGGACGAGCATCTCGCCGACTCGCTCGAGCAGATTGCGGCAACGACGGACGGACGCCTGGGCGTCGCCGTCACCTACGCCGGAACCGGCGAGACCACCCTGCTGCACGGCCATGACCATTATCCCATGATGAGCGTCTTCAAATTCCCGCTCGCGCTCTATATCCTTGATCAGGCCGACAAACAAAAGCTGTCCCTCGACGAGCCGGTCGTCATCCATAAAAAGACCTGGAGCCGCATCTTCAGCCCGATGCTGAACGGCTATCCCGGCAAGACCGCCCACCTCACCATCCGCGACCTCACTGCGAATATTATCTTGCTCAGCGATAACGTGGCCTGCGACGTGCTGCTGGGGCGTATAGGCGGTCCCGAAGTCCTCAACAACTATATGCACGCCCTGGGTATCGACGAGATCAACATCGCCTGGACCGAAGCCCAGATGGCGGCCGATCCCAAAAGAGTTTACGACAACTGGTGTTCGCCCGCCGCCATGAACATCCTGCTGCAACATTTCTACGAACACCACATCGTTTCGGATTCAGCGACCTGGCAGCTCACGAAATGGATGATAGAGAGCAAACCTGGCCCGCATCGACTCAAGGGCCTGCTGACCGTTGGCGTTGTGGTTGCCCACAAGACCGGCACCTCCAATACCGATTCGACCGGCCTCACCGCTGCCACCAACGATGTCGGCATCCTCACCCTCCCGGGCGGCGCCCATCTCTACGTCACCGTCTTCCTCACCGACAGCCACTCGGGCGAAGCCACCCGCGAACACGCCATTGCGCTCGTCGGCCGCCTCGCCACGGACACTTATACGCCCCAACCTCGGTAGTCCCAACCTCGCTGATCGCTGACCCCCGCCGCTTTCGCAGCCAAGGCGCGTAACCCAGCCTCGGTTTTCGCCCCCGCGAGACCCCGAACTCCCATGATTCCCCCACCAGGTAAACCCCAAAGGAATTGGTTCCCATCGGTTTAGCAAATTTTACTAACTCCTAGCAAAAATAAATTTGGTGGTATAAAAGATAAGCCCGTAACTTTGCCTAACACTGTTACAAATTGTAACAGGGCTAAAAGGGACCGAAAGGTTCAATCAAAAATGGGCATCTTAGATCGAAAACAACGGCAAAAAGAAGAGGTCCGGGCCAGCATCCTGGACACGGCCTGGCAACTGGTGCTTACCGAAGGGTGGCATTCGTTCTCCATCCGCAAGATTGCCGACGCAATCGAGTATAGTGTCCCTGTGATCTACAGTCATTTTGAAAATAAAGACGCTATCCTATTGGAATTCAACCGTAAAGGATTTGAATTATTAGCGGCAGCGCTCGAGCAGGCCAAGGCCGGCCAATCCGAACCGGCCAACCAGATCCGCGCCATGGGCCGCGCCTACTGGAAATTCGCCTTTGAAAACAAGGAATATTACCAGCTGATGTTCGGTCTCGGCATCCCGACCTGCGAAACCATCAGCCGTATCCCCGAGATCGGCAAATTCGCCGAGGTCGTCATCGGCAGCATTGTTGCCATGGTTCCCGCGGGCCAGAAACCCGGTTTCGACCCCTGGCTGAAATACCAATCCTTTTGGTCCATGCTCCATGGGCTCGTATCCATCAACATGATCCGCCTGAGCAGTCCCGAACCCCCGGCCGCGGCTGCGAACAGCGCCGCAAACGCCAATGGTGCCGCCGCCGCAAGTTCAGCCGCGAACGGTTCCACGACCGCGAACAACGTCGGCACCGCAAGTTCAGCCGCGAACGGTTCCGCCACCGCCAACGGTTCCGCGACCGACCAGGCGCCCACCCCTGCAGGGAGCCAACACCCCGATCTGACCCAGCAGGTCCTCGATGACGTCATGTGCAGCTTCATCCGCGGCCTTAGTTAAATTTTTTTCACTAATTCCATGTTTAAACATTAAAATATTATTTTAAAATAACAAAAACCCAAAAAAATGAAGAAGATCATCCTCAGCACCGCAGCTTTACTGTTCACCACGGCCGCCGTTTTCGCCCAGTCCTGGAGCATCGACAAGGCCCACTCGCAAGTGATGTTTACCATTAACCACATGGGCATCAACACCATCACCGGCAACTTTGGTACTGTCAACTCCAGCATCACCGCCTCGAAAGACGATTTCTCCGACGCCGTGATCGAATTCACCGCCGACATCAACAGCATCAACACCGGCAACGAACAACGCAACACGCACCTCAAGAGCCCCGATTTCTTTAACGCCGCCCAATACGGCACCCTCACCTTCAAAAGCACGTCTTTCAAAAAGGTCGATGACAAGAACTATGCCGTTACCGGCGATCTGACCCTCCACGGCATAACCAAATCCGTAACGCTCAACGCCACCCTCAACGGTACGACCGTTAACCCGATGAGCAAAAAGACCGTCGCCGGCTTCAAAGTCACGGGCACGATCAAACGCACCGACTTCGGCATCGGCGCCCAGTTCCCGTCTTCGATGGTCAGCGACGAAGTGGCCCTCGACGCGAATACGGAATTCGTAAAAGGTTAAATTTATTCGTCCCCGCCGGTTGGCGGGGACTTAAAAAATCAGATTATGAAGTTATTTTATCCCATTGCGGCCACTGTGCTCCTGGTGGGCAGCGCCTTTACCTTTATCACCGCACCAAACTGGCAGATCGCGGACAACTATAGCATCGCCTTCAGTAACGACCAGGCCGGCGGCATCTTTAAAGACTTCAAAGGGACCATCGCCTTCGACGATAAAAACCCCGCCACCGCGAAATTCGACGTGTCCATAGCCGTAGCCTCCCTCAACACGGGCAACGCGCTCCAGAACAAGCACGCGAAAAGCGCCGAATGGTTCGATGCAACCAAATACCCCACCATCCACTTCGTTTCCACCAAAGTGGTGAAAGCCGGCAACGGCTACCAGGTCACCGGCACCCTCGATATGCACGGCGTACAGAAACCGGTGACGATCCCCTTTACCTTCCAGCACGCAGGCGCCGGCGGAACCTTTGCCGGAACCTTCACCATCAACCGCAGCGATTTCAAGATCGGCGAGCCCGGTGGCGAAGTGTCGGAACCAGTGAAGCTGGAAATTGCAGTCCCGGTCAAATAATAAAAGCACAAACCATGTTCAAAAGAGCATTATTTCTAGGCATCGTCTCGGGCCTCCTTGCCGGCATCGCCGGCATCTTATACGCCCGCGTCTATTATACGGCCAACGAAGCCGACTTCTCCAAGGTCGTCACCTCGGTGAAGATCATCTCGGGCAGCCTGTTTGGTGGCGTCCTCGCCGCCATCGGCTATACCCTTCTCGCGAAAACCCTTAAAACGCGGGGTGAGATCGTGTTCAATCTCTTGTTCACCGTCATCAGCTTTGCGAGCCTCCTGCTACCTATCGCGTATAAGCTCCCGCTCACCATCGAGACCCCGGAACTGTTCCCGGGCATGGTGATCCCTATGCACTTCTTCCCGGCGCTTGGCTGGTATACCCTCAAGCCCCTCTTTATAAAAGACCCGAAAGTCCAACGATTGGCCTAAAGCACCAGCATAACCTATTAGCCTGGCATTGCCACCGAATGGCCCTGCTCGCCGGCCCGGATCAGCATCGATCCGGGCTTTTTGTATCCGCAGCGGGCGGGTCGCCGCAGTCGGGGCGCTTTTTACTCACGGAAAGAGCTATCCCGCCGCGAGCCGGCATCTTTTCCGTTATAAACAGTTTTGGCACAGAATTTTCGGACGATAGGTGTAACGCACTCATATGAATAAAAAGATCCTGATACTAGATGACGACATCGATATCCTTCAGATCTGTACCATCGTCCTCAAGAAAAAAGGGTTCGACGTACAGACCTTGAACACTTCCAACCAGGTCGTCAACCAGGTCCGGACCTATCATCCCGACGTTATCCTCATGGACAACTGGATTCCCGGCCCCGGCGGCATCGAAGCCACCCGCCTGCTGAAACAGGATGCCGAGACCCAGGATATCCCCGTGATCTTTTTCAGTGCCAACAGCAATGTCACCCAGCTGGCCCGCGATGCCCACGCCGACTATTTCCTCCAGAAGCCTTTCGATATCACCGAACTCGAAGGCATCGTCCAGATGGCCATCAACCAGGGCGTGGAACCCACAAGGTAAAGCTGGACTACCTCCATTTTACAATCTGGTAGACCAGCCGGTCGCGGCTTATCGCGATCTTTACCCTGCTAAAAAATAGCATTATGTCTACGACACTAACTGCCCCCCCGTCAGCAGCAAATCCCGGCGCCGTCAAGTCCCGCCGGATAGAATCCATCGACCTGCTCAGGGGCATCGTAATGATCATCATGGCCCTCGACCACGCCCGCGATTACTTCAATCGCGATGCCTACCTCTACGATCCCACGGATATGACGCAGACGGGCGACTTCTTGTTCTTCACCCGCTGGATCACCCATTTCTGCGCCCCCATCTTCATGTTCCTCGCCGGCACCGCCGCCTTCCTCTATGGCATAAGGAAGGGTACCAGGGCGGCCTCCTTCTTCCTCCTGACCCGCGGCATGTGGCTCATCTTCATCGAGCTCACCGTCGTCACCATCGGCTGGACCTTTAATGTGCATTTTACCTTTTATATCCTGCAGGTCATCTGGGCCTTCGGTGTCGCCATGATCCTGCTCTCCTCGCTGGTCCACCTGCCGCGCAACGCCCAGCTGGCTATCGCCATCGTCCTCATCGGCGGCCATAACCTGCTCGACAACATCCACGTCGCCGGCAACGGCCTTCCTGCGGTGGGCTGGTCGTTCCTTCATGAGTTCCATTTCTTCGGTTATTCCTCCTTCTCATTTGTCATCGGCTATCCTATCCTGCCCTGGGCGGGTCTGATCACCCTCGGTTACTATCTGGGTGGACTATACGCGCCGGGTATCGCACCGCATCGCCGGAAAAGCACCCTGACCTGCCTCGGCCTGGCCTTCCTCGCCGGCTTCTTCCTCCTCCGCGCCATCAACCACTACGGCGACCCCAACCCCTGGCAGACGCAGCATCATCCCTTCCTTTCCTTCTTCAACGTGACGAAATATCCGCCGTCCCTCGACTATATTTTGATGACCATCGGCCCGGCGCTGCTCTTCCTCGCCTTTGCCGAACGGCCCCTCAACGCCTTTACCTCCAGGCTCGCGCTCTATGGCCGTGTGCCCTTCTTCTATTACATCATCCATATCTATATCCTGCATGCGCTGGCCGTAATAGCCGCCACGCTGCAAGGCTTCCCCGCCGCCGACATGACCAATTTTACACAATGGGTCACGGGCAACCCGCAGCTAAAGGGCTATGGCTTCGGCCTCGGCGTAGTCTACGGCGTCTGGCTGCTCGTGGTGATCGCCCTCTACCCGCTGTGTAAATGGTTTGATGGATACAAACGCGCCCACCTGGCGCAAAAACCGTGGCTAAGCTATCTGTGACCCGGCCGGCCAAACCCGCGAATTAGTTCCGGCAGCTCTTCCGTGGGAACCACGAGGTCCACGCCCATCCGCAGTAAGACCTGCTGCGGCATATAGGGTACCTCGGCCGTCTCCGGGGCCTCAACGATGGTAAACCCACCCCGGGCCTTTATATACTGCATGCCCTCGGCGCCATCCGCATTGCCGCCGGACAACACCACCGCGACTACCCCGGCTCCGTAGACATCCGCGGCAGACCTGAAGGTGACATCGATGCTCGGCCGGCTGAAATTGACGCGCTCCGAATAATCCAGCGAGAACGTCCGATCCTGCTCGAACAGCACATGATAATCCGCGGGACACAGATACACCATCCCCGGCAGCACCGGCTCCTTTTCCTCGACCTCTTTGATAACCACCTGTGTCCGCGAAGCCATCAGCTCCTCCAGCGAGCTCTCAAAGGCATTGTTGCGATGCAATACCACCACGACCGGCATGGAATACCCCCGCCCCGCCGCCGCAAGCATGCTGAGGATCACCTGCAGGCTCCCCGCCGAGCCCCCGATCAATAATAGCTTATCCTGCTTCATTTATCTTCCTCCAGATCTTTTCCCTTCCCACCTGGCGATACCGGTCGGCAATCGGCGAAAATCGCAGCGACTCCTTGGAACCCAATGCCAGATACCCGAAATTCTCCAGGCTATAATCGAATAACCTGAACACCTTCGCCTGCAGCTCCCGCTCGAAATAGATCAACACATTCCGGCAAAGGATCAGCTGGAATTCGTTGAACGAGAAATCCGACACCAGGTTATGGGTCGAAAAGATCATCTTCCCGGTCAACGAAGAATCGAACTTCGCGAGATGATAGTTGGCCGTATAATACGAAGAGAAATCCTGCACCCCGCCGCTCTGGATATAGTTTTCCGAGTATTTCTGCATCTGGCTCACGGGAAAGATCCCTTTCCGCGCCTTTTCGATCACCAGCGGATTGATATCGGTTCCATAGAGTAAGGATTTCTTGAGCAACCCGGCCTCTTTCAACAAAATGGCCATGGAATAGACCTCCTCCCCCGTCGAGCAGCCGGCGTGCCAGATCCGGATGAACGGATAGGTCGCCAGGATCGGCAATATCGTCATCCGCAATGTCCGGTAGAAACCGGGGTCGCGCAACATCTCGGTGACATTTACCGTGATCTCTTCGACAAACCGGCGGAAGTACACACTGTCGTGTTGCAACCGGTACCGGAATTCCGCAAAACTGGGAAAATTATCCAGGCTGAATATCCGCTGTACTCTCCGGTGCAGCGAGGCCTTGGAATATTCGGTAAAATCATAGCCATACCTCGCATAGAGGTCGCCCAGCAGCAGTTCCAGTTCCTCATATTGTATCACGTGAGTCTCCATGTGCTATTTCTCGTACAGCCAGATACGCAGCAAAGATAACAGTTGATCGATATCCACCGGCTTGGAGATATAGTCGGACGCCCCCGCCTGGATACACCGCTCCCGGTCGCCCGCCATCGCCTTGGCCGTTACGGCAATGATGGGCAGATGCTTCAGCCGGGGGTTTCGCCGGATGCGGGTAATGGCCTCGAACCCATCCATCTCCGGCATCATCATATCCATCAGCACCAGGTCCACCTCGCCGGCCTCCGCCACCTGGAGGGCCTCCTTTCCATCCATTGCCGTCAGCACCTTCATTTTATGCTGCTCCAGCGCCTTCGACAACGAAAAGATATTACGTACATCATCATCCGCGATCAGCACGGTCCTGTTCTTCAGCACCTCATCCAACGCCCCCAGCCGGCTCATCACGGCCGAAGCCACCTTCTCCTGCTCGCCGCCGACGACATGAAGGAACAAGGACACCTCATCCAGCACCCGCTGATAGCTATGCGCCGTTTTGACGACAATGCTATCCGCAAACTGCCGCAAACGTGCTTCTTCCGCTTTGGAGATGTTCATGCCCGTGAAAACGATTATCGGGATGTTCTCGAACGCCGGGTTCTGCCGGATCATCTCCAGTGTATCCGACTCCTCCTTGCCGACCTCGCGGCTGAGGATCACCCCATGTAGGCCTTCCTGTTTCAGCATCTCCCAGCTCTGCGCAATGGTCGGCGCAATGTCTATCCGCAGGTTATGCGCCCCGAGGAAATAGGCCAGTGCCTGCGCATGCCGCATATTATCCTCAACGATAACAACCTTCCGCGCATTTTTGCCGAGCAGGGCCTCGATCTGCTCAAAGACATTATCCATATGCTCAAAGGCCATTGTCTTGGACATAAAGTTCACCGCCCCCTTCAGGAGGCTCTCGTTCTTCACTTCGAAAGAGCTGATGATATGCACCGGTATCGGCCGCGTCCGCGGGTCTTTTTTCAATTCTTCCATCACCTCCCAGCCATTCTTCACCGGCAGCTGGATGTCCAGCAGGATACCCATCGGCCGGTATTGCCGCGCCATCCGGATCGCCGCATCTCCGCTCACGGCGACGACGCCTTTATAGCCCTTTTTGCGGCTGAAATCCAGCAGGCTCTGTGCAAAGAACGTGTCGTCCTCTACGATCAGCAGGACCTTGTCATCCGGGAGCAGATCGTTCCGGTCATCGGGGATCTCTGCCGGCGCCTCGCTCAGGGTAAATACCGACGAGAGCTCGTTGTCCGCGGTCGTAATGTCCCGTACCACGCTGCCATTCGAAACCACCGGTTCGACCGCGCCTTCTATCTTGAACACCGGCATGCTCACGATGAATTCGGAACCCTGCTCAGGCTGGCTCCGGAGCGTGATCTCGCCACCCAGCAGCCGGCTGAGCTCCCTGCTGATACTAAGGCCCAGACCCGTTCCGCCATATTTCCGTCGCGTCGACCCGTCCGCCTGCTGAAAGGCTTCAAAGATCAGCCGATGCTTGTCCTCGGGGATGCCGATGCCCGTATCGCGAACCACGAATTCGATCACGGCGTGCCGCGTAGCGCCGGGCCGCGCCTGCAAGGTCACCGATCCCCGCTGCGTGAATTTGAACGCATTCGACAAAAGGTTCTTCAGGATCTGCTCCAGCCGCATCCTATCCGTCTCCAGCTGCGCCGGCGTCCCCTCGTCCACCACGATGTGCAGGTCCAGCCCCTTGTCCTTCGCGATGGGTGCAAACAACATCCGCATATCGTTCAGAAGATCGTTCACCGGGACGATGCTGTGCTCCAGCTGCAGTTTCCCGGATTCGATCCGCGAAAGATCGAGCATCTCGTCGATGAGCTGCAGCAGCCCCTGCCCGCTGTTCTGGATCACCTTCGCATATTCTGTTTGCTCGTCGGTGAGATTCCGGCCGCTATTCTCGGCCAGCAATCGCGACAACAACAAAATGCTGTTCAGCGGCGTCCGCAGCTCATGCGACATATTGGCCATGAACTCGGACTTATACTTCGTCGTCGTTGCCAGCTCTTCGGCTTTCTTTTGTATCTCCAGGTTGCGGATCAGCACCAGCTGGTTCTTCTCTTCCAATGTCCTGCTTCGTTCCTCCAGCTCCTGGTTGGTCTGCATCAGCTCTTCCTGCTGCACTTTGAGCTCCTCTTCGGAGACCTGCAGCTTCTCGGCCTGTACCTCCAGCTCCAGGTTCAGGCTCTCCAGCTCGGTATGCTGCGACTGCAGCTCCTCGGCCTGGGCTTGCGTTTCCTCCAACAGCTCCTGCAGCTGCAACCGGCTCTCGACACTATGCACGCCCATGCCGATATTCTCGCCGATAGCGGTAAAGAACTCCAGCTTCCGGGCCGGGTAGTCATCCATCATCGTCCCCAGCTCGATGACCCCATGTACCTTTCGCTCATAAAAAATGGGGAAGGCCACGATCGTCCTCGGCCGCAGCTCCCCGCTCGCCATGCTCATCACCCAATCCGCATCCCGGATATCCTTGATGATCCCGGGCTTTCCTTCCCTGGCTACGAGCCCCACCAGCCCCTCCCCCACCTTGATGGCCCTGGCCGCGCCATCCGCCATGCCATAATGCCCGCCACGTTTCAAGGTTCCCGCGGCCGGGTCCAGCAGGTAGAGGGCGCCGATCCCGCTTTTGCTATATTCCGCGACATGCCGCACGACATTGTTCATCAGAACGCTCATGTCGGTTTCCCCAACCATCACCTCGTTAAGCCTGGCGATACCCGTTTGCAGCCATTCTTTATCCGACAATAAGCCAAAGGAATATTCCAGCGACTCCGCCATCTTGTTGAGCGCGCCACTCAACACCCCCAGGCTGTCCTTCTCCTCGTCCGAGACCCGCGTCCCGTAATTTCCCGCGGAGACCTGATCGGCAATACCGCTGATGATATCGATGCGCCGTGAAATATCGGCATCCTTGCGCTGCAATTCATTGTATAACTCCTGTCGTTCCAGGAAATCGCGATGGAGCCGGCCATAGAAGAACACGGTGATCAGGATCGAAAGGATCGCCGCCACCAGGATCAGCGCAGGCGTATAGGCCGAATACTTCTGCACGTTGATCATTCGTTCCACTCTCGCCCGGTGCTCTTCCCCCGACATCCGCCCAAGCACCCTGCCGATCTCCGTCTGCAATTCGCGGGTCTTCATTACAATCTCCATGTTCACCGTATTATCGGTCTTTTTCTGATCGATCATCTTCTGCAACAGCGGCAGTGGCTGATAGACATATCTCCGCAGCTCGGCAATGTTCTCGGTTTGCCGGGGGTTGTCGGCGGTCATCTCCTCGATGCTGTCCACCGCCTGTTTTAGCTGTGACTGCATCACGTCCGTCGCCGGCAGGAAATCGATGTCCCCGGTGATCAGGTAGCCACGCTGCATCGATTCGGCGTCGCGCAACAGGCTATGGACCCTGTCGATCTTGATCAGCACGCTGTCCGCGTGATCTACCCACCGGGAGTTGTCCATGAGCTTTCGTATGCTGCTGTAGCTGGCTACGGCAGTGACAATGAGCAGGAGTAACGATAATCCAAACCCGATCTGCAGACTACGCAGGATACCGGGGCGGAATGGGATCTTCATGTGCGAAAATTTTATTTTTTATGCTTCGACGGTCTCCGGCCCGGCCTTCGTCGCCATTGGCACGGAGAAATAAAAAGTAGAACCCTGGCCAGGCTCGCTCTCCACTCCATAGACACCCTCGTGCCGCCGGATGATCTCGGCACAGATATACAGCCCGATACCCAGTCCCTGGAACCTATTGGCGGCTTCCTCCACCCGGTAGAACTTACCAAAGATATGCTGCTGATGTTCCTTGCTGATGCCGATGCCAAAGTCTTTCACCCGTACAAAGACCTGCCCGTCCGGCTGGATGCCCGTCTCGATCTGCACCGCTTTTTGATCGGGCGAATACTTTACCGCATTCGTAAGATAGTTGATGATCACTTGTTCGATCCGGGTCTCGTCGCCGAAGACCTCGACATCCGCTGTCCCCTTCCGCACGATGGTATAATCAGGATAGGTCTGCCGGATCATCTCCACGGCATCGGCCAGGACAGGTTCAAGTTCGAATGACCGCTTGTTGAACTTCAGCTTCCCGCTTTCGATCTTCGACAGATCGAGCAGATCGACGATCAGGTTGTCGAGCTTCTGCACCTGCACGAGGGTACGCTCCACATACATCCGCGAGGGCTCGTCCGCCCCGATGCTCCGGTCCAGCAGCTGCACATAGGCCTTGATGGTAGTCAGCGGGGTCTTTAACTCATGGCTCGCGATGCTGATGAACTCATCCTTCCTTTTCACCGCCTGCTTCTGATCATCGATATCGGTGAAGGTGCCCACCCATTTGGTGATGTTCTCGCCTTCGCGCACGGGGATCGCCCGTAACAGGTGATAGCGGTATTCGCTGGAATCTTTTTGACGCACGCGGATCTCTAATTCAAGCGCTTTGCCCGAGGCGACCGTTCTTTGCCACACGCGCGCCAGATCGATAGCATCATCGGGATGCGTAGGCGGAAATTCGTGCTTGGATGACGAGAAATCCAGCCATTTTTCGTTGACGTAATCGATCTTGCCGTCGGCGCTGGTGGTAAAGGCGATCTGTGGAATAGACTCGAGGATGGAATGCAGCTCCACCGCCCGCTCCTGCAGCTCCCCTTCCACCTTCTTCCGGAATTCGATCTCGCTGCGCAAACTAGCTTGGATAAGATTCAGCTCCTGGTTCTGCTGGTATAGCCGGTAAAAGGTCTTCACCTTGAGGAGCAGGATATCCGGGTCGATGGGCTTGGTGATGTAATCCATCGCGCCCGCGCCATACCCTTTGGTGATGAATTTCTTGTCGGTACTCGCTGCCGACAGGAACAGGATCGGGATATCCCGCGCCTTGCTATAACCGCTGATCGCTTCCGCGACCTCGAACCCATCCATACCCGGCATCTGGACATCCAGGATGATCAGGGCATAGGATTTTTTGAGTATTTTCTTCAGGGCCTCTTCACCGCTGAGGGCAGTGTCCGTGGGAAAAGAATGCAACTCCAAAATGGTCTTGAGCGAAAAGATGTTTTCCGGCTTGTCGTCGACAATGAGTATCATACTTTTCCAAAAATAAGTCTTAAACTCCTTGATTTGCAGGCTGTAGTGTGGAACTATTTCTACAATTTTACTCGTTCGCCTGCATGCCAGTTTTTGTGGAACGGCCTTGTCGAGGTACATTTTTCCCTTTTTCGCCTCAATTCCCCGGCCTCCCATGAGCCCGGCGCGTTTGGATTGATAATTGAACTTACTACCGGTATAGATAACGATTATGCAGTCCACCCTCAACCGATATCAACGCTGGAAAGATTACTTCTACAAAGCAGGCGACCTCACCGCGTTTATGCTGCGTTTTTTCCGGGAAGCCGTGAAACCTCCATACGAGTGGCGCGAGATCTTCTATCAATGTTATCTCGTCGGCTATAAATCGACCTTTCTCATCGGCCTCACCGCCTTCATCATGGGCGCGGTGTTGACGATCCAGAGCCGGCCGGCTATGGCCTCCTTCGGCGCTATCTCCCTGATCCCGGGTATGGTCTCGGTCTCCGTTGTCCGCGAGATCGGCCCCGTGATCACTGCGATCATCTGTGCCGGCAAAATAGGTTCGCGGATGGGTGCGGAGCTGGGCTCCATGCGGGTCACGGAACAGATCGACGCCATGGAGGTCTCGGCCATCAACCCCTTCCACTATCTCGTGGTGACGCGGACCATCGCGACGACCCTGATGATCCCGCTGCTGGCCATCCTCTCCGACGCCGTCGCCTTTGTCGGTGCCTATCTGGCCATGAATATCCATGATTCCATGACGTTTCAGCATTTCTTCCAGGCCGCGATGCAGCATCTCGGGTTCATCGACATCTTTCCGGCCATCGTCAAGACGTTTTTCTTTGGCTATGTCGTGGGTATCATCGGTTGCTATAAAGGCTTCCGCGCCCGCCGCGGGACGGAGAGTGTGGGCATCGCCGCCAATAGCGCCGTCGTTGCCGCGTCCCTGGCCGTTTTTATCATCGATATGCTGGCGGCACAGATCACCGACCTCTTGTAAAACCATCCTATGCACGAAAATGAAGAAAATATAGCAACAGAAGACACCGAATCGCCCGTGATGACGGAGCAGGCCCCATCGCCCGACGCGACGGAGCAGGCCCCACCGCCGGAACCGACCCCCGACCCCAATGTGCAGCCGAAGGAGCAAGAGCCCACGGCCAAAGAAGAACCCGTGATCGTCATCCGCGGGCTGTGCAAATCGTTCGGCGACCACGACGTCCTGCGTGGCGTCGATCTGTACGTCAACAAGGGCGAGAACGTGGTAGTCCTGGGGAAATCGGGAACCGGTAAATCCGTGCTGATCAAATGTCTCGTCGGTCTCGAATGGCCGGACAGCGGCAACATCGAGATCCTGGGTCAGGATATCTCGAAACTCAATTACGGCGAGATGAATGCGCTGCGGCTGCGGATCGGCTTCCTGTTCCAAAACGCCGCCCTATACGATTCCATGACCGTCCGCGAAAATCTCGCCTTTCCCCTTCGGCAACATAAGAAGAAGATGCCCCAGGACAAAAAGGAAGCGCTGATCATGGAAATGCTGGACAACGTCGGTCTCGTGGATTCGATCGATCAGATGCCCTCCAAGCTCTCCGGCGGCCAAAGCAAACGCATCGGTCTTGCCCGTACCCTGATCCTGCGTCCCGAGATCATGTTGTATGATGAGCCTACCACCGGCCTGGATACCGGCACCGCCAAGGAGATCAGCGAGCTCATTTGCAATGTGAGAAAGAAATACAACATTTCCTCGCTCACGATCACCCACGATATGGCTTGTGCGAAAATGACGGCCGACCGCATCATCATCATGAAGGATGGCATCGTCTATGCGGAAGGCAGCTTTGAAGACCTCGAACGTTCGACGGATGAGTGGATCCGTTCGTTCTTTTACTAACGTTAAACGACTTGTTATGCCAAAAGAAAAAAATTATAAATGGAAGCTGGGGCTCTTCGCCATTGCCGCCCTCGTGATCGCTATCGGCGCGATCTACTATATAGGGAAAGAAAAGAACAAATTCGGCTCGGTGCTGCATATCTCGGCGCGGTTCAGCTCCGTGAGCGGTCTCAAACCTGGTAGCAATGTCCGTCTCGGCGGCATCGACGTCGGCACGGTCGACGACATCGGCCTCGTCACCGACACTACCGTGCAGGTCGACATGGTCATCCAGAAGAAAGTGCAGCGGTTCATCAAGAAGGACGCCAAGGCCAGCATCACGTCCGATGGCCTCATGGGCGACAAGGTCATTACGATCGCAGCCGGCACCCCCAACACCCCCGTTGTCGTGGACGGCGACTCGCTGGGCTCGCTCAAACCTATCGAGACCGACGCCATCATGGCTAGTCTCAAGACCTCCGCCGACAACGCCGCCATCATCACCGGCAACCTCGCCGACATCTCCAATCGCATCAACCACGGCAAAGGCGCCCTCGGCAAGCTGCTCCGGGATACCACCCTCTCCTCCAACATCAGCTCGACCATGCGAAACCTCAACTCCAGCTCCAAAAAGCTCGACGAGAACATGGAAGCCGCCAAACATAACTTCCTGCTCCGCGGCTTCTTCAAAAAGAAGGAACGCGAGAAGAAAAAGAAGGAGGAAGAAGAAGCCGCCCAAAAACAGCAGCAGGAGCAGCAAAAGGACAACAACCGGTAGACCGCGGGGGTGCCCCGGGGCCGTACATCGGCCTGTATCGAAACCATACACGACGCGCCGGCATCAAATCGTAAGTGGTTGCATGCCAGTTACAATTGAAGCTGGCACAGGTTGTGGACGCAACCTTCCATGCTTAAGATCTATCTGAAGTCGGCCTTCCGCAACCTGTACAGGAACAGAACGTTCAGCTTCCTGAATATCTTCGGGCTCGCCACCGGTATGGCTGCCTGCATCGTGATCCTGCTGTTCGTGTTTTACGAAAAGAGTTTCGACAGCATGCATCACAAAAACCTCCACCGGCTCGATGAGGTGGAGCAATTTACCGCCACAGGGGTCTCGGAGAAATCCGCCATCACTGCGTTTTCGATGGGACCGGGGTTGAAAGCCCAATTCCCAGAGATCCTCGCCTACAGCCGGGTCGACGTCAATAACCAATACGAGTTGACCTACGGGGACAAAAGGGTGTTCTACCCCCACAGCTTTTTCGTGGACACTTCCTTTCTCGGGATGTTCGACTTTCCCTTACTCGAAGGGGACCGGCAAACGGCGCTGCAAAGACCCAACAGCATCGTCCTGACGCAATCGGCCGCGCGGCAATTATTCGGCACGATGGACCCCATCGGCAAGACCGTTGCGCATTTCGGGGGAGATACCCTTCTTTTTACGGTAACGGGCATCCTAAAAGATGTGCCCGCCAACTCGCAATTGCAATTCGACGCGCTGCAATCGTTTAATACCGTCTACAAACCTTCCTGGATGGATCGGCGGGAGAGTACGGTAGCTACCTACCTGGAGCTCGCACCCCATACCGACGTGGCGGCGCTGGAAAAGCAATTCCCCGCTTACCTGACAAAACATGGGGTCAGCAGCAAAGACATCCATTACGAGCTGTTCCTTCAGTCATTAAGGGACGTCCATGCCGGTTCCGTCGATATCGACGATGCCGGGATCAATTTCCAGAAATTCGATAAGCGCTATACCGATATTTTCATGGCCATCGGTCTGCTTGTGCTGTTCATTGCCTGCATTAATTTCATGAACCTGGCCACCGCCCGGAGTGCGGAAAGGTCCAAAGAGGTGGGCATTCGCAAAACCATCGGTGCCCTGCGCTCGCAGCTGGGCATCCAATTCCTCGTCGAATCGGTGCTGCTCTCCCTGATCGCGCTGGTCCTTGCCCTGGGGCTGGTTGGCCTGGTGCTGCCGTATATCGATAAGCTAAGTGGGCGGGAGCTGAGCCCGTTGCTCTCCGTGCATCCCGGGTTGCTTGTGGCGCTGTTCGTGGGGACGATCCTCCTTGGGATTTTATCGGGTCTGTACCCTGCCGTCTACCTCTCTTCTTTTCGGCCGGTGAAGGTGCTGAAAGGTGGGAGTGATACGGGTAAACACAAAGGCCGTTTCCGGAATATCCTGGTGATAGTGCAATTCACCAGCGCTATTTTCCTGATCATTGCTACCGTTCTTATCTTCCGCCAGGTAAATTATATCATGCAGCAAGACCCCGGCTTTGACCGTGACCAGGTCATCACGATACCGCTGCATGGGGTCACCTCGCGTAAATATGCTTTACTGAAAGATGAATTGTTCGGGAGTCCGCTGGTAACGGGGGTCACAGGGGCGCAGGACCATTTGGGCGGTCCTTTGGTCACGATGGGATTCGGGTTCTGGCCGGGCGATGGCCCGATGCGCGTGCTGTTCACCAGCGGGATATTCGTAGACCCCGACTACCTTACCGTTTACAAGATCCCATTGGAGGCGGGTCGCAACTTCTCGGGGGAGCCATCGGCGTTTAACAACGAATACATCATCAATGAGACCCTGGCCAGGAAACTATTGGCGGGCCAGCCGGAAACGCCGCTCGCTTCGCTGATCGGCAGACATTTCGGGGGTGATACCCTGGGCAGCATCGTCGGCATTTCCAAAGACTTCAATTTTAATTCCCTGCACTATAAGATCGAGCCGATGTTCCTGCTCGATCAGGGCGCGAGCTCCTTCAGCATGCTGTCGGTGAAGATCGACGGCCGCCAGGCCCGACAGGCGATCGCGTTCATCGGGTCCACCTGGAAAAAAGTGTTGCCGGAGTATCCCTTCAACTACCAGTTCCTCGACGATCATTTCAAGGAGCTCTACAGGACCGATACCCAGGTCTCCCGGATGGTCGCGATCATGGCCGGCCTTGCCATCCTTATCTCCTGCCTGGGGCTGTTCGGGCTGGCCTCCTTTTCCACGGAGAAGCGGACTAAAGAGATCGGCATCCGCAAGATCCTGGGCGCCTCGGTAAACGATGTCGTATTCCTCCTGGTCAAAAAATTCGTCGGGCTGGTGCTGATCTCGGATGTGATCGCCTGGCCGCTGGCGTGGCTGGCGCTTCATCATTGGATACAAAACTATGCGTATAGGGTGGCGCTCAGCTGGTGGGTGTTCGCCGTGGCCGGCGTGGCCGCGCTCCTCATCGCCATAGCGACAGTGAGCTACCATGCGGTCAATGCGGCGTTGTCGAATCCCGTAAAGACGCTGCGTTCGGAATGATCAGCGAGCCGCCTCCGCCAGTTCGGACAACTAGATCACCATCCTATCCACAAACTCCTGCACGGGCGTTTTTATCAGGCGCTCATAGTCGAGTGATCCCTCGGCGACTAGCCGCTGCTGTTTTTCGGGGAAAATGCGCGCGAGGTTGATCTTGTATTTCTTTATCAGCTCGGGAATACCTTCCTCGCGCCGGCGTTTGTGCCCAATGGGATATTCGACTACCATCTCGGGCAACACGGTGCCATCGTTGAGCTCTATGGTGAGGGCATTGGCGATCGACCGCTTTTCGGGATCATGATAATCTTTAGTGAACTGCGAGTCCTCGACGCAGGTCATCTTGTCGCGCAAGATGTCGATCCGCGGATCGGCGGCTACCTTGTCCTCATAGTCGGCAGCCGTGAGCCGGCCAAAGATCAGCGGCACGGCGATCATGTATTGGATACAGTGGTCGCGGTCGGCCGGATTGTTCAACGGTCCATTTTTATCGATAATGCGGATCGCCGCCTCATGCGTGCGGATGGTGATTTTCCGCACATCGCCGGCCGTGTTACCGGCGGCGGCCAGCCGCTTATGCAACGTCATAGCGGCCTCCACAGCCGTCTGCGAATGGAACTCGGCCGGGAAAGAGATCTTGAACAACACATTTTCCATGACGTAAGAACCATATTCCCGCTGGAATTTAAACGCATTGCCCCTGAACGAGACATCATAGAAACCCCAGGTCTTCGCCGTCAGCACGGAAGGATAACCCATCTCGCCCGTTTGTGCGATCAGCGCGAGCCGGACCGCCCGCGAAGTAGCGTCCCCCGCCGCCCAGGACTTGCGGCTACCGGTATTCGGTGCATGCCGGTAAGTGCGTAAAGACTGTCCATCGACAAACGCGAGCGAGATCGCATCGATCAGCTCATCGCGCGTGAGCCCCAGCAGCTTTCCTACGACAGCGGTAGAAGCGACCTTCACCAGGATCACGTGATCCAGTCCGACCTTATTGAAGGAGTTCTCCAGCGCCAGCACCCCCTGGATCTCGTGCGCCATGATCATGCCTTCCAGCACGTCTTTCATCAAAAGCGGCGACCGACCTTCGGCAACAGCGGTCCGGGAAAGCCAGTCGGCCACCGCCAATATCCCGCCCAAATTATCACTGGGGTGCCCCCATTCGGCAGCCAGCCAGGTGTCGTTGAAATCCAGCCAGCGGATGATCGCGCCGATGTTAAAAGCCGCCTGAACGGGGTCTAATTGGAATTGTGTTCCCGGAACACGGGCACCGTTAGGAACAATGGTTCCTTTCACTATCGGGCCCAGCAACTTGGTGCAGGCAGGATACGTCAAGGCCTCCAACCCACAGCCCAGCGTATCCAGCAGACAGTAGTGCGCCGTCTTCCACGCCAGGTCGTTTTTAATTGTATAATTCAGTACATAATCCGCTATATCTGCCAATACCTTATCCGGTTGCGGCCGTTCATTCGAAATGTGTGATGACATTATTTTCTTTTATCTATAGTGACGAAATCCCTGTTCTCCGGCCCGATATAATTGGCGCTGGGGCGGATGATCTTCCCATCCTGCCGTTGCTCGATGACATGCGCGCTCCAGCCTGTTACCCGCGAAATAACAAAAAGCGGCGTAAATAGCAGTGTCGGCACGCCCATCAGGTGATACGAAACAGCGGAGAACCAATCCAGGTTCGGGAACATTTTCTTCTCATTCCACATAACGGTCTCCAGCCGCTCCGCGATGTTATACAGCTGCATATCGCCGGCTGCCTGCGAGAGCTCACGCGCCACCTTTTTGATCACCACATTCCGTGGATCGGAGATCGTATACACCGGATGTCCAAACCCTATAATAACCTCTTTATTGACCAGCCGCGCCCGGATATCCGTTTCTGCGGTATCAGGCGAGGCATACCTGCTCTGGATATCGAAAGCGACTTCGTTGGCACCCCCATGTTTCGGGCCACGCAAGGCACCGATCGCTCCGGTGACAGCCGAATAGATATCCGAACCCGTCCCCGCGATCACCCGCGCAGTGAATGTGGACGCATTGAATTCGTGTTCAGCGTACAGGTTCAACGACACCTGCATCGCCTGCACCCAGGGATCCGAAGGCTCGACCCCGTGCAGCAAATGCAAAAAATGGCCGCCGATCGTTTCGTCATCCGTCTGTACCTCGATCTCCCGTCCATTGTGCGTATAATGATACCAATACAGCAACGCCGATCCAAAACAAGCCAGCAATTTATCCGCAATGTCGCGCGCCCCGGCGATATTATGGTCATCCTTTTCAGGCTGGACCGTACCCAGCACAGAGGCCGTCGTCCGCATCACATCCATTGGGTGCGCGGTGGGCGGTACGTTCTGCAAAACGTTCTTCAGCACCTGTGGCAGCCCTCGCAATGATCTCAGTTTGGTCTTATAGGCCTTTAGTTGCGGAGCCGTGGGTAGTTCCCCATAGATCAGCAGATAAGCCGTTTCTTCGAATTGCGCCTTTTCTGCCAGATCGAGAATATCGTAGCCCCGATAATGCAGGTCATTCCCGCTTTTCCCAACGCTGCATAACGCCGTGTTGCCGGCGGCGACACCCGAAAGGGCCACGGATTTCTTTGGCTTGAACACACCTTCGTTACTGGACATCTTTTTTTTGTTTGAATAGGTTATCCAATTTTTTTTCGTACTCGTAATAGCCGATGCTTTGATACAGTTCCTCCCTGGTTTGCATGGTATCCAGCACATTCTTTTGCGTGCCGTCCTCCCGGATATGCGTAAACACATTCAGTGCAGCCTTGTTGGCAGCCCGAAAGGCGCTAAGGGGATACAAGATCAAGCCGACACCCGCGGCCTTAAGCTCATCGACAGTATACATTTTGATCATGCCGAATTCGGTGATATTCGCCAATACGGGAATGCCTGCGGCATCCACGAATTTCCGATAGACCGAAAGATCGGGAACGGCCTCGGCAAAAATAAAATCGGCCCCAGCAGCCGCATAGGCCACGGCCCGTTCCAAGGTCTTCTCCAGCCCTTCGTTTGCAAAAGCATCCGTCCGGGCCCCGATCACAAAGTGTTCGTCGATGCGGGCATCGGCGGCAGCCTTCAGTCTGTCCACCATCTCTTCTTTGCTCACGATCTCTTTCCCCGGACGATGGCCGCAGCGTTTGGCGCCCACCTGGTCTTCGATGTGCAAAGCGGCCGCACCGGCTTTGATCAAAGACCGCACGGTCCGCGCGATGTTAAAAGCACTAGGGCCGAAACCCGTATCCACGTCTACCAACAACGGCAGATCACAGACATTGGTGATTCGCCCGATATCGATCAGGACATCTTCAAGAGTGGTGATCCCCAGGTCGGGGATGCCCAACGAGCCGGCGGCTACACCACCACCGGAAAGATAAATGGCATTGAATCCTGCCTGCTGCGCCAGCAGTGCATGATTGGCATTGATCGTTCCGACAATCTGAAGTGGGTTTTCTTTTCGCATGGCCTCCCTGAAGCGTAATCCGGCCGAAGGCAACCTATCGTTCCTATTCATTTTAGTATTAACTTGTCAAAATTTGCCGAAATTACAAATTATTACTCAATGAAGGTTCAACAAGCGGGATCGCACACCGGTCACTACTCCGTCTTAAGGCTCTTCACCGGATTCTGCATTCCTGCGCGGATCGCCTGAAAACTTATCGTCGCCAGCGTGATCAGCAACGTGCAGAAAAACGTGATGGCAAACACCGTCCAGGAGATCGGCGTCCTATACGCAAACCCGCCCAGCCATTTGTGCATGATGATCCAGGCCACGGGACAGGCAGCCACCATGCCCCAGGAAACCAATATGAGGAAGTCTTTGGAAAGCATCATGACGATCCCGCCCACGCTGGCGCCCAGCACCTTCCGGATACCGATCTCGCGGATCCGCTGCTCGGCGCTGAAAGAAGCCAGCCCGAACAACCCAAGACAAGAGATGAGGATAGCCATCACCGTGAAATAGCGGATGAGCGTCGACAGCCGCTCTTCGGCGATATAGTTCTTCTGGAAATCCTGGTCCAAAAAGGAGTATTCGAATGGCTCGTTGGGATCGACCTTGTGCCATGCTTTCTCCAGCGAAGCCAGCAAGGGCGCGGGCGAACCGCCCCGGCTATGGACCAGCAGGTAATTCCCGACTCCGGGTGCCAGCAAAAAACCATAGGGCGCGATCGCCAGATGAAGGTCCTGAAAATGGAAATCGCGCACGACCCCCACCACCACGAGCCTCGTGGTCTCACCCCGGAAATCGCTGTTGACCCTGGCGCCGATCGCATCCGCGGGTTTGGCGAAACCCATCGCATTGACTGCCGCTTCATTGAGCACGATCCGGTTCGATGTATCACCCGGAAAATCCCGGGAGAAGATCCGGCCGGCCACCGCTTTAAGCCCAAGAGTCGACATATAATTATAATCTACATAATCAAGCCGCGTCCGCTGGCCCTCCGGGGCACTCGACCCATCCCGATAAAGATTATTGTCGAAGGGATTGACCAACCCGGGATAATACATGGTTCTGCCCACGCCGGTGACCTGCCCATTGCGCATGAATTCGTCTTCCAGCGCCTGCGCCCGGTCTTTAGCCACCGATCCGCGCATCGGGACCACGATCTGTGCCGTCTTGTCAAAACCCAGGTCCTGAGTCCGCAGGAACCGCATCTGGTCGTTGATCACGACAGTGGAAACGATAAGGATCACCGAGATCATGAATTGAAAGATCACCAATCCCTTGCGTAGCCATATTGCGCTAAGGCTGTTGGAAAACTTTCCCTTCAGCACCTTTACCGGTTGGAACGAACTGAGATAAAAGGCCGGATATACGCCCGCGACGAGTCCGGCGATGATCGCCAGTCCGAGGAATTCAAGCAGCAACGGCAAATGCGCCGGCAACCCAAGGCTCATATTCCGCCCCGTGAGGCTACAGAACGCCGGCAACAACAATGCCGTCAGCAGCCATGCCAGCCCAAATGCGATCACGCTCATGAGTACCGATTCGCCGAGGAACTGCCCGATCAGCGAACCCTTCATTGCACCCAGCACCTTACGGACACCTACCTCCGAAGAACGCTTGGCGCTCCGCGCCGTGGCGAGGTTCATGAAATTGATACACGCGATGAGCAGCGTAAAGACCGCGATCGACGCCAGGATATACAAAGACGTCTTGCTGGTCGGCGGTGTCACATTGTCCGGAAAATCGCTCCGCAGATGGATGTCACGCACCGGCAACAGCAGTTGGATCTTTTTCACGCCGAAAGCTGCCATCCCCTTGCCGGCATATTTATCCAGGAAGGCCGGAAATTTCGCCTCTACCCTGGCCGGATCGGTGCCCGGCCTCAACCGCAGATAGGCGGTGTACATATTGTTGGTCACAAAATCATTCTCCGACTGTTTCATCTGTTGCTCCATGTCACCGCCAAGCATCGACAAAAAGAAATTGGCTTCGATATGGCTGGGTGCATCCACGGGACGAAAAACGCCGGTAACGGCATAATCATGATCGCCGTTCGTGGCGCTGCTCACATGCACCACCTTCCCCAAGGCCTCGCTATTCCCGAAGAGTTTATGCGCCAGGTCCTCCGAAAGAACGATGGTCAACGGTGGTACCAGGGCCGTGTTTGGATCGCCCTGGATAAAAGGATAGCTAAAGAAATGAAAGAAATTGCTGTCCGCCAGAAACCCCTTGTCCTCATAAAAAGAGACGGGCGCGGCACCCGGAATAATATATTGCAACAATGTCTTGTCCTCGAAAAGCTGTAGCGACATGATCCGCGTCGCTTCCTCGACCTCCGGAAAATCCCGTTGCACCTGTTTGGCCATCGGGGCGGGGGTAGCCGCCAGCTTGAAGGACTTACCCTGCATATTGAAGTCCGTGCCCATCTGGTACAGGTTCTTTACATCCTTCTGATAGCTGTCATAGCTCAGCTCATAAAGAAGGTATACGCTGAGGAGCATGCAGCAGGTCAGCCCCGCCGCCAAACCGAAGATATTGATAAAGGAAAAAGCCTTGGCCTTCATCATATTGCGCCAGGCTATCTTAAAATAATTGAAGATCATAATGCCTCATGTTAGTTGGCATTGGAGGTGTAAAACCAATGCCAAAACACTAAGCTATTACATTTCAGCAGCTTAACCTATATCGTTGAACAAAAAACTGTCCTGTTTCGATACAGTTACTGTCCGTCACGCCCGTGAGCCGGCGCCATCGTCCGTTAGGCCATCGCGGGATCGCTGATGCTATCCCTCCCCGTCTCCACCCTGCCGGCAAACCGCTGCCAGAACCCGCCCACCCGCACACTGAAGTCATACCATCCCTGACTCTTCGCAAGCGGCAGCAGGATCGTCGCCGTCTTCCCCGCCCGCACGTGCTTCGAAGGATAGGTGGCTCCATACGAATGATCGACCAGCTCCACCGTACAGGCGGCGCCGTGACTGCTCAGCCGAAGGCCCGCATTCCCCGTGAGCCGCGAACCGGCCGATTCGTAATACAGCTCAACACCGAGTGCAGGATCGTTCGCATCGCCGGCAAACTCCCGGTAGAACCCATTGGGCCCGTAAACCCGAAGATGATAGCGACCACCCTCGAATTCGGTCAGCGGCCAGACATCGCTGATCGCATCCCCCGCCTTCACACCATAAGCCCAGGTCCGCAGCGGTTCCAGCTGCCCCGGCTTGCCCGCCACCGCATAATTGCCCGGCGCATAGACATTGAATGGAGCCCCCGCCGTCGCAGCGCCAAACACCTTGTCATCACTCGCCATCCGGATCACAAACTCTTTCTTATCTGCACTCAACGCCCCATGTACATGCATGGAATATGGCAACGCACAGGATGGGCGTGTCCCCGGCTCCTGCCGCGTGACAAAAGGGGAATCCTGCGGGCGCTTGTTGAAGACCGCGATCTCATCGGGCGTCAGGGCCTTGAAATCGTCAGGCAGCTTTTTAAATTTCGCCTTGTTGATGTTTTCCAGGTTGGCATCTTTGTCGACGAAGGCCGGCTGCGGGATCAGCTCGCCGTTATAGGTATGGAACAGGCTGGTAAGATCGCCGCAAACCAGCCGCCGCCAGTCCGATATATTCGTCTCGCGAATGGTCTTACCAGTTCTATGCGCCAAAAACAGTTCCAGAAATTGCAGTGTCGACGTATGATCGAACACCTGCGAGTTGACATAGCCGCCGCGCGTCCAGGGCGAGGCAACTACCAGCGGTACCCGAAAACCCAGGCCGATGGAACATTCCCGGAGGTACGGCCCTTCGGGGAAACCGTTCCGCTCTTTCTCCTGCGCTTCGGTTATAAAATCCACCCGGGTATCGATACCCGCGGATACCTTGCCGGTATCCGTCCGGTGTGGATTCGGCGCCGTGAACGGCGGCACATGATCGAAATACCCATCGTTCTCATCATAAGCCAGGATGAAGATCGTCTTCTTCCAGACCTCCGGATCCTTCGTCAGGATATCCAATGCTTCGCTTACATACCAGGCGCCATACCACGGCGCGCTCGGATGATCGCTGTAGTTCTCCGGGGCCGAAAGCCAGGAAACCGTCGGCAGCTTGCCCGTTAGCACGTCCTGCCGGAACGAATGCAGCACATCCCCCTTGGGCGCCTTCATCGTCCGTTGTATGCCGTTGTCGTCATAGAGCAGGTCTTCCAACACCCGGTGATCCGGGTCGCCGGTGTTGGTATCGAATGCCTTCCGGTGAAGGTTCTGCGCAAAAGGCGACAACCCTTCGAGATTTCCGCCCGCAGCCAGCGCCGGTTGCGTCCTCACCTTGTCCAGCTCTCCCTGCTTGTCATGCAGGTTCTTTTGGAGATGATCGATAAGCGCATCTCCCGCGGGCAATCCGGCGATCTGCTTCTGCAGGCTGTCGATCTCTTCCTGAAATGCGGACTGTTGCTTCTTCAATTCCTCGATATGCCGCGGATATAAATGAATGTTATATTGCCCAAAGAACTCCAGCGGGTTGTCCTGAAAATTCGAAAGCCAGGGATCCTCTTCGCCGCGAAGTCCGGTATCGATCGCCACCTCGTTCTGATAACATTTCCACGAGATGCCCTGCTCTTCCAGCCGTTCCGGGAAGGTCTTCCAGTTCAGCGTGCCATAATCCATATCGTCGTTCCACACATGCGCCCGGGAGTTCTCATTTTGCTCGGGCCGCACCGTGCCCGTCCAGAAGTGAAGCCGGTTAGGATTCGTACCCGTCAAAGCGGAACAGAAGTTCTGATCGCATACGGTGAACGCATCCGCCAGCGCATAGTAGAACGGCAGGTCTTCGCGCGTATGGAAGCCCATGGTCAACGGCATGTTCGCGTATTCGGCGATGCTGTTGCGTTTGACATTGAGCCATTGATCGTATTTGCCATCATTCCGTGCATTGACCTGGTTAGCCCAGGAGTGCGGGAGCGAATCCATCCAGGTAGCCCTCGTGTTCTTGATGTCCAGGTGGAAGGGGGCATAGGTTTGCCCCTCGGAATTGCTTTGCAACCAAACGAGATGACGGTTGGGGAGTTCGATAACCCGGGGATCGTTGTAGCCACGCACACCGCGAAGCGTGCCCAGCGCGTGGTCGAAACTCCGGTTCTCCTGCATGAGGATCACGATGTGTTCGGCATCGCGCCAGGTACTGCCTTCGGCAGGGTTGATCGCCAGCGCACGCTGGATCGAATCGGGTAATAGCTGGGAGAGGCTGGCAGCGCCGCTAAGCAGGGCGGCTTTTTTCAAAAAATCTCTTCTGGTGTCGGACATAGGGCAAATCTAGCCAGAATGTCGACACACTGGATTACGAAATGATTAAAATATACTACGGATCAGGCGCACTGAAAATAGTTGGACTCAGCCGGCGATGACATACGACACTACGCAAAGCACGGCGAATGCCAGTACGGTAAAAAGAAAATTGCGCCCGAGGCTCTTGTTTCTCTCCCGGAGGAGGGGCGAAGAAAAGGTATCTTCGCAGTTAATACAAAACTGATTCATAACACACTCTTTTAGTTAAACATTGAATTTTTTCGATCTATCTATTCCTATAAAAGGGCTGTTTAAGCCCTTCGACCACACAAAGATACAAAACATTGAAGAATTTCGATGGATTTTTTCCGCCGTTCGCCGAGCCCATCCTGCCGTTCGCCGAAATTAACGCTCTGTCCTTCGCCGAAATTCGCGCCGCCCATCGTCGGCCCCGCTATTTTTTTAGTCCCTGTAAAAATCCGATATATTCATCGATGACCTCATTATTCATAGTATACTTGATATTCCGGCCTTCTTTCTCCGGCAAAATAATAGAGGTTTCAGTGAGCTGTTTGAGATGGTGGCAGATCGAAGGCTGGGCCAAATTGATGTTGTCATAGAGGTCTACACAGTATAGCCAGTCGTGCTTTTTTTTGATCTCGCTCAATATTTTGAGGCGAGTAGGATCGGAAAGAGCCTTCGAGATCTTTTCCGCCTGTTTGGCATCCATCTGCGCCATATGGCAAACTATTTCTATGTAATATACGGAAAATTGTTCATTAACTTGCAGCCATGAATTTCAATCTGTCTCAGCTACCTCACCGGACCGCGAAACCCCGGAAGCATGGATTGACCATGATCCAGGACAAGGGCTTAAGCGCAGGCGAAGCCCGCAATCTGGTGAGCGGTGCGTGGCCGCACATAGACCTTGTGAAACTGGCCTTTGGCACGCCGCTTCTTTCCTCAGGGGTGCACGAAAAGATCCAGTTGCTGCAGGACGCCGGCATCCCGGTGTATTTCGGCGGGCTGCTGCTGGAGGCGTATATTGTACGCAATCAGTTCGACGACTATCTCGATTTGCTGAAAGAATACAATATCTCCTGGATAGAGATGTCCGATGGTTCTATAGACATCTCCCACGAAGAGAAATGCGGCTACATCGAAAAGCTGGCGAAATATGGCACCGTGTTAAGCGAGGTGGGATCCAAGGACAAGGATCGTGAACACATCACCCCACCGTATCAATGGATCAAATTGATGCAGACGGAGCTGGACGCCGGCGCCTCCTATATCGTCGCGGAAGCGCGGGAAACGGGTACCGTAGGCCTCTACCGCGACTCCGGCGAGGTCCGCGAAGGGCTCGTGCAGGAGATCCTCACCAGGGTGCCCGCCGAAAAGATCCTCTGGGAAGCGCCGAGAAAAGACCAGCAGCTCTATTTTCTCAAGCTCATCGGCGCCAACGCCAACCTCGGCAATATTGGCCCGCAGGAAGTGATCGCGCTCGAGGCCATGCGCCTCGGCCTGCGCGGCGACACCTTCGATCTATACCTCACCAAATAGCGGCTGCGCGAATCGAGCCCCCGGCCCGGCTGCGCGGTTTATTTCCAGGCGCTGGCCGCATCAAGCCGTTCTAAAGCGTCCTTGCTCAGCTCGAGCTTCGTCGCGGCGATGAGCGAATCCAGCTGACCGATCGAAGTAGCGCTGGCGATCGGCGCCGTCACACTGGGCCGCGCGATCAACCACGCGATCGCCACGGTGGCGGGTGTCGAATGATATTCCCCGGCAACGGCATCCAGCGTCGCCAATAGGTTCAGCCCCCGCTCGTTCAGGTATTTTTTCGCCCCGCCCCCGCGCGGGCTCGTGTTCAGATCATCCTCGCTCCGGTACTTACCCGTGAGAAAACCCGCCGCCAGCGAATAATAGTTAATGACACCCAGCTGGTTCTCCACACATATCGGCTCCAGCTCCTTCTCGAATCTTTCCCGCTCCACCAGGTTATAGTGCGGCTGCAAACTTTCGTAACGCGGATAGCCATGTTTCGCGCTGGCCTCCAGCGATGCCTTCAGCCGCGCCGGACTGAAATTGCTGGCGCCGATGACCCGCACCTTCCCGGCCCTGACCAGCTCCGCATAGGCCTCCAGGGTCTCCTCTACCGGTGTCGTCTCATCGTCCCAATGCGTCTGATAGAGATCGATATGATCGGTTTGCAGCCGGCGCAGGCTGTTCTCCACTTCCTCCAGTATCCATTTCTTGCCGATATCCTTCTTACCCTGCCCCATGTCCCCGCCCACCTTCGTGGCCACGATCACCTTGTCACGGTTGCCCCGCGCCTTCATCCATTTGCCGATGATGGTCTCCGATTCACCCCCCTGATTCCCCGGCGCCCACCGGCTGTATACGTCCGCCGTATCGATGAAGTTGAAACCCGCGAAAACAAAGCCGTCCAATAGCCCGAAAGAGGTCGCCTCGTCTATCGTCCAGCCGAATACATTACCCCCGAACATCAACGGTGCTACCTGCAATGGACTCCGGCCTAATTGTTTCTTCTGCATGTGAGATCGTTTTTTTTGCCCTAACAACGGTTCGGGCATTTGGTTGCAGGGCATTTATTTTATTGTCCCCCTTGCGTTTGTGAAATAATATGTCTACTTTGTCGTCCCATCCAACCTGAATGAAGCTCCTACCTCAAAGGCCAACGTTCTTCCATGGAAGAGTAAAGCCCTTCGGTACTGTCACCGATTGGCAAGGGAAGTTTCAAGCCGCCGGCAATGCTTCTTCACAATCTTTCGAACGCATCAAGGGACTCGGACTGACCACCGGGATGGATGACTATGAAAAAAGAAAGCTGCGCATCTTCAACCAGCTCAATTTTCTCCAGCTCGTCGCCGGCTTCATAGTGCCCATCGGCGGCGCCTTCAGCACCCGCCATTTTCCACCGACCATTTGGGTGGTCGCCTGTCTGCCCGCCATCGTCAATGCCCTGGTCCTGACGCTCAACGCCCGCCGGAAATATGACCTCGCCAAGATCGCCTATTTCGTCCTCTATACCCTGACTACCGGCATCGTGTATATCTGGGGGATCAACATGGGGGTCGAGCTGTCTTTTATCCTCAATGGCATCCTCTCCGTGTTCTTTATCCAGGACATCAGCCAGATGCTTTTCACCCTCGGCATGTCCATGGTCAGCTATTTCGTGCTGGCCGGCCTCTGCAAAAATTATACGTATGAGCTGGCCACCGCCAACATCGTCTTCTATGTATTCAACCAGCTGCTGACACTCGCCCTGATCTTCTATGGCCTCTTCCTGATCAAAAAGGAAAATGCCGGCGACCAGCAAAGCATCCTGCAGCAAAAAGAAGAGATCTACGCAAGCGGCATCCTGCTGCAGAAACAGACCGATGAGCTCACCCAGCTGAATGCGTTCAAGAACAGGCTGTTCTCCATCATCGCCCATGACCTCAAATCCCCCATCTACGCCTTGCGCAATCTCTTCCGCAACATGCAGCAATACGATCTGCCCGCGAGCGAGATCAAAGAGATGGTGCCCGAGGTCGTCGGCGAGCTGGACCATACCACCAACCTCATGGAGAATGTGCTGCACTGGGCCCGTAGCCAGATGCAGGCGTATACGGTGAAACCGCAGCCTATCGATGTCTCCGAACTGGCCACCGAGGTGATCCGGCTCCTGCGACTGCAGGCCGAGGCCAAATCCATCCGGGTGACCCTAAAGGCCGATGTCTCCGCGATAGCCTATGCCGATCGCGACATGATCCACCTCATCCTCCGCAACCTTTTGTCTAACGCCATCAAGTATACGCCGGACAACGGCGCTATCGAAGTGGGCACCTGCCGCACCGAAAGCGGCGTCGCGTTGTTCGTCCATGATACGGGCACAGGTATCTCCGCCGAAGCCCTCGAAAAGATCCGTGAAAGCAATTTCTATTCGACCAAAGGAACCGCCGGCGAAGCTGGCACCGGTCTCGGCCTGATGCTTTGCAAAGAGTTCATCCACGTCAACGGCGGCGCGCTGCAGATCGACAGCCTCCCCGGCAAAGGCAGCACCTTCACCTTCACTCTTCCCCCCGACGAAGACACGAAGCCCATCCCCGAAGCCTAACGGCTCATCCCCCGCGTGAAACATTGTGGAACAGTGGACATTTTTATTTTGTCCGTATCCTGCCTTTTGTAATTTCATAAAAAAGAAATTTATGGGACAGATACACGCATCTATAACTTTGGTCAACCCCTTAGACGTAGAATTGGCCCGCCGGCTGGTTATCGACCCGGAAGATATCCGGTCGATCAACGTCAGCGCTCTCGTCGATACCGGATCGCTTTATATGGTCATCAACGAAAACCTCCAGCAATACCTGCAATTACCGGTCACCGGTCACCAACGCTCAGTACTAGCCAACGGCAAGGTCATAGAGGGCCCTATCGTCGGACCATTGATGGTTCGCTGCATGGGTGTAATGGCGCATTGCAGCGCCATTGTTCTACCGGATGATTCCGAACCCCTGCTGGGCGCTATCCCGCTGGAGGAAATGAACCTGGTGATCGATGTGAACCGCCTTGAGCTAATACACAGCACCAAGCTGGTACGGATATAAGTTGGCGCTATCGACTAACTTTGCGCCATGAAACTCCTCCTCTGGTCCATCGGCAAAGAACTCGAACCCTACGTCAAACCCGGCGTCGAAGACTTCACGCGGCGCCTCACCCGCTACTATCCCACGGAATGGTCGCTGATCCCGCCGCCCAAAGGTGCGGCAACACTCCCCCCCGCCGACCTCAAGAAAAAAGAGGCCGGCATCATCCTCGCGAGCCTCGGCAAGGATGATTTTCTCGTGGCACTCGACGAGCGCGGCCAGCAGCTATCATCAGAAAAGCTCGCATCCTTCATCCAGACACGCGCCAACGGCAGCCAAAAGAACATCGTATTTCTCATTGGCGGCGCCTTTGGCCTCGACACCGCCGTCCTCGACCGTGCCGACTTCAAATGGTCGCTCTCACAGCTCACCCTACCCCACCAGCTGGTACGGCTGATCCTCGCCGAACAGCTCTATCGTGCATGCACTATCCTGCGCAACGAAAAATACCATCATAGCTAAAATCTTGTATCTTTACAAAAAATCCTAATGAACAGCTTCACCGTAAGCATCATAATCCTAACCTGTCTTATCTCCTTCGTTTCCTTCAACAATTACAAGATTACAGACGCCCTGATCTTCTGGCCCCCGGCCATCAGCATAAAACACCAATACTGGCGCTTCTTCACCTGCGGTCTGATCCATGCCGATTTCATGCACCTGGCCTTCAATATGTTCACCCTTTTCTTTTTTGGGAAAGCGCTCGAAAATTACTACATGGGCATCCTCGGCTTGCAGCATTACTATTTTCTCATCCTCTATATCTCGGCTATCATCGCAGCCAATATCCCGACCTACATCAAACGCCGCGACGACTATAACTACCGCAGCCTCGGCGCCTCCGGCGCCGTTGTCGCCGTACAATTCGCGTTCATCCTCATCGACCCCTGGGCTACCCTCTGGGTCTGGGGTATCCGCATGCCGTCGATCCTCTTCGTGATCCTCTTCCTGGCCTATACGATCTATATGAACAAACGCGGCGGCGATAACGTCAACCACGACGCCCACCTCTGGGGCGCCATCTACGGCGTGATCTTTACCATCGCCTGCCGTCCGGAAGTCGCCTCGATGTTCCTCGACCAGATCAAACACCCCAAGTTCTAGCCGGCCGGCTCCCATTCGAGCTTCACTACCTCCCTGGTTCCGGCCACCAGCCGGCACCGGTCGTCGATCCGCATCCCGACGACCCAAACGATCTTTTTATCCATCTCCACCACCCAGATCTTTTCCTTCTGCGCCACGCTTAACTTATTGTCGATAAAAAAACGCGCTAATTTCTTCTTCTTCCGCATGCCCAACGGATAGAAATAATCCCCCGCCTTCCACGGCCTGAGCAAAAGCGGGAAACGCACCACCGCCGCATCCACGAGCGCCACCCGCGATCCCTGATCCAATCCCCCTGCCTTCTCCATAACCATCCGCTGCAGCTTCAATGCACCGCCCGGAAACGCCACCACCCCAGCCCCCTCCCCGATCAATATATTCGTCGCTTCGGTTGTCTCGAGCGGCGTTATGATCAACCACTCGCGGTTCTTCAGCACCCGATGCGAAACCGAAGCGACCCACCGGCCGCTGGGACTATGCAACAGCTCACGGCAGGCCTCCGCCTGCTGCGGCGAAAAGCCATACGGCCCCAGGATCTCATACAACAGCGTCCCCAACACCTCGCTTTCCAGCAGCTTCCGCACGGGAATATGCACCTCATTACCCTTGAACTCCAATAGCTTCTTCTTCCGCGCGTCTACCGCCTGCCGGTACAGCACCTCTATCTCCCGGAAACGACCCAGATTGGCATGCAGATTATCGATCACGCCCGGATACATCTGCCCGATCACCGGGATCAGCTGGTGCCGGAAATAATTACGGGTATAATTGTCCGAGGCATTGGAACTATCCTCGACCCAATGCAACTTTCGTTCGACAGCATAATCATGGATCGCCTCCCGCGACGCAAACAGCAGGGGCCGTACGATCTCCCCGTGCCTGGGCAACATGCCCCGCATCCCCGCGATCCCCGTGCCCTTAAAGAAATTCATCAGCAGGGTCTCGATATTGTCATCCCGGTGATGCCCCGTAACGATATACCGTAGTCCCTTATCCGCCAATACCCGCGAAAACCAGCCGTACCGCAGTTCCCTGGCCGCCACCTGGATGGAGATGCGGCGATCCTCCGCATACGCCTCCGTATCGAAATGCTCCACAAGCGCCTTTCGGCCATACGACGCCGCCAGCTGCCGCACAAATTGCTCATCGCGCCAGCTTTCCTCGCCGCGTAACCAGAAATTGCAGTGCGCCACGGAAACGTCATACCCCGCCCGGCTGCACAGATCCAGCAAGACAACGGAATCCATGCCTCCACTGACGGCGAGTAATAGCCGGTCCGTGGCAGCCCAAAGCTTCTCTTTCCTTATATATTCCTGAAACGCGGAGAACAGGTCCATCCGGCAAATCTACAAAAGCTCCTCATACGCCGTCTGTAATTCATTGTACGCTCTTCGCTCCCCCGCAGCCTTCGCCGCCGCCATCCCCTTCGCGTACCACGCCATCGCAAGCTCCACCTCCCCCATCCCTTCCAGCAATTTTCCCAGCGTGTAATACGATCCCACGGCTCCAGGATCTTTTACCAACACCTCCTCCAACAACTGCCGGGCTGTAGGTACCTCCCCGATCTTGATATACTCCAACGCCAAAGCATGCTTCACAAACGGATCGTCCGGCTCCGCCACCAGAAATTCTTTTAATTTTTCGATCCTATCCATACCCCCGAAATTTTTTTATACAAATACTACCGAATGTTAGTATCTTCTCTTATCTTTGGGTTAGTTGCATAAACAACCAAAAACCAATAAGCAATGAAGATCCTGGTTTGTATCAGCAAGACGCCGGACACAACGGCGAAAATAGCCTTTACCAATAACAATACGAAATTCGCGGGCGACGGGGTCCAATGGATCATCAACCCCTATGACGAATGGTATGCCCTGGTCCGCGCCATCGAGCTAAAAGAAAAAGATCCTTCCACCGTGATCCATCTCGTGACCGTAGGACCCGCCGACACCGAGCCCATCATCCGCAAGGCGCTGGCCATTGGCGGCGACGAAGCCATCCGCGTCAACGCCGACAGCCATGATCCTTATTATATCGCGACCCAGATCAGCGAAGTCGCCCGCCAGGGTAGCTATGACCTCATCTTTACCGGCAAAGAGACCATAGACTACAACGGTTCAGCAATTGGCGGCATGGTCGCGGAACTACTCGATCTTCCTTATATCTCGTTAGCAACAAAATTTGATCTGAATGGTAACACGGCAGCCACAGTCGTCCGCGAGATCGAAGGCGGCGAAGAGACGGATGAGGTCACGCTCCCTGCCGTCGTCAGCTGTCAGAAAGGCGTCGCTGAACAACGCATCCCTAACATGAAGGGGATCATGAGCGCCCGCACCAAACCCCTCAAAGTGGTAGAACCCGCCGCCGCAGAACCGTTGACGAGCATCGTCTCCTTCGAGCTGCCCCCCGCAAAAGCCGGCGTCAAACTGGTTCCTGCCGACAACCCGGCCGAACTCATCCGCCTGCTCCACGAAGAAGCACGGGTATTCTAAACGAGCTTTCCGGGCTTCCACCAACTCACTAAAACATTTATCACAAAAGCATTGCTATGTCAGTTTTCATATTTATCGATCATACGGAAGGACATGTTAAAAAGACCTCGCTCGAAGCCCTGAGCTATGGCGCCGCCCTCGCGACCCAACTCGGCACCACAGCCGAAGGCATCCTGCTCGGCACCATCGCTAGCGACCCCGCAAAACTCGGAAGATTCGGCATCCAAAAGATCCATCAGGCCGCCCAGGAAAGCCTCAACTCCCTCGACGCCCAGGTCTATGCCCATATCATCGCGGATATCGTAGCCCCCGCCGGCGAGGGCATCCTCGTCTTCCCGAATAATGTCACCGGCAAGGCCGTAGCTCCCCGCGTGGCAGTCCGCCTCAAGGCAGGTTTCGTCTCCGGCGCCATCGCCCTCCCCGATACGAAAAATGGCTTCGTCGTGAAAAAAACGGTCTTCAGCGGCAAAGCCTTTGCCAATATCGCCCTCGGCTCTCCCTTCAAGATCATCGGCCTTAACCCGAACGCCTACACTGTAAAAGAAGGCGAAGGTTCCGCGCGGATCGTGCCGGTAACCGTAGCCCCACCCACGCCGAAGGTCAGGGTCGTCTCAACCCAAAAGGCTTCCGGCGAGGTTCCCCTCACCGAAGCGGAACTGGTGGTAAGCGGCGGCCGTGGGCTCAAAGGCCCCGAAAACTGGGGCATGATCGAAGAACTGGCCCACCTGCTGGGTGCAGCAACTGCCTGTAGCCGGCCGGTTGCCGATGCCCACTGGCGCCCGCACAATGAACACGTGGGACAAACGGGCATAGCTATCGCTCCCAATCTTTATATCGCCATCGGCATTTCCGGGGCCATCCAGCACCTGGCCGGAGTGAACCGGAGCAAAGTTATCGTTGTTATCAACAAAGATCCGGAAGCCCCGTTCTTTAAGGCGGCAGACTACGGTATCGTAGGCGATGCCTTCGAAGTAGTCCCCAAAATGATAGAGGCGGTAAAACGCCTTAAAAACCCTTCCTCGTAGAGAAAGGGTTTTTGCGAAAAAATCCTATTTTCGCATAATATTTTATGAAGAAGATCGAACTGGAAATAGTAGCCTTGTCACATAGCATCACGCAAACCCATTCCTATGCGGTTGTGCTGGGCGAAGTCAACGGGCTGAGACGCTTGCCAATAGTGATCGGAGGTTTTGAGGCCCAGGCTATTGCCGTAGCCCTGGAAAAAATGCACCCCAGCCGCCCCCTGACCCATGACCTCATGAAGAACTTCATGAGCGCCTTCACGATCGACCTCCAGGAGATCATCATCTGCGACCTGCAGGAAGGTATCTTCTACTCCAAGCTCGTCTGCGTCAGCGAACACGATACCGTAGAGATCGACTCCCGCACCAGCGATGCACTCGCCCTCGCCGTTCGTTTCGGCTGCCCTATCTTCACCTACGAACATATTCTCGATAGCGCCGGTATACTCATGGAAGATAGCTCTTCGAAGAAAAAGAAGACCTCCGCCACGGCCACCGTTTCCACCACCGACAGCGGCGCCCGCGAAGACCTCAAAGCACTCTCTATGGACGACCTGACCTCCCTGCTCAACGAAGTGCTCGAACAAGAGGACTATATCCGCGCCATCGCCATCCGCGACGAGATCAACAGCCGCCGCAAAACCAGGTGACCCGCGCGGACAATTATAGCCCCATGCTATTTTTCCCTAACTGTAAGCTCAACCTCGGACTGCGCATTCTGCGGCGCCGACCGGACGGTTATCATGACCTGGAAACGATCTTCTACCCCCTACCCCTCAGAGATGCCCTCGAATGCCAGCCCATTAAAAATGGGTTGTTTCCCATTTTTTCCTCCTACGGCCTGCCCATCCCCGGCGACCCGGCCAACAACCTCTGCCTGAAAGCCTGGCGGCTCCTCAAACAAGACTTCCCCGATCTGCCCCCGGTACATCTCCACCTCCTGAAAAATATCCCTATCGGCGCCGGCCTGGGCGGCGGCTCTGCGGATGGGGCATGGACCCTCAAAGCCCTGAACACCCAATTCCACCTGGGCCTCAGCCAGGAAAAATTATTGCAATATGCCGGACAGCTCGGCAGCGACTGCCCCTTTTTTATCCTCAATGCCCCCTGTATCGGCACCGGCCGCGGCGAACAGCTCACACCGGTAAACCTCGACCTTAGCGCATACACCTTCGCGCTCGTCGATCCCGGCATCCACATCAGCACCGCCAGTGCCTTCGCAGGCTGCACACCCGCCGAAAACACCATCCCGCTCACCAGCATCATCTCGCAACCGATCCCCCAGTGGCGCGACCGGCTTGTCAATGATTTCGAAGCCCCGGTCTTCGAACTCCATCCGGAGCTCAAAAATGTAAAACCCGCCCTCTACACCCACGGCGCCCTCTACGCCTCGCTCACCGGCAGCGGCTCCAGCTTCTTCGGCATCTTCCCCAAAGACCAGGCCCCCGACCACCTCGACTTCCATTTTAGCCATAATTATCGTATCTTGCGATAAGTGAACACTCCTCAACACATAGCCTTCCTCGCAGCCAATCTCGATCTCCTCGATCACCACGCGTGACGATATCGCCCCCTGCTCTGACGAAAGCGGCGTAATGTTCTCATTTTCAATTTTATATCACTTTTACTTCCGTTTTATATGCATGTAATGACCTCCCCCAGCGACCTGTCGCTCCAATATCTGGAGCTTGAAGAAAAATATGGTGCCCACAATTACCATCCCATCCCCGTAGTCCTTACCCGGGGGGCGGGGGTGTACGTCTGGGATGTCGATGGCCGTCGTTATTATGATTGTCTCAGTGGCTATTCTGCGGTCAACCAGGGCCATTGCCATCCCCGGATCGTAGCCGCCCTGATGGAACAGGCCGGCAGACTTACCCTCACCTCGCGTGCCTTCCATAGCGACCTTTTGGGGGAATATGCGCAGTATATCACGGATTATTTCGGTTACGACAAGGTGCTGCCCATGAACACCGGCGTAGAGGCCGTGGAAACCGCCCTCAAGCTCTGCAGACGCTGGGGCTACCAGGTCAAAGGCATCCCGGAGGGGAAAGCAAAGATCGTCGTATGCGCCGGCAATTTCCATGGCCGCACGACCACGGTGATCTCCTTTAGCACCGATCCCGACTCCAAGAGCGGGTTTGGCCCCTATACACCCGGGTTTGTCATCATCCCCTATAACGATACTTCCGCCCTCGCCCGGGCCCTCGAAGACCCGCATGTCGCCGGCTTCCTGGTAGAGCCCATCCAGGGCGAAGCAGGCGTCGTCGTCCCCGATGCCGGTTATCTGAGCCAGGCCAAAGCCCTGTGCGAAGCAGCCGACGTTCTCTTCCTGGGTGACGAGATACAAACGGGTCTTGGCCGCACCGGCAAAATGCTCGCCTGCGAACACGAGGCTGTACGTCCCGATATCCTCATCCTCGGCAAGGCCCTCAGCGGCGGCATGCTCCCCGTTTCGGCCGTCCTCGCCGACGATCCCATTATGCTGACCATCCGCCCCGGCGAACATGGCTCGACGTATGGCGGCAACCCCCTCGCCTGCAAAGTAGCCATCGCCGCCCTCGACGTGCTCAAAGCCGAAAGACTCCCGGAAAATGCCGCTACCCTCGGGGACCTCTTCCGCAAGGAGATCCGGGATCTGCAAAGCCCGCATATCGGCGAGGTCCGCGGCAAAGGCCTCCTCAACGCGATCGTCATCAACCATCCCCGCGCCGATGCGGCCTGGGAACTCTGCCTGGCACTCAAAGACCGCGGGCTGCTCGCCAAACCCACGCATGGCGATAAGATCCGGCTGGCACCGCCGCTCGTCATCACCCGCGAACAGTTGTTGGAATGCGTCGATATCGTCCGCGAAAGCCTGAGCGTGCTCGATCGCTAAAAAGTGTATTTTTACCGCATGCACCAAATCGCCACCGCCCAGGACCCCCACGTCGAACAACACATGCGCAGCTCCGAGATCCTCACGGATATCGTCATCGGCATGTCGGATGGACTCACCGTTCCTTTCGCCCTCGCCGCCGGCCTCAGCGGTGCCGTCGGGAACCAGCATCTCAACCTAATCTGGATCGCCGGACTGGCCGAGATCGCCGCGGGCTCCATCGCCATGGGTCTGGGTGGCTATCTCGCAGGTAAAACGGAAATGGATCACTACAGCTCCGAGCTTCGCCGGGAATACGACGAAGTCGATAAGGTTCCGGACCAGGAGCGCGAGGAAGTCCGCGAGTTCTTCTCCAACCTCGGACTAAGCCGCGAGGTACAGGAACAGGCCGTAACGGAAATGACCAGGGACAGAGACAAATGGGTCGATTTTATGATGAAGTACGAGCTGGGACTCGACAAACCCGATCCGCAACGGGCACGCAAAAGCGCTTTCAACATCGGCTGCTCCTATATCGTAGGCGGACTCATTCCCCTCAGCCCCTATTTCTTCGTGACGGATGGGCTATCGGGACTCAAGATCTCCGCGCTCATCACCCTCTGCTGTCTTTTTATCTTTGGCTATTTTAAAAGCTCGATGACGGGCGTCAACCCCATCGGCGGCGCCATCCGCGTGATGGTTACCGGCGCCCTGGCTGCCGGCTGCGCCTTCGGCGTCGCCCGGCTTATTCAGCTTTAGCGCCCGGCCGCTCCCGGCTCTCACCGGCCGCACTATCCTGTTTCACCGGGATACTGGGCGTCAGCGTCGCGACCATCACGATCACCGCCCCGCCAAGGACTAAGTAGATACCTATACGCGGAGACGGACAGGTTCCCCGGTAACATGCCGTATACAACAAGTAGGATTTAAAACTCCACGCCAGCACGACCCCTGCCGTAAAAATATTCGCCCGCTTGGCCCAGATCTTCGGAATAAGAAAAAAGAAAATCGCCAACACCCCAAAGAATACCAGCACCTTCCCCGGCCGGCCGTACCGGTTCAGCTCCGAAAAGAATCCCGTAAAGTCCTTATTCAGGTCGGGATAATAAGCCCAGGGTAAAACACAGCCGGCTATGACCACCAACACGGCCGCGATGCCGATCCATTGCGAATATTTCATGCCGCGAATATACGCCTCGCGCCCGGTTGGTTTTTCATTCCTTATCCGTTAAAATCGTATATTCAGCTACCAAAACACCACTGCACATGAAGAAGACTACACGCTGCGGCCCTCTGGGCCTGCTTTGGGCTTGTTGCCTCCTGTCCCTGGCGCCCCGCGCACAACAGCCCAGGACCTACGACTCCGCCTTCATCGAAAATTTGAAAACCCAGGCCGTTGCCTCCGTCGCCGCCCACGAAAAAGGCATCCAGGAAATGGTCGACCAGATCTTCAGCTATGCAGAACTGGGCTTCCAGGAATTCGAGACCTCGAAATACCTCACCAGCTTCCTCGCAAAAAATGGTTTTTCGGTAGAGAAAGGTATCGCCGGCATCCCCACCGCCTGGATGGCCCGCTGGGGCAGCGGCAGCCCGGTGATCGCACTCGGCAGCGATCTCGACTGCATCCCCAAGGCCTCGCAGAAACCCGGCGTAGCCTACAAAGACCCGATCGTAGAAGGAGCGCCGGGACACGGTGAAGGCCATAACTCGGGCCAGAGCGTCATCATCTACGCCGCCCTTGCCGTAAAAGAGCTGATGGAAAAGAATCACCTCCCCGGCACCATCGTCATCTGGCCGGGTGTAGCCGAAGAGCTCGTCGGCAGCAAAGCCTGGTATATCCGGGATGGCTATTTCAAGAACATCGACGCCTGTATCTTCACCCACGTAGGATCGCAATGGAACTGTAACTACGGCGACCCGGGCATGAATGGCCTCGTCTCGGTAAAATTCTCCTTCGAAGGAGAAGCCGCCCACGCGGCCGGCGCACCCTGGCGTGGCAAAAGCGCCCTCGACGCCGTAGAGCTCATGGATGTAGGCTGGAACTTCAAACGCGAACACCTCAAGCCTACCCAACGCTCCCACTACGTGATCACCGACGGCGGCGACCAGCCCAATGTCGTCCCCTCGCAGGCCTCCGTATGGTACTATTTCCGGGAACGCAACTACGACGACATCGTATCCATGTACGCCGCCGGAGTTAATATCGCCAAAGGTGCGGCGTTGATGACGGACACGAAGATGAGCTACCAGATCCTCGGCACCGCCTGGCCGGGGCATTTCAACAAGGCCCTGGCCCTCGCCCTATACGCCAATATCAAACGCATCGGCTATCCCCAATGGACAGCCGCCGATCAGCAGCTGGCCCACGCCGTGCAAAAATTGGTGGAAGCGCCAAAGACCGATCTCGAGGGCCACCCCATCGATGGCCTGCGCACGGAACTCGATACCCTCAAAGGATCGGTTCCCTTCTCCTGGGGCGGGGGCTCGGACGATATCGCCGATATCTCCTGGAACCTGCCTACCATCGTGCTCTACTACCCTGCCAATATCCCCGGCACCAAGGGCCACCACTGGGCCGACGCCATCGCCATGGCCACCCCCATCGCCCACAAAGGCTGTGTGGCCGGCGCCAAAGCCACCGCCATGACCCTCATCGATCTCTTCACCCGCCCCGAGGTCCTCGCCCAGGCCAAAGACTATTTCAACAATGTCCAGACAAAAGACGTGAAATATAAACCCTTCATCACCAAGGATGATCCCCCAGCGATCACGTCCAACGCGGCGACTATGGCGAAATACCGGGAACAAATGCGGAAATACTATTATGATCCCACTAAATACAAAACGTACCTGGAACAGCTGGGTATCGCCTATCCTACTTTGGCTCCTCCGGCGACGGCGGCAAAGTAGACTTGCGTTTGTATAAGAATAACTGCCATTTTTCTTCGGCGACACCAGCTTTGTCCATTTCGGCACGTGCCAAAGTGAAAAACAGATCCGACAACCGGTTGATGTAGACGGGGATATAGTCTTCGACCGTATCCTCCTTCATCAACGTCACCAGCAGGCGCTCGCCCCGCCGCATCTGCGTCCGGACCATATGACACAAGGCCGAGACCTCGTTGCCGCCGGGCAGCAGGAAATAGTCGCTGGGGCTCGTCATGGCGGCCTCCAGCTCGTCGATCCACCGTTCGCAAAACGCGGCGCCTTCTACCGGCCGGGGATTGCTATTCTCTTTCTTACAGTCCGAGGGCCGGGCCAGATGCGACATCATGTCCATCATGTCCTTCTGTATCCTGTGGAGATTCGGTTGCCACTCGTGCTCCGCACCCAGCTTGACCCGCAACAGCCCGATAGTGCTGTTGACCTCGTCCAGCGTACCATAACAATTCACCCGGACATCGTCTTTGTAAACGCGCTTGCCGCCGAAAAGGGCCGTCATGCCCGCGTCACCTTTCCTGGTATATATCTTCATATCTTTCTGATTACCGAATCGCGGTCCTTCCGCCGTTCCCATTCCAGCAGCTCGAGCTCGGGCCTTGTATAGAAGCCATCCGTATAGCCCACACACAGATACGCCACGAGCTTCGACTCCGCCGCGGCGCCCACGGCCTGCTTCACCTTCTCCGGATCGAGGATGCTCACCCATCCGAGTCCAATGTTAAGCGCCCGGGCCATCAGCCACATATTCTGTACTGCACACACTACACTATACAAGCCAACCTCCGGCATCGCCGTCTGTCCCAATACCGGGCCTGCTGCAGGCTTATAGAACACGGCAATATTGACTGCCGATTCCAGGACGCCTTCCAGCTTTAACCGGCAATATTCCTGGTCCCGTTCCGAAAAGATTTGTGTCGCCGCCGCATTGGCCTCGTCAAAGCTATCGCGGATCGCGTGGCGGACATCCCTGTCCGTGATGACCACGAATTCCCAGGGCTGCGAGAACCCCACCGAAGGAGCATGCAACCCCGCCGTGATGATCTGGTCGATGGCTGCATCGTCTACCGGCCGGTCGACAAACCGGTTTCCACGGACGTCCCGCCGGTGCAGGATGACTTCCTGCAACACCGCCGCCTCTTCCGGCGTAAAAAATTTTCCATTTAATGCATCCATAGCAAATCGATCAAAATTACAAAGATCACCGTCACCAGCGTCACGGCATGATTAATATAGCTGACACATCTGAAATCCCGGAGCGTTAACGGCTTCTCGTTTTCCCCGATATAGGGTTTTTCGACAAGCATGCCTTTGTACTTATTAGGCCCGCCAAACCGGCAATTTAATATCCCCGCCAACGCCGCCTCGGGATAACCCGAGTTAGGGCTTGCATGGGCGCTTCCATAGCGACGAATATACCGCAACCCGCGCCGGCTGCCCGTGACGAGCACCATTGCGAAGGCCGTGAACCGCGCCGGGATGAAATTGGCGACATCATCCAGCCGCGCCGCCGTGCGGCCGAACAGCCGGTACGGCTCGCGTTTATAGCCGATCATCGAATCCAGCGTGTTGATCATTTTGTACAGGAGCATCGCCGGCAAGCCGCCCACAAGATAGAACAGCAACGGCGCCACCACCCCGTCGCCCAGGTTCTCCGACATCGACTCCAGCACCGCCGTCAGGACCTGCTGCCCGGTGAGCTGCGCCGTATCCCGGCCTACGATCCGGGAAAGCCTCAACCGCCCCGCTTCCAGCCCCTCGCGCTCCAGCGCGTCCAATACCGCTTTCCCTTCGTCCAGCAGGTTGCGATTGGCCAGACAATAGAACACCCCGATGCTCGCGACTATATAGTAAGCCGGTAGCCACCAGGTCTGCAATGCCTGCAAAGCGAAATAGCTGCCCGCAAAGACCGCGGCACACAGCACTATCACGAGGATCACGCCCTTCCACAGCCGCGCCCGGTCCCGGTTCAGCACACGGTCACCCAGCGCGATCGCAGCTCCGAACGCCCGCACGGGATGCGGCCAGCCCCGGGGGTCGCCCAGCAGCAGGTCGGCCAGATAGCCCAGCCCCAACGGCACGATCATCGTCCAGCCTTCGTGCATTCGCCCCATCATCCCGCACCTCCCGCGCATTCGCCTAAAGCTTCAGTGAGTAATTGGTTGTGTTCCGGTGACTGACACGCCACCCGGATTGCATTATGTCTCAAATTCCGGAAGTTTGAAGCATCCCGCACCAGCAATCCATACCGCTCGACCAACCGGTTCTTCAACGCCCGGGCCGGCCATTCCGCAGGCGCTTCGATCAAAAAATAGTGCGTATCGGTGTCCCACACCTTCCAGCCCGCGAGGGCCGCCCGCAAATCGTGCTGCCACGCGACCGTTTCCGCCCGCAATTGCTGCACGGGCACTTTAAACTCCTGCGGATGTGCAAAGATATACAGTCCCGCCTCGATCGCCGGCCGGTTCACCGACCACGGCATCTTACCATCGCGCAACCGCGTGATCAATGCCGCTGCACCAATCACGAAACCTACCCGCAACCCGGGGATGCGGCAGCTCTTGGTGAGCGAACGCAGCACGATCACATTACCGGGGGCATGTCTTAACACGCTCACCGCCGCCCGCCGCAACGACTGAGCACCTGCCTCGGGATAATGCGTGATAGCACCCATCTGGTCGCGCAGATGGCCGAGCAACCCCGCGTCCAGCGGCCCATAGAGCACATTGCTGCTGAAATCCGCCTTTATGGGGCTATGGTATTTCCAGGCGTCATCGCCATGTCCTTCGATCATATCATTTGGCCAATTGCTTATAAATAGACACCAGATCGAGATGCTGCCGCAGGTGTTCCGCCAGCTTGTCGTATTGCCGTTCCTTATAGGCCCGGTAGTCGGGCAGCGGCGTATGCGTGACGCCCGCTTCCCGCAGCAGGTCTTCCACCACGGCCCGGTTGTCCAGGATGCCGTGCAGATACGTGCCCCAGCATTTGGCGGAAAGGCGGTACCCGTCCGCCTGGTCCCAGAGATACAAGGGATGGTTGAGCGGCTGCTCTTCCTTGTCCCCGGTATCGGTGTGCCCCATGTGGATCTCATACCCTTCGACGAGCGGGCCCCCCGCCTCGCCATACCGCATCCGCCGCCGCACCGTCTTTTTTTCCTTCGACAATACGGTGTGTACCGGCAACAATCCCAACCCTTCCGTGGTCCGCGGCTCGCCTTCCACCCCATAGGGATCGGCTATCGTGAGCCCCATCATCTGGTAACCGCCGCAGATGCCGACGACCACCACCCCCGCAGCCTCCGCGGCCATGATCGCCCGGTCCAGTCCCCGTTCCCGGATATAGAGCAGATCCCCGATGGTATTCTTGCTGCCCGGCAGGATGATGATCGCCGCGTGCCGCAGCTCCGCCGGATCATCGGTATAATAGACATGCAGGCCGGATCGCTCCAGCGCGGCAAAATCGGTAAAGTTCGATAGATGCGGCAGGTGAACCACGGCGATGTTCACCGACCCCGGCCGGTGCTCCCTGGGTCGCTGACGTAAGGCCACGGAGTCCTCTTCTTCGATATGGATATCCCGAAAGAACGGCAGCACACCGGTAACCGGCACGCCCGTGAGCGATTCCAGCTGCTGTTTCCCCTTTTCGAACAATCGCGCATCGCCCCGGAATTTGTTGATGATCACCCCGCGGATCAACACCTTCTCTTCCGGCGGCAGCAGCGCCAGCGTGCCATAGACACTGGCAAAGACCCCGCCGCGATCGATATCGGCAATGAGATAGACATCGGCCTGCGCATGAAGCGCCATCCGCATGTTAGTGATATCCCGTTTTTTCAGGTTGAGCTCCGCAATGCTGCCCGCCCCTTCGAGCACTATGGGGTTATACTGTTTGGCCAGCCGGTCGTACGCACATTTGACCTCATCCCACAGGGCCGCCTTGTCTTTGCCCATGAAATAATCATAGGCGCTTTGGTTGCCTGCGGGTTTGCCGTGCAGCACTAACTGCGAATGCATCTCGCCGGTAGGCTTCAGCAGCACAGGATTCATATCGCTATTGCAGGGTATACCCGCTGCTTCGGCCTGCACCGCCTGTGCTCTGCCGATCTCTAATCCCTCCGGCGTTACATAGCTGTTGAGACTCATATTCTGCGCCTTGAAGGGCGCCGGCTGATAGCCATCCTGCCGGAGGATCCGACAAAAACCGGTGGTGATGATGCTCTTGCCGACATCGGAAGCCGTCCCGACAAACATCAGCGGGCGGGGAAAACGGTACATAGGGTTTGATGATATGGTGAATTATAGTGTTCAAGATAAACTCCTGTCGTCCGCCGGCTTTGGGCCAGCGCTTCCACCCGGGGCAGCAGTTCCGCCGCCTCCGCCGCCGCGTGGATCAGCCGGCGCAACAGCCAGGAAAAGAATCGTCCTGCCCCCTCGTGCCACCGGTCCGGCATCGCCACCGTATCTATACCCGCTTCGGGCGCAGCATCGAAATAGATCAGCGTCACCGGCGGCAAGTCGATGGTGGCGCCGCGGCAACCGGCGTGCTGATAAAAAACGGGGATATTCGACCGCAATTCGATCCGCACCTCCGCCGGCAGGCGCAGCCCCACCTGCCGCTCCAGCAGTTTCAACGCGGCCCGCGTCTTTGGCGGAAGGGGTTGCCCTGCCGCGGCCGCACGTCGATCACCCGCGGCCCCGCAACGCAGCACGGCCTCCGAAAACCAGCGCCGCGAAGGCAGCCCACCAACTAAAAAAGCCGATGCGTCGGGCAACACCCCCTGCATCAGC
>DASYZH010000301.1:0-20135 GCA_035946435.1 Puia sp. | reverse complement strand
CCATCCATTGCCACCGCCCCGCTGCCCGGCACCGGATCAGCCGACCTCCCGGCACGCGACGTTATTACTCCTGCGGACCGCAACCTACAGCAACCGGGCCAGTTCCCCTGTGTCGGGCAGAAGGCCCCGCATCTCCGCCGGCATCTCCCTTGTCGTGCGATACGTCGCGACACCCATGGCCTTGTCGACGGTCCGCACAGCAAATTCTACCACAGTATTGTTCTTCTCCTTGCAAAGAACAATGCCGATGGACGCATGCTCATGCCCCAGCCGCACCTTCTCGTCCAGCACATTCAAATAAAAATTCAGCTGCCCGACATACTCGGGCTTGAATTTCCCCCGCTTCAACTCAAAAGCCACGAGGCTCTGCAAATGCCGGTTGAAGAACAAAAGATCCACAAAGAACTCCTCACCCCCGACCTCCAGCCGGTATTGATTGCCGATAAAACAAAATCCCTTGCCCAATCTTAAAATGAGGTTCTTCATATCTGCCACAACCTTCGTTTCAAAAACACGTTCATCTTCTGTATCCTCCTGTGAGATAAAATCCATCAGATACTCATCCTGGAACACTTCCAAAGCCGATGGCTTTAATTCCGGCGAAAGGGTAGTCGCAAAATTGTTCGGTAATTTGCCCTGGTTCTTAAACAGATTCGCATCCAAGTGATGCTCCAAGACCCTCACCGACCAGAATTGATTGGAGCACTGATGAATGTAAAAGAACCTTTCTTCATTGGTTTTGCATTTGTTCAAAAGGAGTAAATGATGTGTAAAGCTAATGCGCCAGAATCCTTCCTGTATAGTTTCAATGGTTAGCTGCGCAATTTCCATTTTGGCAGTCACTGACTGCCAAATTATAACCGATTGATACTCATCGTAAAGCCGTCGCATCGATCGTAGATTCCGCGCCGAGAACCCACGGAGACCCGGCAATTGCTTTTGCAGATCTTCTGCGACCCGATCAACCACGGAATTACCCCATTTTTCCTTCGTAATCTTTTCTGATAATAATCGCCCCGTCTTCAAATACAACATCAATTGTTCTCTATTCGCAAGCCTCGCAGCTATATACCTGCTCTGCACAATCCGTTGTTTCAGATCCGCAATAAACTCCACATATCCCTTATTCATACTGGTAAGATTTAGATATATAAATTTACCAATTAGTTTAGTCATGGATAGACAAAAATATTAGCAGCGGGAACCAACGGCACCATGACAGTGCATGATGGTTCAACCGCCATTCCGCTTTACATTTGAAGATCGTTTGTACAGCCATATTGAAAATCACTGGTATACATGCAAATATTATTTGGCATTTTTTTCCATTTTATCGGCGGATTCGCTTCAGGCAGTTTCTACATACCCTATAAAAAGGTCAGAGACTGGGCGTGGGAAAGCTATTGGATCATCGGTGGGCTCTTCTCCTGGCTGATCGTCCCACCCCTGGCCGCATGGCTCACTGTCCCGCACTTCACCGAGATCATCGCGCAGGCTGGCGCCGCGACCTTCTGGTGGACCTTTTTCTGGGGCATCCTCTGGGGCATCGGCGGACTGATGTACGGACTCGGCATGCGCTATCTCGGCATGTCCCTCGGCAATTCCGTTCTGCTGGGTTTCACTTCCGCCTGCGGCGCATTGGTTCCATCGATCTATTATAATTTCGTTCCGACCCCGGGTAAAACAACCTTTCATGAGCTGCTGACCACCCATTGGGGGCAGGTCGTTCTGGCAGGTGTAGTTCTCTGTCTGCTCGGCATCTATATTTGCGGCAGGGCAGGTGTAATGAAGGAAAGAGAGCTGCCGGAAGAAAAAAAGAAGGAAAGCATCAAGGAGTTCAACCTCACAAAAGGGTTGATCGTCTGTATCGTCTCGGGCATCCTCAGCGCCTGTTTTAACTACGGCATCGAAGCAGGTTCATCCATGGCGCACGCCGCAAATGAATTATGGAAACAGGCACACCCCGGCGTGACCACCGAGTTCCTTTATCAAAACAACGTCACCTATATCGTCCTCCTCTGGGGCGGGCTCACGACCAATTTTATCTGGTGCATGCTCCTCAACGCCCGCAACCGGACCTTCGGCGACTATACGAACAAGAAAACACCCCTGCTCAATAACTATCTCTTTTCAGCCCTTGCCGGCACCGTATGGTTCTTGCAGTTCTTCTTCTATGGAATGGGCGAGAGCCGCCTCGGCAACGGCGCCAGCTCCTGGATTCTGCACATGGCCTTTATCATCCTGGTGGCCAATATGTGGGGCTTCGTATTGAAAGAATGGAAAGGGGTGAGCAAAAAAACACGAACTACCATCCTGTTGGGCATCCTCGCCATCCTCTTGTCGGTATGGCTGGTTGGCTACGGGAATCAATTAAAATAAGCGAATATGTCTGTTACAACAACGAAATTCAAACACGTTAGCTACCTGTGGGACGAAAAGAAGGCCGCCGAGCTCGCCAGCGATGAAGTAGCCTTACTCATATACCGTTCTAACCTGCTTGGCGCCGATCTCCGTTTGACCAACTATGGCGGCGGAAACACGAGCTGTAAAGCTATGGCCAAAGACCCCCTCACGGGCAGGGAGACAGAAGTCATGTGGGTCAAAGGGTCCGGCGGCGACCTGGGTACCTTGAAACGCAGCGGTCTCGCCGCTTTATACGTCGACCGCCTCCTGGCGCTGAAAAACATCTATCGTGGCATCAAGTTCGAGGACGAAATGGTCGAACTCTTCAATCATTGTATCTACGACCTCAGCTCCAAAGCGCCTTCGATCGACACGCCTTTACACGGCTTCCTGCCGTTTGCGCATATCGATCACTTGCATCCCGATGCGGCCATCGCCATCGCCGCGGCAAAAGACGGTAAGAAGATCACCCGGGAGCTGTTCGGCGGCAGGATCGGCTGGGTGGAATGGCAACGTCCCGGCTTCGACCTGGGGTTGAAGCTTAAACAATGTCTCGATGAGAACCCCGGTATTCGCGGCATTATGCTCGGTTCGCACGGTCTCTTTACCTGGGGCAATACGGCATACGAAAGCTACATCAACACTCTTGAGGTCATCGAACGCTGTGCGCAATACCTCGAAGATCATATCGGAAAAAAAGGTCCCGTCTTCGGTGGCGAAAAGCTCAAGGCTCTTCCCAAAGAAGAACGCCTGGCCAGAGCGGCAACGCTGGCGCCCGTCTTAAGAGGTTTCTGCTCGTCAAAACAAAAGATGCTGGGTCATTTTACGGATGACGAGAGAGTGCTCGAATACATCGACTCCAGGGACCTGACCAGGTTGGCTCCCATGGGTACCAGCTGCCCGGATCACTTCCTGCGAACCAAGATCAGCCCGCTGGTTCTGGAGCTGACCACAACCGAAAACCTCGACGACGTAAAAGCGCTAAAAGAGAAATTAGCTCCGCAGTTCGAGTCCTACCGGCAGATGTACACGCAGTATTATGAGACCTGCAAACATCCCAATAGCCCCGCCATGCGTGACGCCAATCCCGTGGTGATCCTCTATCCGGGTGTCGGCATGTTCACCTTTTCCAAGGATAAACAAACGGCCCGCGTGGCGGCAGAGTTCTATATCAATGCCATCAATGTCATGAAGGGCTCCGAAGCCATCTCATCCTACACGTCCCTGCCGAGACAAGAGGCCTTCGATATTGAATATTGGCTGCTCGAAGAAGCCAAGCTCCAGCGCATGCCCAAACCCAAGGCACTCTCCGGCCGCATCGCCCTGGTTACCGGCAGCGCCGGCGGTATCGGCAAAGCCATCGCCAAAAAATTCGCTGATGAAGGGGCCTGCGTGGTCATCAACGATAACGATGAATCCCGGCTCGAAGCCGCCAAAAAAGACTTCCAGCAACAATATGGCCGCGACGTATTCGTCGGCGAAGTACTGGATGTGACCAGCGCCGACGCCATAAAAAAAGTCTATAAAGCCGCTGCCCTGGCTTTTGGGGGTGTCGATATCGTGGTGAACTGCGCCGGGCTGTCGATCTCCAAACCTATCCAGGATCACACCGAAAAAGATTGGGATATACTCTATGACGTACTCGTGAAAGGGCAGTTCCTCGTGACCCAGGCCGGGGTAGAGGTGATGCGGAAACAGGGCATCGGCGGCGACGTGCTGAATATCGCCAGTAAGAACGGACTGGTTTCCGGTCCCAATAACGCCGCTTATGGTTCGGCCAAGGCTGCCCAGCTGCACCTCAGCCGGCTCAATGCCGCCGAGCTGGGCGCCGATAAGATTCGCGTCAATGTCGTCAACCCGGATGCGGTGATCTCCGATAGCAAGATCTGGGAAGGCGCCTGGGCCGAAGGCCGGGCCAAGGCCTATGGTGTCAAGGTGGAAGAGCTGCCCGCCTATTATGCCAAACGCACCCTGCTGGGCGAGATCATCCTCCCCGAAGACATCGCCAATGCCTGTTTTGTGTTCGTGGGCGGACTGATGAGTAAATCTACCGGCAATATTCTCAACGTAGACGGCGGGGTAGCCATGGCCTTTGTGAGATAAAAAAAAGCATATGCCACGCGTTGCCTTTATTATGAAGCTCCATGCCGGTAAGGAAGAAGAATACCGTCGTCGTCATGACGCCATCTGGCCCGAGCTGTCAACGCTTTTGAAAGACACCGGCATCCGGGAATATTCGATATTTTTGGCGGAGGATACGCATCAGCTATTTGCCTGCCTCGAGATCGACGAGCCCGTGAAGCTGGACCGGCTCAAGGCGCAACCCGTGATGCAACGTTGGTGGCAATACATGAAGGACCTCATGGACACTAACCCCGACGGCTCTCCGGTGTCGATACCGTTAAAAGAAGTTTTTTACTTGCCTTAAATGTAGCACCATGCAAATTGAAAAATATAAGCTGGAAGAGCACAACCAGCAGCTCTTGAAAGAACACAAAAGAAAGCTGGATTTCCTCTCTGCCGACAAACCTAACGCGGAAGCGATCATCCGGAAGCTCGTCGATTTCCAGGTGGCCATTCCCAGCTGGGCGCTCGGTACGGGCGGTACCCGCTTCGGCCGTTTCTCCGGTGGCGGCGAACCCCGCAGCCTCGAAGAGAAGATCGAGGATGTCGGGCTCCTGCATGCCTTGAACCGCTCCAGCGGCGCCATCTCTCTGCATATTCCCTGGGATATCCCGGGAGATGCGAAGGCCGTCAAGACCCTGGCCGCCCAGTTCGGCCTGCGTTTCGATGCCATGAACTCCAACACGTTCCAGGACCAGCCCGGCCAGAAACATAGTTATAAATACGGCTCCCTGCAAAACGTAAAAAAGGAGGTGCGTCGCCAGGCCATCGAACATAATATCGAGGTCATCCGCTATGGCGTCGAATTAGGTTCCGAATCGCTCACCGTTTGGCTGTCCGATGGATCATGTTTTCCCGGCCAGCTCAATTTCCGCCAGGCGTTTCAGCATACGCTGGAAGGCTTGCAGGAGATCTACGCGGCGCTGCCGGCCGATTGGAAAATGTTTGTCGAATACAAGGCCTTCGAGCCGAATTTCTATTCGACCACGGTGGGTGATTGGGGGCAGTCGCTTTTATACGCTTCTAAGCTGGGCCCGAAGGCGTTTACATTGGTGGACTTGGGGCACCATCTTCCCAACGCGAATATCGAGCAGATCGTCGCCCTCCTGCTCATGGAAGGAAAACTTGGCGGTTTTCATTTCAACGACTCCAAATATGGCGACGACGATCTCACCGTAGGCAGCATCAAGCCCTATCAGCTATTCCTGATCTTCAACGAGCTGGTGGAAGGCATGGATGCCCGCGGCATGGACCATACGCGCGATCTCGGGTGGATGATCGATGCCTCGCACAACGTCAAGGACCCATTGGAGGACCTGCTGCAATCCGTGGAGGCGATCCTGCTTACCTACGCACAGGCCCTGCTCGTCGACCGGAAACGGCTCGTCGCTGCCCAGCAGGCCAACGACACCGTAGTCGCGCAGGAGATATTGCAAAATGCCTTCCGCACCGATGTCCGTGCCCTGGTGGCCGAAGCCCGGCTTCAAGCCGGCGCAGCATTGGATCCCCTCGCCCTCTATCGCAGCGAAAAAATACGTGAACATCTGATCAGGGAAAGAGGCGCCGCCACCGTCGCGACGGGGCTATAGGCCGCAGGCCGTAAAAAGACATGGATGAAGAGCAATGTTATAGCAATCGCAGACATCGGGAAAACGAATAAAAAGGTTTTCCTTTTCGACGAGCAATACAAGATGGTATGGGAGCAGTCGGAAGTCTGCGAACAGACCATCGACGAGGATGGCGAACCCTGCGAGGATCTTACCCGGCTCACCCGCTGGCTCCACGCATCCCTGGCTAAATTGGCCGGTCTGGAAGAATTTACGGTCAAGGCGATCAATTTTTCCGCTTATGGCGCCAGTTTTGTATACATCGGTCAAGACAACCAGCCGATAGCACCCCTGTATAATTATCTAAAGGCCTACCCGGAAGAGCTCAAAAAGAAATTCTATGCTACTTATGGCGGCGAGATCACGTTTTCCATGCTCACGGCATCGCCGGTCTTGGGTAGCCTCAACTCGGGCATGCAGCTGTATCGGCTAAAACACGATCAACCCGATCTGTTCGAAAAGGTGCGCTACGCCCTCCACCTGCCGCAATTCCTGAGCTTCCTGCTTACCGGCCGGCCCGTCTCGGATATCACCAGCATCGGCTGTCATACCAACCTCTGGAATTTCTCGCAGCAGCATTATCACGAATGGGTATACCGCGAAGGTATCATCGATAAGCTGGCGCCCATCATGCCTTCGACCAGCGTACTTCCGACGCGGGCGGCAACAATCTCCCGGGCCGGGGCGAACGACATACCGTCTGATGCCGTCCCTATCGCCGGGGTCGGTCTTCACGACAGCTCGGCAGCCATGATCCCTTATCTGGAAAGCTTTCGCGAACCCTTTGTACTTATCTCCACCGGTACCTGGTGTATCTCCATGAATCCTTTCAATAGTTCCCCGCTCACCGCGGCGGAGTTGCAAAAGGACTGCCTGTGTTATATGAGCTTTCAGGGGCGTCCGGTGAAAGCATCCCGCCTTTTTGCCGGATACGAACACGAACAACAGGTACAACGGCTCGCTGCCCATTTTCATACGGCTCCCGCGCGCGCGGCGAACGTCCACTTCGACCCCGAATGTGTCGCCCGGCTTCGAAGCAGCAATGAAACGGCAAATGATAACGACGACATTACTCCCGTTACCGCCTCCGTTTTCCACCAGCGGGAATTGAAGAGTTTTGCCAATTTTGAAGAGGCTTATCACCAATTGATGCTGGATATTATGGATCAGCAGATCATTTCTACCCGGCTGGTGTTACATGATACCGATGTCCGTCGTATATTCGTGGACGGCGGCTTCGGCCGGAATCAGCTTTATATGCATCTGCTGGCAGAAGCTTTCCCCGGCGTCGAAGTATTTACCGCGTCTATCCCGCAAGCTACGGCCATGGGCGCCGCCTTGGCTATTCACCGGCATTGGAACAGCCATCCTTTACCGGGGGATATTATTGAACTAAAGTATTATAAGTAGGTGGGCGGGAGATCCGCCCCCGGCAAAAGATCGTTATATGCGTGTTGGTTTATTTATACCCTGTTATATCGACCAGTTCTACCCGCAGGTCGGTATCGCCACCCTCGAGCTGCTGGAAAAGCTAGACGTTGAAGTCGTCTATCCGCCGGAGCAAACCTGTTGCGGCCAGCCCATGGCTAACTCCGGCTTCGAACACCTCACCAAAGGGTGCAACGACCTCTTCATCAGGAATTTTGAGTCGTTCGATTATATCGTCGCTCCCTCCGGTAGCTGTGTCCTGCACATCAAAGAGCATATCCATGATCCTGCGGGAGATATCCCCGGTAAGATCTATGAGCTGGTGGAATTCCTCACGGATGTGCTTAAGGTAGACAAGCTCGATGCTTCCTTTCCGTATAAGGTGGGACTGCACCAGAGCTGTCATGGCCAGCGGGGTCTCAAGCTGGCGCAGATGTCCGAGCTCATGGCTCCGCCTTTCTCGAAACCGCAGCAGTTGTTGAGTCTCGTAAAAGGCCTCGAGTTGGTGGAGCTCGACCGGAAAGACGAATGTTGCGGCTTCGGCGGCACCTTCTGCGTTTTCGAAGAAGCCATCTCGGTAAAGATGGGCAAGGATAGGGTCGCCGATCATATCCGGCATGACGCGGAGGTGATCACGGCCTCGGACATGAGCTGTCTGATGCACCTGGAAGGGATCCTGCGTCGGCAGCAGAGCACGGTCCGGATAAAACATATTGCAGAGATTTTAAATGCCAGGCTATGAGCGGTAACAATCATAAAGACCATGCCGCTTTGTCGGCGGAATTCAACAAGGACGAGCCCAGGGTGAATTGGCACGACGAGACCCTTTGGTGGGTGCGTCAAAAACGTGATAAAGCTGCTGCCAGGGTACCGGAATGGGAGCTGCTGCGGGATACCGCCTCGCGTATCAAAGAGAATGTACTCTCCAACTTAAGCGGCTATCTCCGGCAGTTCGAAGAAGAGGCTACCCGCAATGGTGTCACGGTCCATTGGGCGGCCGACGCGAACGAGCACAACGCGATCGTGTTTTCCATTCTCAGCCGGCATAAGATCGATAAGATGGTCAAGAGCAAATCGATGCTCACCGAAGAATGTCAGCTCAACGAATTCCTGCATGAAAGAGGCATCGAGGTGGTCGACACCGACCTGGGGGAGCGTGTCGTGCAGCTTGCGGGCGAACCGCCCAGTCATATCGTGTTGCCCTGTATCCATAAAAAGAAGGAGGAGATCGGTGAGATCTTTCATGAGCACCTGGGCACTCCAAAAGGTAATGCAGACCCGCAATTCCTGACGCATGCGGCCAGGCTGCATCTTCGCGAGAAATTCCTCACCCGTCGTGTCGCCCTCACCGGCGTTAATTTCGCCGTCGCGGAAACGGGCGAGTTCGTCGTCTGCACCAATGAAGGGAATGCAGATATGGGCGCGCATCTCGCGGACGTGCACATCGCTTCTATGGGCATCGAGAAGCTGATCCCCCAACGCCGCCATTTAGGGGTGTTCTTGCGGCTGCTCACCCGCAGCGCCACGGGACAGCCGATCACCACCTACTCCAGTCATTTCCGGCGGCCCCGGCAAGGCCAGGAGATGCATATCGTCCTGGTCGACAACGGTCGTAGCGTTCATCTCGGCCGAAAGGATTTCCGCAACTCCCTCAAGTGTATCCGTTGCGCGGCTTGTTTCAACACCTGCCCGGTATACCGCCGCAGCGGCGGTCATAGCTATCATACGGCCGTAGCCGGACCCATCGGCTCGATCCTCTCACCCAATCTGGACATGAAAAAAAATGCGGACCTGCCGTTCGCATCGACGCTTTGCGGCTCCTGCTCCAATGTCTGCCCGGTGAAGATCGACATCCACGAACAGCTCTATAAATGGCGGCAGGTGATCGTTCAGGAAGGATATGCCGCCGCGGGCAAAACGGCGGCGATCAAGACCATGAACTGGGTCCTATCACATCCCGGGGTATATCATAGCGCGGGTAAAACGGGCCGCTGGTTCATGCTGAACGTGCCGTTCACCGTCAAAAACGGGCTCAACGCCTGGTATCGGCAACGCGATATGCCCACGCCGCCCAAACAATCATTCGGTGAGTGGTACAAGAAAAACAAAAAGTAACATGAGCAACCCCAGCTTCGACAGTCCCAGCTTTGGGAACCCCGGCAGTCGCGATAAGATACTTAATACTGTCCACGGCAACCAACCCGCCCCGCGCGAATTACCCCCGCTGCCCGAAGGTACTCCCATCGCCGCCGGCGACCTGGCGCCCACTTTCATCACGGCCCTGGAAGCCATTGGCGCCGCCGCCTATATCGTCTCCGGATTCGATCGCATCACGACCATGCTCCACGAGCAGTTTCCCGGCGCTCGCCGCGTCGTCACCGGTTGCCCACAGCTTTCGGCCTTCGCCGAAGCAGCCACCGGGGATAGCGACCCGCACACCCTCGAGAACGTAGACCTCGCCATCCTTCCCGCCCATTTCGGCGTCGCCGAGAACGGCGCCTGCTGGATCACCGAAATGCAGATGGTCGAACGCGTCCTGCCTTTCATCGCCCAGCACCTTGTACTCGTGATCTCCAGCGGTTCCATCGTCCCCAACATGCATGCCGCCTACGACCGCATCGCCACCCTCGAAGCCACTCCGGCTTCCACCCCCTATGGCTTCTCTACCTTCATCGCCGGCCCCTCCAAAACCGCCGACATCGAACAATCCCTCGTGCTCGGCGCCCACGGCCCCATCAGCCTCATCGTCTTCCTCCTCGACGAACAGCTCTCCGACGCAGGGTACTATTGAGAATTTGTTTTCTTTTCAAAAAGATATATTTGTTGTATACTTTTGGATAAGTATATGTGATATGGATTTTGTAGAACTAATTTATATTCTTTCGAACATTAACGAAAAGCTTCGGGAAGAAAGCCTACGTGCCGTAAATACTTCATTGACTCTTCGGAATTGGTTCTTTGGTTTTTATATAGTTGAATTTGAACAACGGGGGAGCAATAGAGCCGAATATGGTAAATCTCTGTTAGCTACTATTGCCTCCGAGATGAAAAACAGGGCGATCCCAAACACTGATGAAAGAGAATTGCGGAGATTTCGACAGTTTTATATTACATATCCGGCAATCGCTTCTTTGATAATGACAAACGATCGAATTCGGGGGCTATTATCCCCCGAATTGGCAGTGACTGATAAGATACTCGACAAGAGCCTAATTCGGGGGACATCATCCCCCGAATTGGAAGTTTCTGATTATCATTATTTAAAAGGTGATAACCCTCCCGTCGGTATTCTGCTTTGCAGCGATAAAGATCAGGAGCATGTCGAGTTTGCAACTGCTGGAATTGATGATAAGGTATTTGTATCTCAGTATTTGGTAGCTCTTCCAGACAAGAAGGAATTGGAACAATTTATTAAGAAGGAATTTAGAGATAGCCAAGCTTGAAATCCTAAAAAACGAAAAGGGCTACACTTGAAGCCCTTTTCAACATTAGTGTCGTTGGGGGGTATAAAACCCAGCCGCCGATCCCACGAAGTTACAATTTTTCCAAAAGCAACAAAATATTTCCTCCTTCGCTGACCAACACCCCGCCCAGCCGGATCAGTACCCCGGATTCTGCGTCAACCGCTGATTCGTCGACAACTCCGTGGTCGGCACCGGAAAAAGCTGCCGTGTCGCATCCGCCGCACCGGCGGGCTTGAAACCCCACCCATTCTCGAACTGCCCAAACCGGATCAGATCATTCCGCCGCCATCCTTCCCAGGCAAACTCCCGCGCCCGCTCCGGCAGAATGCTATCCACCGTCAAAGGATCGGCCGTGAGCATAGCGCCTACGCGGTGACGCACCATGTTCACCAGCGTCGCCGGCGTCTGCAGCGTTCCCTTCACCGTAGTAGCTGGAGCCCCACGCAGTATCGCCTCGGCCTTCATCAGCAACACATCCGCCAGCCGGAACACCGGGAAGTCATTGTTTTGATCCTGCGTCTGCGGATTCTCATTGGGATCGGGATAGAACTTCTTTGACCGGATACCTTCGCATTGCGCAAGGATATCGTCGCCGACATCCATCTTGATCGGATCGCCGCGCAACACCAGCGAATCCCGGTAGGTGACCTGCCAGAAGACTACATCCGAAGGCGCAGAACCCAGGGAATATACCACATTCGGGTTCTTGTCGCCGTTATAATTGGCATCGAGCACGATATTGGTGGTCGGATAAAGCGCCATCGGATAATAGCCCTCGATGATCGACCAGATCGAAGTGGGATAAAGCGATAGATTCACGGCCTGGCCGGGGAAATAATATTGCGGCCCTCGTAGCCAAAAGGTATCACGCGTATCACCGGGCAGGATAAAATTTTGATGATAGAAGCTCGAATCCGTACTCAGGGCGACACTACCCGCCGTCGGCAGATTATAGGCCGGATAAACATAGGAAGCAAAACCATAACGGGTCATCTGGTTCCCCTTCAGCAAATTCGCATCGTAGGGGATCGCGAAGATCGTTTCCTTGACGCCGGGTCCATTCGTCGGGTAGAAGATAGAGCCATAGTTGGCGTCCAGCGAATACGGCCCTTCGGTGAGGATACTATCGGCCATGGCCACCGCGTCGGCATATCGCGGGGTACCCGTATAGACCTGCGCATTCAGATACATTTTCTCCAGCAGCGCAAACGCCATCCATTTGGTAGCATGCCCATAGGTTGTGCCGTCTACATTGGCGGCAAGATTCGGCAGCGTGGCCTTAAGGTCTTGCTCGATATAGGCGAATACCTGGGCACGCGGGACGGTAGGCGGGGGCGTCGTCGAAGCCACCGTATCGACTATCGGGATATTGCCGTACAGATCCATCATAAAGAAATAGAAAAGGTCCCGCATGGCATGCGTCTCGGCGATGGCATTGGTCTTCAATGCGCTGTTCGCCGCCGGCGCAAACTGCTGTAACATGAGATTGCAGGTGTTGATGGCCTGAAATCCCCACTGCCACACGCTGGTCACCGTAGGATGATCCGCGGACCAGGTATGCAGATGGAGCAGCCGGTATTGCCCGCCGTCGTCATAGTTGCCATTCCGCGCGGGGATGATCGCTTCGTCTGTCGACAGCTCCTGCAGACGCCAGTACTCGACGGCATACCGGGTGCCGGAAGGGTTGTCGGCCAACTGCGTATAAATGGAACCGAGGGCCGTGGTATAGTCGGTTGGAGTCACCGGCGTCTCGGGAGTATATTGAGATAATACTGGTGTATTGAGCTTGGTGCAGGCGCCGAAAAGTACACCTAAAAACAGAGCCAAAAGCATTTTTCGCATAAAGAAAGTTTTAGAAGTTGGCATTGATGCCGAACTGGAATGATCTTGTTTTGGGATAGTAATTGTTGTTGTCGATACCCGGGGTAAGCCCGCCGATATTGATCTCCGGATCGATACCCCGATAGCCCGTGAGAACAAACAAATTGTTGGCGGCGACATAAGCGCGCAGCCGGCTCACCCCCTTACAATGGATCGGCAAGGCATATCCCAGCGTCGCATTGTCGAGCCGCAGATAATCGCCTTTCTCCAGGAAACGGTCCGAGATATACGTGGAATTGATATCGTTAAACGATTCGTGCAGCGAGAACTTGGGCAGGTTTTGGGTCTTGGCGTCTATCGGGTCGTTGAGGGTGGCCAGCGTGGCATTCAGTATCTTGTTGCCTGTAACTGCCCGGAAAAAGAAATTCAGATCGAACCCTTTGTAGGTAAAGGTATTACTCCAGCCCATCAGCAATTGTGGCTGGGCATTGCCGGCGATAACGTAATTGGCCGTCGTGGGGCTCGAGGTCGTATCACCCTTGACGAAGCCCTGGAACAGCGACACTCCCTGCGCATTCTTCCCCATATAATGCCAGATATCGAAGGTGCCGATGGGATGCCCCGGCTCGATGATCTGCGACCAGTTACCGCTCTGGCCCTTGCCGCCTAGAAAGGCCGTGTATACATATTGGTTGTCGAACTCGCTGTTAGTGATCGAAAGCACTTTATTGATATTGTGCGCCAGGTTAAAGGAGCTGCGCCAGGTAAAGTCGTGGGTTTTGATCAAAGAAGCATTCAATTGCAGTTCAACCCCTTTGTTGCTGATCTTGCCGATATTGGTGGTGAAGTTCGTCACCGGGAATTGCGTGGCGGAAACGGGATACGACCAGATCAGGTTCGACGTGGTCTTGTCATACAGATCGATCGAGCCATTCAAAAAGCCGCGCAGCACCGAAAAGTCTGCCCCCACATTGGTCGAAGCCGTGCTTTCCCAGCGGAGATTCGGATTGGCATTCTGCACCGGGCCGATGCCGTCCAGATAGGAACCGTTGGTATAAGCGCGGCCTACGATGCCGAATTGCTCCTGCGCGATCAGTGGGTCGAAGCCAAGGCTGTTACCGGTAACACCATAACCTACCCGCAGCTTCAGATCATCCAGCCACCCGGAAGTGGACTCCATGAAATCTTCTTTGGTGATACGCCAGCCGGCTGATACGGCGGGGAAATAACCCCAACGATGGTTCGCGCCAAACGCCGAAGAACCGTCATCCCGGATCGAGGCCTGGAAAAGGTATTTCTCTCCAAACTGATAGTTCACCCGGGCATAATAGGAGATCAACCGCAATACGCCGATATTGCTGTTCACAAAACTCACCGTATTGGCGGGCGGCGAGCTCACGGCCAGATTGTTGGCGCCCAGCCGGTCGTTGGGAAAGTTTTGCGTGGTGACGCCAAAACCCTGGCCAAGTTTATCTTCTTCCCAGGAATAGCCACCCAGCAGTCGGATAGTGTGTTCGCCAAAGCTCTTGTCATAGTTGAAATAAGATTCGGCCAGTTTCTTGCTGCTTTCCGTGGTCGTGCTGTGGGCCTGCCCGTTGAGGCCACGCGCCAGTTCGCTGAGACTGTTGAAATAGATATCCGTGGTTGTATCGGTGGTTTGTTCGGTTAACGAAAGCGTATATTTCAGCCCGGGCAGGATATTGACCTCGCCCAGCGCATTGGCTAAAAAGGTCTTGGCTTTCGATTGATCGGAGTTGTTATTGATCAGGGAGACCGGGTTCAGCGGCCCCTGGGGATATTCGGTCGAGTAGACGCCACCCGGTTCGATCGCCCGTAAGGTGGGCATATAGGTCAGCATCGCGCCATATACCGGGCTGACGTTGCCGCCTGCGCCGGGCAGTTGGTTGGCGATCGAGCTCGCATCCATTACATTGAGCACTAAACGCAGCCGGTCGTCGAACACCCGGTGCTCGATATTCGCCCGGATCGTGGTCCGCTGGAGCCCCGTGGTCTTCATGATCCCCTGGTTGTTGAAATAGTTGATGCTCGCGCCGAAGATGGTATTGCCGGTATTCCCGCCGAAAAAGATATTATGGTTGTGCGAGACACCGGTGCGTTGGACCTGGTCCTGCCAGTTGTTGTTCACGGAATCGTCGAAGTTGCCGTTGGAATGCCCGCCCACGAGTGGCGCATCCTGGCGGATAAGGTATTGCCGCAGCTCCGGCGCCGAGAGCATATCGATCCGCTTGGATACCTGCTCGGCCGCTACATAGGCGTTATAAGCCAGGCGTGTTTGCCCCACCTTAGGCTTGCGGGTGGTGATCATAATAACCCCATTAGCTGCCCGGGCACCATAAATGGCCGTAGCCGAAGCGTCTTTTAGTACGTCGATCGTGGCGATGTCGGACGGGGCCACGAGGTCGATGGAAGCATCCGGAACGCCGTCGATCACATAGAGCGGCTGTTGCGCCGAACCCGTACGCAACGTCGAAGCACCGCGTAGGATCACCACAGGCTGCTCATTGGGATCACCGCTTTTGGTGATATTGATGCCTGCCACCTTTCCTGCAAGCAGCTCTCCCGGCGTGCTGATGACGCCGACATTGAATTCTTCTGCCGGTATCGATGTTACGGCTCCCGTGATGTTCTTCTTCGCCGATTGCCCATAACCCGTGACGACCACATCGTTCATCTGGCCGCCATTGGAATGGAGCGATACCGAAAAAGTCCGTTCGTCACCCGCGGCGATCTCCGCGCTGGTATATCCCACATAGGATATCTCCAGGCTAACACCAGGGCCGCCTACATTGATGGAAAACCGCCCCTGTGCATCGGTGACTACGGATCTTCGAGTACCCTTTACAGTAATGCTTACGCCCGAAAGCGGGGCATTGTTCTCATCGGTCACCACTCCCTTTAGCGTGCGTGCGGTCTGCGCCGACACGAGCATCGGGACGAAGAGGAGTACCGCTAATAGAAACCTTAGAATAGATTGCATGTTGATGATGATGTTTTGGTTGGAATGTTGAAGGCTGCAAAGAGAATGAAACCATGTTACGCGATTGTGATCTCCCAGCCTAACAATTCACGTAGTAGCAAGGACTATGTCGAATGCGGGATTAACAAAAATGTAATGTTGTTTCATTGAAAAAAATGTGTTCATCTTTGCGTCATGAAGATCATCACCGTCATCGTATTGGCAGTCATCATAGCAGCCGGAAAAGACTCCGGTTTCGACGAATTGCCCATCAACAGGATACAGGTCATAGGTTCGCACAACAGCTATAAACGAGCCATCGATAGCGCGTTGTTCCGGCTGTTCAAAGAAAAAAACCCACAGGCTGCGGCGGGATTGGAATACAGCCACATTCCATTGGATCAACAGTTGGACCTTGGACTACGTAACCTCGAGATCGATGTCTATGCCGATGAGAAAGGTGGGAAATATGCACACCCCAAAGGTTTGGAATGGGAGGCTGCTTCCAATCCGCCCCCCTACGATCCCAACGGCGAAATGAATGCCCCGGGCTTCAAGGTCCTCCATGTACAGGACCTGGACTTTAGAACGAACTGTCTGACCTTCGCCGATTGCCTGCGGCAGTTAAAGGCCTGGTCCGATCAGCATCCCGATCACTACCCCGTCTATATAACCATGAATGCAAAAGACCAGGAGATCAAAGCTCCTGGTTTCACCGTCCCCGAAAAGTTTACAAGCGCGGTGTTCGACCGGCTCGACAAAGAGTTGCTGGACTACCTCGGCCGCAACTATCTCATCACGCCCGACGACATTCGCGGTAAATACCCCACATTGGCAGACGCCGTAAAAAATGGGCATTGGCCGACTATGAAGGAAGCAAAAGGAAAATTCTTCTTCATCCTCGACGAATCCGGCGAACACCGCGACGCTTATATCCAGGGGCATCCTTCGCTCAAAGACCGTGTATTGTTCACGGATAGCCCGGATGGAACTCCTGAAGCTGCATTTATGATCATCAACGATCCCAAAAAAGAGCAGGATCGTATCAAGGCGATGGTCGCCAAAGGATATATGGTCCGTACCCGCGCCGACGCCGATACCCGCGAAGCCCGCGAAAACGACCGGTCCGGCTTTCAGGCCGCATGCAGCTCCGGCGCCCAGATCATCACCACGGATTACTATTATAAAAGCACTTTCTTCCCCTCCGACTATAGCGTGAGCTTCGAGGGAGGCACGTATGTCAGGCGAATGCCTTGATCGGGCGGAGCCCGATCGAAGACATCATGATCGAATCGCAATAAATTGTAACTTAGGGCTTCCGATGAAGCACCCCAACATTTTCGACTGGATACGGGTGGACGAATACGCTGCCACTCCCAAATACCTCCAGCTGACTAACTCGATCCTGAAAGCGATAGAGAACGGCAAGATCAGGAAGAACGACTTGATGCCCTCGATCAATGAGCTCAGCTACGAGCTCGAGATCTCCCGCGACACCGCCGAAAAGGGCTACAAGTATCTTAAAAGAATGGGCGTCCTGGGATCGGTTCCGGGCAAGGGCTACTTCATACAGAACACCGATTTCCACCAAACGCTCAAAATATTCCTGCTCTTCAATAAGCTCAGCGCCCATAAAAAGATCCTCTACGACGCCCTCATCGCTTCGCTGGGAGAATACGCGGTGGTGGATTTCTATATCTATAACAACGAATTCGGGCTCTTCAGGAAACTGCTCACGGACCGGAAGGAAGATTATTCTCATTACGTCATCATCCCTCATTTCCTCGAAGGCGGCGAACGGGCCCCGGATATCATCAACAGCCTGCCCAAGGACAAGCTGCTGGTCCTGGATAAAAAGATCGCCGGCATCACGGGCGAATATGCATCCGTATACCAGAATTTCGAAAAGGACATCTATTCCGCATTGGAAAAGGCGCGGGAGCAGCTGGGAAAATACCATACGATAAAGATCATCTTCCCCGGCTATACCTATCACCCCGTGGAGATCCTGCAAGGCTGCAGCCGTTTTTGCCAGGAATATGCATTTAATTATAAGGTGGTGCACTCCATCGCAGAAGAACCCATCGGAGAAGGAGAGGTGTATATCAATCTCATGGAGGAAGATCTCGTGGTGCTCATCGAACGCATTATTTCATTGAAGCTGGCCGTTGGCCACCAGGTCGGCGTCATCTCGTACAACGAGACACCGTTGAAAAAGATCATCCTCAACGGCATTACCACGATCTCCACGGACTTTAGAGAAATGGGCGTGATGGCAGCCCGGCAGATCCTCGAGAATACCCATAAACAGGAAGAGGTGCCCTTTTATCTCACGTTGAGGAATTCGCTTTAGCGTACACCCCGGCCCTGCATTAGTCGGTCAGATACCTTACACCGATCTGCCCGCGAATCGCATCCATCGTCCGGGCCATCATCAAAGAAAACGAATGGGGCAGGGAAGGGCTTTCGATCAATCCTTTGTCCATGCATTCCATTACTTCCTGTATCTGGTACTCGAACCCATTCACAAGCGGTTCCACCCGAACGACCTGTGCAGCCTCCCCCGCTCGGTTCCATTCATAGTGATCATTCTTATACCAGGGCGTTCCGATCCGGATCATCCCCTCCGTACCGGCGATCTCGGCACTTAACGAGGTCTGACATGCCAGCGTGCTGCTGACGACGGCCGTGGCGCCATCCGGATACCCGAGTAGGGCATGGCAGGTCTCGTCGCTGCCCGTAGGTGAAAGCCGGCCAAAAGCCGTGATCGCCTCCGGCTCGCCCAGCAGCTGCAAACACAGGAATAACGGATAGATGCCGATATCCAGCAACGACCCGCCACCCAGCCGGATATTGAACAACCGCCCATTGGGATCGAAAGCGGCAAAAAAACCGAAATCCGCGCGGATATATTTGACCACCCCGATCTGCCCTGAGGCTACCAGCTCGATGATAGATCGCATCAGCGGCACGTACCGGGTCCACATGGCCTCCATTAAAAATACTTGATGCTCCCGCGCCGCCGCGATCATCTCGCCCGCCTCCCGGGCATTCAGGGCCAGCGGCTTCTCGCATAACACGGCCTTGCCATGACGCAAACAAAGAATGCTATGCTCAGCATGAAATCCATGGGGCGTAGCCACATAGATGGCGTCGATAGCCGGATCGGCGGCCAATAAAGCATAGTCGTCATATACGGTGGCAACCCCATGACGTAAAGCAAACTCCCTCCCCCGGGCCGCTTCCCGCGAAGCAATAGCCCCCAAACGGGCGCCCTCCACCATTCCCAGCGCAATAGCAAATTTGTTGGCGATCTTTCCGGGTCCGATGATACCCCAGGTTGTTGTCTTCATAGACGCAATGTACATATCTTCGCGAAAAGTTGACCGCATGATCCACCCAAAAGCATTTCTATTCGACCTCAACGGCACCATGATCGACGACATGCAATTCCATAGCGCGGCCTGGTTCTCGATCCTTAATGACGACCTCAAGGCCGGCCTTACCCGTGAGGAGGTCGACCGGCAGATGTATGGCAAGAACGAAGAATTGCTCGACCGGGTCTTCGGCAAAGGCCGCTTCACCGCAAACGAGCTGGCCGGGATCTCGCGGAAAAAGGAGCTGAGCTACCAGGCCGCCTTCAGGCCCCATCTCCAGCTGATCCCGGGCCTCAACGTCCTGCTGGAAAAGGCCCAAAAGCAAGGGATCAAAATGGCCATCGGCTCGGCCGCCATCCCCTTCAATATCGATTTTGTCCTGGACAACCTGCACATCCGGCATTATTTTGGTGCGATCGTCAGTGCCGACGATGTAACCATCAGCAAACCCGATCCCGAGACCTTTACGAAAGCCGCTGCTATCCTCAACGTACCACCCGGAGACTGCATCGTATTCGAGGACGCGCCCAAAGGGGTCGAAGCAGCATTTCGCGCCGGAATGCACGCTATCGTTCTCACGACGATGCACGAAAAAGAGGAATTCGGCCGTTATTCGAACGTCATTCGCTTTATTAAAGACTATACAGACCCGTCACTTGACGAATTATTTATATAAGCGCGGGGGCTCCAGCGCAACAAAAGCCCAAAAGATCACCCTCGTCTGGGCGGCCTGTCTTCTTTCTATAATAGCGTCTGGCCAAAGCCGGTACACGGTTAGCGGCACCATCCGCGATAAAAGGACCGGCGAAACCCTCATCGGGGCCACCGTTAGCCTGCTGGAAACCAAGACACCGGAGCGCGGCATCCTCAGTAATGCCTACGGTTTTTATTCGGTTACCGCCCCTGCGGGACACTATACGCTGCTCGTTACTTT
>DASYZH010000300.1:0-14335 GCA_035946435.1 Puia sp. | reverse complement strand
GCCCGTCCTTTTTCATCATAATAGGTGGACGTTTCCAGGAAGTTATTCGTCTCCATTACCCGCACCAGCTTCCCCGTGGGCAGGGATAATGTCCGCTGTGTCGGTGAAATGGGGTCTCCATTCGTATAGGCCAGGCCATTGTCGAAATCGGTACGGAACGACTTGGCTCCGGGATAAGTGTAGTCATCATAGAATTCATATTTCAGGACGGTGGTCACGGCGGAGTTATTGAGATCGGCAGCCGCCAGCGGGCTATTGAATGCGGACACCGTAGCCCCCGGTGCGGAAAGCGACGTACTGGTATTGGACACGGGTATCTGGCTTTGCAGCTGCTGAGCCGTTGCCGTCGTCTCATACAAGGCAGTGAGTACCGGTCTGTCCAGTCCATCATAGAGAATGGCCGTCCACTCTTTACTAGCCTTATCGTTCTGGTTCCCATCCTGGGTAAACACCATCCTGTCGCGATTGTTGTATACCATCTGTTTCGGCTCGGTACCCGGCTCCTGTTTGAGCGTTAGTCTTCCCTCGTCGTCGTATTCATAGCGGTAGCACCAGCCGCTTAGCGCCAGCTGGCCGGCCATACCCGCGAAAGACCAACCGTTTGCCTCGAGATAGTTGACACCCTCTGGCTGAATGATGAAACGCAGCAAGCCCCTGTCGTCATAGATATGATAAGTGCAGATCCATCCACCATGTGGCGTAGGATGGCTCTTGCTGATCTCCACCTTCTTGAGCACCAGCTGCCCGGCATTGTTGGTAAACTCCACCGAGACGTTGCCCTGGTCGTCCGTATAGGTATTCTTGAACAGGGTGTTCGAGCTGTAGGGTCCGAGGTTCACCGGATTATCACCCGGGTTGTTGTGCCTGGCGTACCGTTCGAGTATGCTTTCATGGATGAGTATGTCGGCCGGATCTATGAAGCGGATATCACCGTTTCGAACATCATCGATTCCTTTACGCTGATTGCAGTCGTCATTTCCTGTCTCGGGCTGTTTGGGCTGGCTGCCTTTAGTGCCGAGCAACGAAGTAAAGAAGTCAGTATCCGCAAGGTGTTGGGGGCCAGTGTGACCGGGCTGATCAGGCTGCTTTCCATCGAATTTGTCCGGCTGGTGGGCATTGCTTTCCTGGTCGCCACGCCGATTTCCTGGTGGGTGGCCAGCCGATGGCTGCAGACGTTTGCATTCAGGATCTCGCTGACCTGGTGGATGTTCGGGTTGGCAGGCGTGATCACGCTGGGAATCGCCCTGGCCACCGTCAGTTTCCAGGCCATCCGCGCAGCCCTGATGAACCCGGTGAAGACCTTGCGATCGGAGTAAGTGATTTGGTATGCGATTATCTATATTGGCCGACGATTCAGAATTTGAACCAGCAAAATCATAGCAATTAACCATTTAAGAGATTGATGTAGTCGGCATCGGACGCTGTCGAACCACAAAACCCGCCATCATAGCGGGTTTTGGAGAGTGGAATTAAAATCGTGACCGGGGCGGGATTCAAACCCACGACCACCTGCTTAGAAGGCAGGAGCTCTATTCAGCTGAGCTACCCGGTCGTTACGGTCGCGGCAAATGGCGCAGGGCCCGGCCGAACCGGCCGCAAAAATAAAAAAAATCCGCGTTGGTGCCAAACCATGGTTTTATTTACCTTCGGACCAACCAAAGCAAGCCACCGGCCCCCTATCATGGAAGTCAAGATCGAAGAAAGCTGGAAAGAGATCCTCCGCCAGGAATTTGGCAAAGCCTATTTCGGCCAGATCGCCACCCTGCTCAAAAACGAAAAGATGAGCAACCGGACGATCTATCCCCCCGGCGGCCTCATCTTCAACGCCTTCAACACCACCCCCTTCGATAAGGTCAAGATCGTTCTGCTGGGGCAGGACCCCTACCATGGCGCCGGCCAGGCCCACGGCCTCAGTTTCTCGGTCCAGAAAGGCGTCCCCCCTCCCCCCTCCCTCGTCAACATCTTTAAAGAACTGCACCAGGACATCGGCATGCCCATTCCCAACACCGGCGATCTCACCCACTGGGCCGAGCAGGGCGTCCTCCTTCTCAACGCCTCGCTCACCGTCCGCGCCAACGACCCCATGAGCCATGCCAAGATCGGCTGGGCCGAGTTCACCGACGCGGTGATCTCAAAGGTATCGGCCGGCAAAGAACATGTGGTCTTCCTCCTCTGGGGTAAATTCGCCCAGGAAAAACAGGTTCTTGTCGACGAGACCAAACATCTCGTCCTCAAAGCCGCCCACCCCTCCCCTTTCAGTGCGGACAAGGGTTTCTTCGGCTGCCGCCATTTTTCCAAGGCCAACCAATGGCTCATGAAGCAGGGCATCGACCCCATCGACTGGGCGCTATAATCCCTAACTTGCAGCATGAACACAGGTAAACCCTCCGGCCTGGGCAGCATCCGCGACACACCCTCCCTTTTCTGGTCCATCTTCGGCCGCATCTGGGCCCTCTGGGTGATCGTGATCTTCGTCGCGACGATGCTGATCATCCTGATCCCCTTCCTGCTCTTCAGCTATTACCTCCCTGAGCCGCAGAAGACCAGGCGTTGGGCCGCCCTCGCGCGCGTATGGATGGGCGTTTTCCTCCCCCTCGCCGGCTGCCCGCTCCGCGTCCGCGGCCGTGAGAAATTTGCCCCCGGCCAAACCTATATCGTCACCTGCAACCACAACGCACTCATCGACGTCCCCGTCTCCTACCCCGGCATCCCCGGTGGCAACAAGACTCTCGCCAAAATCGAAATGGCCAAGATCCCCATCTTCGGCCTATTCTATCGCACCGGCAGCGTCCTGGTGGACAGGAAAAGCGAGGCCAGCCGCAGGGATAGCATCAATAAAATGCGGGATGCACTGGAAATGGGATTACACATGTGTCTTTACCCGGAAGGAACGCGCAACAAGACCGCCGAACCGCTGAAAGCCTTCCATGACGGCACCTTCCGTCTCGCCCTCATGACCGGCCACCCCATTATCCCCGCCATCATCTTCAATACGCGTAAGATCATGCCGCCAAACCAGACCTTCTACGTCCGGCCCTGCCGCCTGCACATGCATTTCCTCGACCCCGTGGTCCCGCTGCCAGGCGAGACCATCGATAGCCTCAAACAACGCGTCTTCGATCTGATGTGGAATTATTATATGGCCGGCCCGCAACCCTATTGATCATAGAAATACTTCGTCCTGTTGATCCTCAGATCCTGCAGTATCCCCGCCTTGGGGTTGATGGTGATATTAAAGTAGTGGCTATACCCCACCGGTGTAACGTTGATGGACATCTGCCAGCAATGGAGATCCCGCGAAATACTCATCGTCAAAGATTGCATCTCGAAGGCATGAAGGTCATAATAGCCGCTCAGTCCCACCTTCCATTTCTCCGTGAGGTTGAAATCCCCGCTCCAGTTCAGGCTCGAGGTGATCGTCGTCGCAAACCCGGAATAGTCCGCCTTTTCCGCATTGGTGAAGTTCACCGCAAGCGAAAGGTTCAACGACCAGGGAATATTGAAGTCCGCAAACTGCGCGGAATTGTTGCGGACATAGTTGAGCTGCGCCTGCTGCTCCTCCATGGTCATCGGTATCTGGTTCAGGTCGGACGCCGCCTGTTGCTTCTGCTGGTCCAGCTTGGGGTCCTTGGGCTTGCTCTTGAACGTGGTCGAAACGGCCAGGTTGCCGCTGGTGATCCGCCCCAGGGAGAACTTCTTGGCGTCCCAGGCATATTTGTTGATGTTGAAACCCAGCGAATCGGTCTGGTACGGGTTGAGTGTGGCCCCACCCGTTATATTGATGCTTTTGAACAGCGTACTCCGGAAATAAAAGGTGATGGGCGACAGCTTGAACGAATCCGCCAAGTAGTTATAGCTTCCGTTAAAACCAAACCCATCGATGATCGTTGTCTTCTTGATCCCTGAGCTGGAGGTGTCGGATTTATCCCGCGTCTTGATCTCGATATGGTTGTCCAGCCCGAAACTGAGCCCGCCGAAGGTCCCTTCCCCAAAAGCACCATAAGTAGACCCGTCGAAATAGGAGACCCGCTGGCTATGCGGGATCCTGGGCACCCCCAGCGCCGTATCATAAGGCGTCGTCAGGTTATAATACTGGTTCGAGTTCATATCCGGTGCATAGCTCAGGCTGATAGTAGGTCGCACCACATGCCGTATCCCCAGTAAGTTGCTGCCTTTCCCAAAGCCCTGAAAGGTTCCAAAAATAGCCGTGCTCAGGCTCAGGCTAAAGCTCATATTATTGGCGTAATAGATGCCCTTCTCGATGCCGGTGGTGTCGACCCTATTTCGGATAGGGTCATACGCCCGGAATAGCTTCTGGGAATAAACGCGGTTCTGCAGGCTGATGCCCGGCGCCACCTGGACCGGCCCCTTGATAGGCAGGGCGAGGGTGAGGGGAATGCTGTTCTGCATGCCCCACTGGAACGTATCCACGACTTTCTTGAAGGTAAAGGTCGAATCATAAAAGCTCGCGGCCCCGGCGACGGTGCTGCTCAGACCGACCCCGAACTTTTCATACCATTTGGGCGTCCCAACGAACGTAGTCTTGGCAAAGGGATAGATCGTCGGAGCCGTAAAAGCAATATTGGGCAAGCTCACATTCACGATCCCGCTTTCGTTGTTCTGGTTGTGGTTGGCGCTCACCGTCAGGTTGTATTTCTGGTTCCAGGTATGGCTGTAGGTGATAGACGAGCTCAGCTGGTTCTGGTAGTTGGCCGTCGGGTTGTTTAACAGGTACTGGTTGTATTTGGTCGACGCCACGTTCACATTGGCGGAGAAATTGGTCCCTGGCCGGGCCTTCTGGTCCATCTGGTGGCTCCAGTTAAAGCTAAACGTCTTCGATGTGGTATAAGCATCCGAGCCGGCCGAAGCGAGCAGCTTCGTATTCTGAAAGGCAAAGTTGACATTCCCGCTATACCGGTATCGGACCCGGTAAGTCGGTGTCAAATAAAGGTTCCATCCCCCGTAGGAGTAGAGATTGACCCGCGTGGTGATGTCGAAATTATCGTTGATCACCTTATAGTAACCCAGTCCTTCCAGCCCCAGCCCGGCCTGGTCGTTGGCCGTGAACTGCGGCGGCAGCAACCCCGAATGGCGCCCCTGCTGCAATGGAAAAAACCCAAACGGGATATAGATCGGCAGCGGTACCCCCTCGAATTCCGGGTGGATCGGTCCCGTGATGGCGAACTTTTTGTTCACGATCTTCATCTTATTAGCCCGGAAAGCAAAGTGCGGCGTGTCCAGGTTACAGGTGGTGAAATCCCCCTTCCAGCCAAAATAGACCTCCGGGGTGATCTTTTTCATCTTTTGTGCATGCACGAACATCTCCCCCGAGCTCGTGACCGTGCCCGTCGTCAGCGCCTTCTGGGTTTTTATATTGTAGACAATGGAGTCCGACGTCATGGTATTGTCCGTCTGAACGATCTTGGGCAGACCCGTGGGTTTACCCGCCGTGTCCACGCCGGGATGGGCGACTACTACACTCCGGTTCTGGTCAAAGACGATATGATCCGCGTCGAGAACGGCGTCCTTATACTTCGCCTCCGCTTTATTATATAAGGTGATCGTGTGCGACGGTACGATCATCACGATCGAATCCGAAGCCTTATAGTCGACGTTCGCTTCCAGCGTGTCCTTGGACACCACATAATCGGGGGTGTCGACTTTCATGGCGGCCAGCATCGAGTCGGCCGGACGCAGCACGGAATCCCTGGCCGTGTCCGTCAGCAAGGCCAACGAGGGCAGCGTGGCGCGCGGCAGCACGGAGTCCGGTCCCATCCGCACACGGGGATGCGTAGTGTCGGCAGGGTCATACATGCCGTCGGCAGGGGCATCTATGTCGCCGCCATTGCCGGGGACGGCAGTATGAGTTGTTAGAATTTTGCAAAAACGGGTGTTGGACGGATAATTTGCTGGGCTATTGAACGTTACTGAAAAGAATAAAGCAGTAAAAATCAATATCAGTAAATATTTTGAGCTAATTTTGCGTCCGTTACTGTTCATACATGGTACAAAAAAACGAATAGTTCGCGGTTCTACGTATTTCCTATTCGTTTATTAATTAATACAGGTTGCTCGTTTTGACCTGCGTTCGCGACAAAAATAGCCATTACTCCATTAAGATTATGTGAAGATTGAAGGGATTTGGTAAAATAAAACAACTATGATCGGAAAGACGACCACTTTGTTAATGCTTTGTGGAATAGCTGTTGGTCTTATGTCTTATCGAACCATCCCGCCGCTTGGAAAAACGCTGAAAACGCAGAAACCACAGATCCGAACCATCATCATCGATCCGGGGCACGGCGGCTTCGATCCCGGTTGTCATGGCCTGATCGCAAAGGAAAAAGATATCACTCTCGCGATCTCGTTGAAATTGGGAAAAGCGTTGCAGCAGGCCTATCCGGGAATCAGAGTTGTATACACCCGAACAAGGGACATCATGCCCGGCAACAAGCCTACCGTAAAGGAAGGTATCTGGTACCGGGCCGAGTTGGCCAACCGGGAGAAAGGCGATCTGTTCATCTGCATTCATTGCAATTCTACGGTACAGCCTGCCGGCAGCTATCCCGTCAGGCACCTTATCCGTTATAAGGTCGTCGGCCGGGGACATAAAAAACGGTCGATTCCGGTCTACGCAACCACCTGGGTCAAGAACACTGTGCATGGGACGACGACCTATATCTGGCGCGCGGATCGAAACGTTAAAAAAGGCAACGCTATCGACGAGCTGCGCAATGGGGAGAACATGGGTGACAGTACCGGCGAAGCCTATGACATGAGTTCGCCCGAAGCCATGATGCGGGCGCAGCTTTATGAGAAAAAATATTTTGCCAACAGCGCCTTATTCGGTACCCTTGTCCAAAAGGAGTTCCTCAAAGCCGGCCGGCGCAGCTCCGGCGTAGAGCAACGGGATATCGGTATAGGCGTGCTGGAAGCCACGGGCATGCCCAGCGTACTGATCGAAACCGGCTACCTGACGAACCGGGAAGAAGAACGCTACCTGGCCAGCAACAAAGGCCAGTCCGAGGTCGCCCGTAACATCGCGAGCGCCTTCCGGGAGTATCGCTCCCGACTGGCTGGCGAATAAAAAGGAATACGGATTAACTTTGAGAGATGCCCCGCAGGGACTGAAATATATTGCGAGCATGAGTTACAAAAAATCTACTATGATCCTCCTGGGCGTGCTATTTTGCGCCCTCACCTCCTTCCATGCAGGCGGCCCCCGGCCTGCGGCCAAAAAAGCAACAGCCAGAAGAGGCGTCCGTACCATTATTATTGACCCCGGTCACGGTGGCTTCGACACGGGCACCAAAGGCCTCTTTTCCACCGAAGCGAACGTAGCCCTTTCCATCTCCATGAAACTGGGCGCGCTCATCGCCGAGACCTTCCCGGACATGAAGATCGTCTATACCCGCACCACCGACGTGATGCCCGGCGGGGGTAATACCATCGCTTCCGGCCTCAACTACCGCGCCGAACTGGCCAATAGATCCAGGGGCGACCTCTTCATCGCCTTGCACTGCGATAACGACGGCCATCCTGCCGGCCCCTATACCGTTCGCCGGCTCATCGGCCATAGATATGCAGGAAAAGGGAAACACCGACATCGCGTACCCATCTACGAAACCTACGAAGGTCACCATACCCGCGCCGGTACCGAAGCCTTTATCTGGAAAGCGGATCGCGGCGGCTTCAAAAGCCAGGCCATCAACGATCGTGGCGAAGGCGAACTCGCCGACAGCTCGGGTGAGAGCAACTCCGACAGCGCCGCCTTCGATATGAACTCCCCCGAGGCCATCATGCGGGCCCAGCTCTATGAACAAAAATATTTTGCCAACAGTGCTCTCTTCGCCACCCTCGTGGAGGACGAGTTCGCCAAGGCAGGCCGCACTGCGGAAGGGGTCTTCCAGCGCGATGAGGGCATCCGCGTCCTTCAGGCTACCGGCATGCCCAGCGTCCTCGTCGAAATGGGCTTTCTGTCCAACGTAGAAGAGGAGAAATACCTCAACAGCGAGGAAGGTCAAAACGAGATCGCCCACAATCTCCTGGAGGCGCTCAAACGCTACCAGGCCACCCTCGAGGGCCATCCCATCAATACCGCCGATTCGACGACGACCGGCACCGGCAACCAATAAAGGTCGGTTCCTGCCGGATCATCCCGGTTTAACGTTGTCTTCTGCCTTCTTGACGGCAATTTCAATATATTTGCCTCGGAATTGTCAGAAATCGCAAACACAACTAACTCCGAATGAAAATTTCTAATGAAACGAAGATCGGTGTACTGGCGGTGGTCGCCCTCGCCGCATTGATCCTGGGCTTTAATTTTCTCAAAGGCAGCAGCTTATTCCAACATACCACCAAGATCTACGCCATCTTCGACAATGTTGAAGGCCTGGAAGTCTCCAACGCCGTTCAGATCGACGGTCTCACTATCGGCAGCATCACCGATATCAGCGAATCGGACAAAGACCTCTCCAACGGCATCGTCGTGACCATCACCCTGAAAAAGAAGGTCCATATCCCCAGCAACTCCACCGGCGTCATCAACTCCGGCTTCATCTCTTCCGCCAGCATCGTCATCGACAAAGGCGACGCCAAAGACTTCCTCGAGAACGGCGACACCCTCCAGACCAAGAAAAAAGCCAACCTGTTCTCCCAGGTCCAGGAGAGCGTGAACCCCGTGATCCTTAAACTGGGCGGCACCCTGACCTCCCTCGACTCGCTCATCGAGGTCATCGGTTCCCTATTCGACCCCAGGCTCAAAAATAATCTCAGCAGCATCGTTGCCAACCTGGCAGCCTCATCGGCGGAACTGCAAAAACTCCTCAACGCGCAAACCGGCTACCTGGCCCAATCGTTGAAGAATGTCAACGATTTCACGGGCAACCTGGCCAAAAACAATGACCACGTGACCGCTACCCTGGCCAACCTCGACAAGACCAGTGCCAACCTGGCCTCTGCGAAGATCCCCGAAGCCGTCGAAACCCTGCAGTCTACCATGAACGAGCTCAAAGGCGTCATGGACAAGGTCAATAGCAACAGCGGCTCGCTCGGCATGCTGCTCAACGACAAACATCTTTACCAAAACCTCGAAGGCACCACCCGCAGCCTCAACATCCTGCTGGATGACTTCCGCGCCCACCCCAAACGTTATGTGAACATCTCCGTATTCGGCCATAAGGATAAAGGCGGTTATCTTATCGCCCCCCTGGACTCTACCGCGGCGAAACCCGTCAATAAATGAGGATCAAAGCAGGCATCTCCATATTCGTTTTACTCCTCTGCGTGTTCGCAGGCATCGACGCCTGTGCACAAGGTCATGTTGAATTTCGAACCCCGGGAAACGATAGCGTTAAAGTCGTAGAGATCATTCATAATGACTCCTACCATTACGATCAAACCGATACTGCGCGTCCCTTCCAGACCCTGGTAGGGAATGTCATCCTGAAACAGGATAAGACGACGATCTATTGCGACAGCCTCATCATGTTCCCGCAACAGAACTATATGGACTGCTACCGCAACGTCCATATCAACGACAACGACTCGGTGAACATCTACTCCGATTTCATGCGCTATATGGTGGTCGCCAGGATGGTCTATTTCCAACACAACGTGAAGCTCACCGATGGCAAGGGCGTACTCACCACGGATAGCCTCGACTATGACCTCGCCAACCATATCGGCACCTACCAGGACGGTGGCCGTATCGTCAACAAGGAGTCCGTGCTCACCAGCAAAAGAGGTGTCTACTACGAGAACACTAAGGACATCCACTTCTATGACAACGTCGTCCTCCGCGACCCGCAATACGATCTCTCCGCTGATTCCTTATTATATAATACACAAACCCAGATCTCGACCTTCATCACCGAGACCTTGATCCAGTTCAAGGACAGCAGCAAACGAACTGTCCGCACCCGTTCCGGATTCTATGACCTGCGGAATAAACACGCGGAATTCGGGAAAAGGCCGGTAATGACCGAAGGTTCCCAACGCCTCACCGGCGACAGCGTCCGCGTCGACGACTCCGTAGGCATCGCCACTGCCATCGGCAACGCCATTTATATCGACACGGCTCAGGGTATCAAGCTGCTCGCCAATTACATGTTCAACAACAAAAAGAAAAATACCTTTTTTGCGACCCAGCGGCCGCTGCTGATCCTCAAGCAGGGGGACAAAGACTCGCTTTATGTCACCGCCGATACCCTCGAGTCGCGCCGGCTGGTGGACTTCGAGGCGGATCAGAAACGGCTCGCCATCGAGGACAGTATCCACGCCATCTACGTCGACAGCCTGGAAAAACGGGCCGCCGATAGCCTCCATAACCTCACCCTCGTCCGGAACCGAAAGGATTCCATCGCCCGCGCCAACGGCGATACCGTCGAGATCAAAGACCTCAGCGACAGTCTTGGTCCCGGCGTCGCCGATAGCCTCGGTCGCATCGCCTACGACAGCCTTAGGCGCGCCCGGGGTGATATCTCCGTGAGGGAAGTCCCAAAGATCAGGGATAGTGTTGGCAAGAAACTTATCACCAGCGCAGACAGCATCCGGATGAACCCGCCGACACCCAAAGAGCTGGCCCGCCAGAAAAAGGAGAAGGAACGAGCGGAACGACAGGCCCGAAAAGATTCCATTGCCAATCTCAAAGAGCTGGCCAGGGATCGGGCGGATAGCTTGAAAGCCCAGCAAAAGCGGTATAACGACAGTCTCAAGATCCGACAACAGGATATTGCCGATAGCATGGCGATAGAAAAAGCCAAAGAACGCGCCCGAAAACGGGCGACGGCCGATAGCCTCAAGCAGGTAGCCATCAACGACAGCCTTAAGGTCGTGGCCCGGATGGACAGTATCCGCCATGTCAACTTCCTCGACAGCCTGGACCGGGTGGGTCTCACGGACAGCGCTAACGCCCTCCGCCGAAAGGATAGCCTTGCCCTGGCGGCCCGAACGCGAAGACCGCCGCCCCGCGATACCGCCGTGGCCGAAGCCCCCCTGCCCGGCCACGAGATCGACTCCGTGAGCAAGCTGGCTACAAGAGACACGACCCTGCGGTTCGTGATCGGCTACCATCATGTTCGTATCTATTCGGATTCCCTGCAGGCGGTGTCGGATAGCCTGTATTATTCGTCCAAGGACTCGGTCTTCCGGCTATTCTATAATCCCGTGGCGTGGGGCAGCGGCAATTACCAGATCACCGGCGATACCATGTATGTCTATACGAAGAACAAAAAAGCCTACCGGCTCTACGTCTTCGAAAACGCCCTGGCCATCAATAAGGTCGGGAAAAAGCTGTATAACCAGCTCAAAGGCACCACCATCAACGGCTTCTTCAAAGGAGGGGAGATCGACTACATTCGCGCCAAAGGCAACGCGGAGAGCATCTATTATGTCGCGGACGAGAAGAAAGCCTATACCGGAGTAAACAAGGCCCATGCCGATATCATCGACATGCGTTTCGAACCCAAATACGACTCCGCCGGCAAACCTGCGGGCAGGGAACTCGATCGGGTGATCCTGCGCAATGACGCCGAAGGTACCATGTATCCCTTTAAACACGTCGTATTCGACGATATGATCCTCCGCGGGTTCAAATGGCAGGAAAACCGCCGGCCCAAGAGTAAGCAGGAATTGTTCGAAGACGTTAAACGCAAGCAGGACGAGGACATCGACGCTATCTCGGACACACCTACGCCCCCCGCGTCCTCGGCCCCGCCGGCCACCGCGAATCACTGATTTAAGAAACTTCTAACAAACCCGGCGCACGTTTGACGGTCTCAGATGCGTTGAAATAAAAATCCCTTATTATTTATGCGCACCCTCGCCTTTTGCCTGGCCTTCCTGGCCATCAGTGGCTGCTATAACCACCTGTCCGCACAGGACTACAAAGTGGCGCTCGGTTTGCGTTTCAGTACCGCCGACCCCACCATCAGCAATAGCGTCAGCGTAAAATATTTTATGGACGAGACCAACGCCCTCGAAGGCCTCGTGTCCTGGGGCACGCGCTTCGGCCTCGGCGGCCTTTATGAACGGCATCAGCTCATCGGCGGCATCCCCGCCTTTACCTGGTTCTGGGGCGCCGGCGGCTACCTCGGCTGGCAGGACAAGAATACCTATCTCGGCCCCATGGGCGCCATCGGCCTGGATTATAAATTCGCGGGTGCCCCCGTCAATCTCTCGATCGACTGGAAACCCGAACTCGACATCGTCCCGAACATCAACTTCGTTCCTGATGCCTTCGGCGTCACCATTCGCTACACTTTCGCCCCCTCCAAAGCCCCCGCCCAATAACCCGCCCTGTCCGGCTTCCGCAGATTCCCGCACTAGCGGCTTTCAGTCCGCATACTCCCGCGCCTCTAACCGGCAATCCTCCCGCATCCTGCCGATTTTTGCCGTCTTCGGTAATACTTTCTGCGTTTTTTTGCAATTTTATTTTGCATTTGCGTTTTTGTGCAGTTTTTTAGCTTACATTAGCTTGCACAAAGCCGCAAAAAACCGCTGCTTTAACCAAAACAACAAATGCTCAAACAAGAGAGACAGGCCTATATTTTACACCAGGTCAACCTGCACAACCAGGTACTGTCCGCCGGCCTGAGCCAGGACCTCGATGTCTCGGAAGACACCATCCGCCGCGACCTCCAGGAACTGGCCGACAACAATAAACTTATCAAAGTACACGGAGGAGCCTTATCCCTTTCCTTTAATGACTATCATTATCCCACCACCCCCATCTACGCCCATGCTCAAAAGAAACTGATCGCCCGCAAAGCCGCCACCCTTATCCAAAACGATATGTTCGTGCTGACCACCGGCGGCACCACCCTCATCGAACTGGCCCGACACCTCCCACCTACCCTGAAAGCCACCTTTATCTCCGGAAGCCTGCCCGTGGCGCTGGAATATACCCACCACCCCACCATCGACGTCATTGTTATCGGCGACAAGGTGTCCAAAAACTCGCGCATCACCGTCGGCGGCGAAGCCATCTCGAAGATCCGCCAGATCAAAGCGGACATCTGCTTCCTCGGCGTCAACGCCATCGATGCCGCCAGCGGCGTGACCGACAACGACTGGGAGGTTGTACAAGTTAAAAAAGCCATGATCGAATCCGCCCGGAAGGTCATCTGTCTCACCATCTCGGAGAAGATCAACTCCTTCCAGCCCTTTCACGTCTGCCCCGTTGAAGACTTAGACATGCTGATCACCGAGCTGCAGCCGGAAGACCCGCTGCTGGAACCGTATCGCCGCAAAGGGATCCAGATCGTATAACAAACTGCTACATAAATTTTAAAAAACAACTCCCAAAAAGTAAAACTATGAGAAAATGGAAGCTTTTTAGTTTGATCATGTTCGCTATGCTATGCATGATCACCAACAACGTGAAGGCTCAGGGGGTTCCCATCACCGGAACCGTCCTTGCAGACAACGGTACACCCCTGGCCGGCGTAACGGTCGCCGTTAGTGGCACCAAGCGGGCGGCTGTTACCAACGAGAAAGGGGAATTCTCCATCAAAGCGAATGAAGGCAGCACCCTGCTTTTTAGCTATATAGGCTATGCAGGGCAGAAGGTCAAAGCCACAGCCGGCATGACCGTTCATCTGGTAGCGGGAGAATCCAGCCAGATGGGTGGTGTCGTCGTTACGGCCCTGGGTATCAAAAAGGACCAAAAGGCCCTGGGCTATTCGGTTACCCAGCTGAGCTCGACGGAATTGATGAAGAACAAGAACACCAATATCGTCAATTCGCTCGACGGTAAAGTTCCCGGTGTCAATATCACCCAATTCAGCGGCTCGGCGGGCGCCGGCGCCTCTATCACCATCCGCGGTGGTAACTCCACATCGGACAGCCGGCAAAACCAGCCGCTCTTTGTGGTGGATGGCGTCATATACGATAACTCGACTACGATCATCGGCAATTCGGGCACTGATGGTAGCACCCGCAGCAACACCACCTACTCCAACCGGGTGATGGATATCAACCCGGAAGATGTCGCCACCCTGACGGTTCTCAAAGGCGCCGCGGCAGCTGCGTTGTATGGATCGCGGGCGGCCGATGGTGTTGTGATCATTACTACCAAGAAAGGTGAGGAAGGGAAAGCAACGGTCGCCATCGCCAGCAAGGTCAGTACCTCCTATGCGGATAAGCTGCCCCAGGCGCAGAGTAAATTTGGAAACGGCGTCTATGGGTCCAATGGGGTTTTCAACAATATTAGCTACAACTCCTGGGGCCCCGCGGTCGATACCCCGACTTATAACAATATCAAGAACTTCTTCCGGAACGGTACCGTCTACGACAACAACCTGAACGTATCCGGCGGCTCGAAGAACGGCTCCTT
>DASYZH010000299.1:0-8038 GCA_035946435.1 Puia sp. | reverse complement strand
GGCCCGCTTATGCCAATCCTTTTGCAGAGAGATACCGCTCGGCGTCCAACGCGGCCATACAACCGCTTCCTGCGGCCGTCACCGCCTGCCGGTAGATCTTGTCCTGGACGTCGCCGGCGGCAAAAACGCCTTCCACATTGGTCTTGCTCGTCCCCGGTGTGGTCTGGATATAGCCTGCTTCGTCCATTTGAAGATAATCGGCAAAGATGCCGGAGTTGGGCTGGTGGCCAATGGCGACGAAAAAGCCGCTGATGGGTATCGTGGTCTTCTCTCCCGTCTTGTTGTTCTTGATGCGCAACCCCTCTACCCTGCTTTCGCCCAGCACCTCGTCCGTCTCGCTGTTCCAGTAGACTTTGATATTCGGCGTCTGCTGCACCCGCTCCTGCATGATCCGTGACGCCCGCATCTTGTCTTTCCGGATCAGCATATGCACCGTCGTGCACAACTTCGACAGGTATAACGCTTCTTCGGCGGCCGTATCCCCCGCTCCTACAATGGCAACCTCTTTATTTCGGAAGAAGAAGCCATCGCACACGGCACACGCACTTACCCCATACCCGTTGAGCCGCTGTTCAGACTCGAGGCCCAGCCATTTGGCGGAAGCCCCGGTGGCGATGATCACGGCATCGGCTTCGATGAGCTTGTCGTCGTCGATCCACACCTTATGCGGGTGCGACGAAAAATTGACCCTGGTAGCCAGTCCATAGCGGATATCGGCGCCCATCCGGGTTGCCTGCTTCTCAAAATGCACCATCATTTCAGGCCCCTGAACCCCATCCGGATAACCGGGATAGTTCTCTACTTCCGTGGTGATGGTCAGCTGACCGCCGGGCTGGATACCCTGATAAAGCACGGGCCGCAAATTGGCGCGTGCCGCATACACGGCCGCCGTATAACCGGCGGGCCCCGAACCGATGATCAGACAATGTACTTTCTCGCTAGCTGTTTGCTCCATGCTGTGGTGTTGTAAATGCGGGAATCGTCCTACACATAAAAATTAGCCCGATTCCCGCAAAAGGCTAATGTCTGTCCTTCGGACGAACCGCTTCCTGCGGTTCCGCGCAAATGTAAGGCTTAATCATGTAGCACAAATGTCGGTTCGGCGACCTTCTCCCGGCGGTGTGGACAAGATGTAAAAAAACCGGCGCAAAGCCGGCCCCCGAACGGTTCCTCCGTTCGGGACAACACGAAAAAACCCGGCAAAAGCCGGGTCTTTTTAAGAGTGTGTTTATCAGGTGGGTTATCCCAAATATGCTTTCAGCGCGTTACTGTAGCGCGCCTTTTGTAGGCGTTTGATCGCCCTTTCCTTGATCTGGCGGATGCGTTCCTTGGTCAGGTCGTATTTCTGGCCGATCTGCTCGATGGTCACCCCATTCTCGCCGTCCAGGCCAAAATAAGCGTTTACGATCTCTGCTTCCCGCGGACTCAGGGACTTCAATACCCTACGGATCTCTGCCCGCAGGGAATCTTTCATCACATCGTCGTCCGTCTCATCACCACCTTCCAGCAGATCACCCATCGCTACATCTTCAGCCTCGTGTACCGGGGCATCCAGCGAACTGTGACGGGTGTTGCTTTGGAAAATGTTGTTGATCTCCGTCTCACTCATTTCCAGTAATTCGGCTAACTCTTCGGTACTGGGTTCGCGCTCATGTTCCTGCTCGAAAGCCATGTAAGCTTTGTTAGCCTTGTTGTACGTGCCAATTTTGTTTTGAGGCAGGCGGACTAATCTGCCCTGCTCTGCCAACGCCTGGAGGATGGACTGGCGGATCCACCAAACGGCGTAGGAAATAAACTTGAAACCTTTCGTTTCATCAAAGCGTTGTGCCGCTTTAATTAAGCCGAGGTTGCCCTCGTTGATCAAATCACTCAGCGATAACCCCTGGTGCTGATATTGCTTTGCCACGGAAACCACAAAGCGCAGGTTGGCCTGCACCAGCTTATCCAGCGCCTTTTGATCACCCATCTTGATCCGTTGCGCGAGCACGGTCTCCTCTTCAGGTGTGATCATCGGGATCTTGGAGATCTCCTGCAAATACTTCTCGACCGCCTGGGAATCACGGTTCGTAATCTGTGTAGCAATCTTAAGTTGCCTCATATCGGATAAAAATAAAAAAAGATGACAAGATAATGTCCGTCCCTGGGACCGTCGACAAGTCGACGTTGGCATCCGCCGGGACGGGTTTTCACAAGTTTCTTCGAATTCTAAATAAGTAGGGTACTAATCAAGAAACATTTACAGAGCCGGGAGTGTTCACGGAAGGGTCAAAAAAGATATAAAAATAAATTAATGTCAATCCGACCAGAACCGTTTGCGAAAGTAGTCACCAATTCTGGAAAATCATAGTATTGTGGATAGAAAATACTTGCTTTTAATCATTTTTTCACCACTCTGTAGCCGATCCTCTAACACTTTGTACCGATTCTAGTTTCCCCTCCCTATAAACGACAAAAAAAATACCACAAACGGTTCTAAAACTAAAAATTTAGTTATAATTTCGGCGCATAACTAAAAAATTAGTCGTCATGAGTGCCGGTAAACCGCTGACTAAAGCCGAAGAACAAGTGATGATGGTCCTTTGGAAACTCGGCAAGGGCTTTCTCAAAGACGTCCTTGAGCATACCGCTGAACCCAAACCGCATCCTAACACCATCGCCACCCTGCTAAAGATCCTCGTCGACAAAGGGTTTGTGCAGGTCGATGTCCAGGGCCGGAACAACTGCTATAAACCCCGCATCAGCAAAACCGAATACGGCCGGAAGAGCGCCAACTTGCTCCTCAAAGGGTATTTCGAAGGCTCCCCCACCAAATTGATCTCCCAATTTGTAAACGATAATAAATTGAATTTGAAGGAATTAGAAGATTTGCTTCAACAGGTTCGCCTGGCGAGAAGCCAGGTCTCCTGAACCCGCCGCCGATCGTGCCGGCATCCCTATCCGATTGTACCGGCTTCCACATCCGATCGTACCGGCTTCCTTATCCGATCGTACCGGTTTTCCTATTCGATCCCACTAACATCAGTGTTCAATTATAACAGTGTCAGTATTCAATGGTAGTATTCCCAACAGTCAGCTGCAGCTTCCTGGCAGCTGCCGCTTCTACCCTGCCGACCACCTGCGCCCCGATACCCAGCTCCTGCCCCGCCCTGATCAAGGTCTCGGCGGCTTCCGGCGCCGCGAAGACCTCCAGCCGGTGCCCCATATTAAAGACCTGGTACATCTCACGGAGATCAGAGCCCGAGGCCTGCCGGATCAGCTCGAAGATCACCGGCGCGTCGAACAAATGGTCCTTGACGATCCGGAACGGCCCCGGCAGGTATTTCATACACTTGGTCTGGCCACCTCCGCTGCAATGCACCAGCCCGTGGATGGCTTCGAACTGCTCCGTAAGCAGTTGTTTCAGCAAGGGCGCATAGGTTCGCGTAGGACTCAACAGTAAATGACCGATATCCGTCACCTGCAGCCCATGCCCACCCGGGACCTTCACGGCATCCGTCATCCGGTGTGGACCGATATACACAACGGCATCGTCAAGCGTGGTATCGAACGATTCCGGAAAACGCAGGCCGTAGGTTTTATTCAGGATATCATGCCGGGCGCTGGTCAACCCATTGCTGCCAATGCCGCTGTTGTAAGTTGTCTCGTATACCGCCTGCCCGGAACTGGCAAAACCAATGATGACGTCTCCCGGCTGGATCTTGTCATTGGTGACCAGCAGGTCCTTGGGCCAGCGTGCCGTCATCGTGCCATTCACCGCGATCGTCCGCACAACGTCGCCGACATCTGCGGTCTCGCCGCCCAGGTAACGAATGCCTACGCCATAGGTCTGCAGCTCGTCGAAAAATTCCTGCGTGCCGTTAATGATAGCGGATAGCACCTCGCCGGGAATATTCTTTTTATTGCGATCGATGGTAGAAGAAAAAAGCAGGTTATCATAGATGCCCACACAAAGCAGGTCGTCCAGGTTCATCGCAATGGCGTCGCGGGCGATCCCCTTCCAAACGCTGAGATCACCGGTTTCCTTCCAGTAGAGATAGGCCAGGATACTCTTGGTCCCCGCGCCATCGGCATGCATGAGATTGACCCAGCCGGCATCTCCACCCAGATAATCGGGATAGATCTTGCAAAAGGCGTTCGGGAACAATCCCTGATCCAGCTTCTCGGTGGCCTGGTGCACCTCCTCTTTCTGAGCGGAAACCCCGCGTTTGGCGTAGAGTGACATAGGACGGCAAAGGTAAAGGATAAATCCTTTAGATTTGCAGCGGCCCAACCCCTGCGAAGGGTTAGCCGTTTAATCGCTCATGCAGATCCACCATAACACCGACCGGCTGCCTGTTTTCCGTCGGGCAGTCGTCACGATCGGTACCTTCGACGGCGTTCACACCGGCCACGCGCGTATCCTCCATCAGCTGCGGGAAGAAGCAGCCCGCGTAGATGGCGAGACCGTGATCATCACCTTTTTTCCTCATCCCCGGAAAGTCGTTCACGGCGGCACGCAGGACGTCCGGCTGATCAATACCCTGGAAGAAAAAATAGAGCTGCTGTCCTGGCAAAAGATCGATCATCTCGTGATCGTACCGTTTACGGCCGCGTTCTCACAGTTGACCGCGCAGGAATACATCGAAGAATTCCTGCTGGCGAAGTTTCGCCCGCATACCGTGATCATCGGCTATGACCATCGTTTCGGTAAAGGAAGGCAGGGCGATTATCATCTCCTCGAGGACTACAGCGCAACCCACGGCTTCCGGCTGCAGGAGATCCCCGTACAGCTCCTCGATGAAGTGTCGGTGAGCTCTACCCGGATCCGCGAAGCCATCCTTCGCGCCGATATCTCGACTGCCAATCAGTTGCTGGGCTACCCCTTCTTTTTTTCGGGAACGGTCATAAAAGGCAACCGGCTCGGCAGGACGCTGGGTTATCCTACCGCCAACCTCGGGATCGGGAACCCCGAGAAGCTCACGCCAGCCGACGGCGTCTATGCCGTCGAAGCACAGCTGCTGCCGGCACACCCCGGAACAGGATCGACAGGACCGGACGAGGCTCAGCGTCAGTCCGGCGAGGAGGCTCAGCAACAACCCACCGCGGCGGCCGGCATCGACACCCCCGGCATTTTCGACGGTCCCCGGCTCGGAGGCATGATGGGCATCGGCATCCGCCCCACCATCAACGGCACCCACCGGACCATCGAAGTCAACCTCTTCGACTTCGACCGGGATATATACGAAAGGGAATTGCGCGTCTTCGTGAAAGCCTTTCTGCGCCCCGAACTCAAATTCAACGGTCTGGAGGAACTCAAGGCCGCCATGGCGCAGGATAAGCTGGATTCGCTGGCGGCCCTGGCCACCCGATGAGCCCGGCCCGGCGGCAATGGCTCAACCCATGATCTTCACCACGAGCTCCTTCAATAAGGAAGCATCCTCGGTGCCGGCGCTGCCCACCCCTACACTCTTCAGGTTATAAGTATGTAACAATAATAAGCCTTGTTCTATACCCTCGTAGTTGTAGTTACGCACCGCCGCGAGGTAGTCCTTGGCAAAAAAAGGATTCACGCCGATGGCCGCGGCTACCCCCTTCTCGTCACGCGCCGGCTGGCCGAAGATCATATAGACCTTGCTGAAGAAATTATAGATGGAGGGCAGGATCAGCTGTATGGGGCCAGCTTTCGGATTTCCCTCAAAATACTGAATGATCCGGATGGCCTTGGCCTTGTCCTTCTTCGCAAAAGCATCCTGCAGCTCGAAAACATTATATTCTTTACTTACCCCCACATATTTCTCGATCTCGTCCTCGGTAATGCGCTGGCTTCCGCCGAGGTTCACCAGCAGCTTATCGATCTCGTTATTGATCCTGCTGAGATCATTCCCTATATGGTCGACCAGCAGCAACAATGCCTTTTGCGTGATCTCGTACCCCTTGCTGCGGATAAGCTCACTCGTCCAATCCGGCAGCTGGTTATCGTAAAGCTTCTTTGTCGTATAGAGCTCGGCCTTTTCCTTGAGCAGCTTGGCCAGCTTGCTGCGGCCGTCGACCTTCTTCTCTTTATAGGCAACCACCAGCACCGTCGACACCAGCGGTTTGTCGATATACGCTTCCAGCTTGTCGATATCCTTCATCTGCTGCGCCTCTTTAAGGAGCACCACCTGCCGTTCGGCAAACATGGGATAGCGCCTGCAGGCATTGATCACCGCCGTCCAGTCCGCATCCTTGCCATAAAAAACCGTTAAATTAAAACCGGCCTCCGCCTCGGAAAGGATATTGCGCTCGGCATAGCCCACCAACACATCGATGTAGTATTCCTCCTCGCCTTCAAGCCAGTATACGGGCTTAAATTTTCCTTTTTTCCAATCACCGAGTATTTTGTCTACAGCCATAACAACACTTTTATTGGCGCAATATTACATAAATCTTTAGGAATCAGGGGTGGAACACAATAAAATTGAGTTTGGCACGGTTTTAGACTAACACCGGATGAAGTACGGATCGATTAAAACACATTCTTAACTTTTGAAAAAGCAATAAGCTATGAGTACGACAACCAACTATCCCTCAGCTACACCTCAAAATCAACCTCCGAAGAAAGACTACAAAAACCTGGTCATCGGTTTGCTGGCCGCAGGTTTCCTCGGGACATGGGGGTATCTGCTGTGGAATAACAACAAACAAGAACAAGTTCAAACCCAGCAGCAGGCTCAGATCTCCAAGGTCACCGACGAAAAAGGGCAGCTGCAGAAGAATTTTGACGACGCACTCGTACGTTTGGATTCCCTCACCGGAACCAACAATAAGCTGACCGCTACCGTCAATGAAAAAGACGGCCAGGTAGCTAACCTCAAGAAGCAGATTCGCGGCCTCCTCAGCAAACAGCACCTCTCCAAGGCAGAAGAAGAAAAGGCACAAAGCCTCATCAAGGAACTCAACGACAAAGTAAGCAGCCTGGAACAACAGGTAGCCCAGCTCACCCAGGACAACCAGCAGCTGACCCAGGACAAGCAACAGCTGACCCAGGACAAGGACAAGCTGACCAACGACCTGTCCACCAGCACGACGCAGAACCAGGCCCTGGCTAAACAGGTAGACATCGCTTCTACCCTGAATGCTTCCAACATCACCATCACGCCGATGCACGAAAAGAAGGACGGCCAGGACAAAGAAACGACTACAGCCCGTAAGGTTAACAAGCTCGTTATCGGTTTCGATGTAGCTAACCGTATCGCACAGACCGGCCAGACCGATGTATATGTTTGCATCACCGGCCCCGATGGCAAGCCCATCTCCGTACCGGCTCTGGGTAGCGGCACCTTCACTACCCGTGACGAAGGCGACAAGATGTACACTGCAAAGGTTCCTGTCGATTTCGAAGCCGGCAAGACGAAATCCGTACAGTTCGCCTGGAAACAAAACAGCGAATTCTCAAAGGGTGACTACAAGATCGAGATCTACCACAATGGTTTCAAGATCGGCGAAGGTACCCGTACACTCAAGAAAGGCGGCATCTTTGGTTAATCGCTAACCCGTATCATATTGCAAAACCCCGGCAACCGCCGGGGTTTTTTCTTTATGTCCCGAACGGCGAAGCCGTTCGGGGGCCGGCAACTGCCGGGGTTTTTCTTTTATAACAACGCTCTCAACGCTGCCCGGCCCGTATGTACGATCCCCGTATCCCCCGCCTTTCGCCCCTCATACTGAAGGCTCAGCTCGAGGCTGCTCCCCAGCTTCTTCGTGAAATCCAGATTCCACAGATAGTTCTTCCCCGGCAACAAGCCCTCCAGGATCGTATAGCTCACGGGGCTGGTGGTACTCTCCGAACCATTCTGGCCCGCCGTATAAAAGATCGCATTCATCGTAAACTTTCCCTGGATCGAGGTACTCTGCAGGATATTGTATTTGAAATCTGAGCTGAAGGCATTCGACGTATAATGCTGCCCGCCCCAAAGGATCGAGTTCTGCTTGTTCGTCAGCTTGAAGTCCATGCCGATCCGGAAACTGGACCCTTTCGTATAGACGATTCCCGGGTCAATGGAGAATTGATTCAGGTTAT
>DASYZH010000298.1:0-8232 GCA_035946435.1 Puia sp. | reverse complement strand
ACAAATTTCCTTGCAGTTTGAATATTTAGATGACCGCCCTCCTGTAATGATCGCCTTTTTCCACCCAGTTAATAACCATTTACTTGAAATGGCCGAAATGGAACAAAAGGCGGCAGATTGGGAACACGTTGTCCGAGCCATTATTCATCCGAATTAAAAGAAGATCACCAGATCATAAAAATCATTTTATGAATACATTGCCAGCTAAGAGGATCAAAAACGCTTTAGAAACCCGGTCAAAAGGATTCGTAGCATGTTCACTGACCGAACTTATTGAACACAGTGTCGGCAACTGCCACCAGCCGGCGAAAAGAGAGATTGCTATCATTTACGACATCACCCGGGTCGTTGTATATAAACATAGTGATAGACATCCGCAATTCGGGAAACTGAGTGAAATAATGTTTCTGTCATTTGATAACCTATTGCGCCATTTGAGAATGGAGGAAAGCACTTTTTTTCCAATAATCGTACAGGCATCTAAAAAAGCCAGGCATTCCGATTCGATCGAGAAGCCCATACCGGAATATTTTTACGAAATGGTAGAAACATTATCAAAGGCCCATGACGCCATCGCAAATGACTTCGAGCTTTTTAGAGAATTAACTGAAGATTATGCGATTCCAGATGGTGCCGACTTCCTGATCAAATATTTATTTGATAAAATGAAAAGACTTGACAGGGAGATGTCTTTTCACATGCAATTGGAAAATACCATTTTATTTCCCAAAGCAATTGCTTTGGCCAAGGAATGGCACCCAGTCGAAATCCAAGAGCAATAAAGTAGCAAGCCACGGTGATTGTCATTATACGTTGATTCAACGGCTATGCCCAAATCAGTTAATTATGCAAAAAGAACAAAAGAGACAAAAGGAATTACTTATCATGCAGGAAGATCATAATTTGATCACCAAGTATATTAATGCTTTCAAGAAGATCAAGTCTATTGATGGCAGGACCATTGTGCGTCTTTGGGAGCAGCTTCGCGATGCGATAGTCGTTGAAAAAGTCCGCTTTCCCAAGGATGTGGCGAGATTGAACTCGACTGTAATTGTAAAGAACCTTGAAACCAACCTCGTTATGGCCTACACGATTGTATTGCCCGGGGAGGTGGATAAAAGAAAGAATAAGGTTTCCATATTGTCACCCATCGGCATCGCACTCATTGGACTTAAAAAAGGACTATATTTTAGCTGGGAAAGGCTGGCGCGTAAAAAGAACCATTCCGTATTGGAGGTGTATCATTCACCTTCGCTTGAAAGGGCCGCGATGCGAATGCGTACCCGGCACTAATTGTATTAATCTATTATAATTTGTAATATGCATACAGATATCAACGAAGTAGTGCTTCTTAGGGAAGACTACAAACTCCTTCAGTCTTATTTAAAGATCACAAAGAATAACATTGAGCAAAATTATCTAAGGCTGTTATTGAACGAAATTAAGAGAGCGACTGTCGTGAGCAGGGAGGATATTCCGCCGGATGTGATCAGATTAAATTCCACTGCTATCATTAAGGATGTGGCAACTGAGCAGGTAATGGCAGTGACCCTTGTCCTCCTGGAACAAGCTGATCTGAGGAACGGCAAGGTTTCCGTGCTGGACCCAATTGGGACAATGCTGATCGGCTTCAAAAAGGGGATGCGTTTCGGCTGCCCTTTGCCGAAACGGTACTTTACACTGGAAATCGTAGATGTATACAACGAGCACCCATTTTCGTGATTATCCCTGTCCTTTTTTCCTTGCAGGGGTCCATCGCCAGGCCGGTGATCTCATGGAGGGCTTCACGCAAAGCAATTTCGTCCAACTGAAAAGCACTCACGGCATAGGAATTCGCCGGCCCATCCTTGCCTGCCGTTGTCCTTCAGTTAGTCAATTCCGCCAGTTTCCTCTCGAGCGCGTCATCGGTAAGATTGCGGGCGACGATCTTCCCTTCTTTGTCCAACAACAGGTTCATGGGTATGGCCCTGATCCCGTATTGAACGGCCACGGCATTGTTCCAGAACTGAAGATCGGATACCTGGGTCCACGTAAGTGAATCATGCGCAATGGCCTTCAACCAATTATTCCTGTCCCGGTCGAGCGACACACCCAGTACGGTAAATCCTTGGTCCTTGCAGGCATTCCAGGCCTTGACAATATTCGGATTTTGAGCCCTGCAGGGGCCGCACCAGCCTGCCCAAAAATCGACGAGAACATATTTTCCCCGGAAACTGGAAAGGCTCACCGGTCGGCCCGCCGTATCATTTTGTGTAAAATCGGGGGCGATAGAGCCCACGGCTGTCGATTTAGCGATCTCGAGTCGTTTGGCAAAGTCGACACAGGCTCTGCGGTTGCGGACAGACTCGGAGAGACCATCGAAAAGCGGCTCTACCGTCGAGTAGTCGCCGATGTTGCTACCTGCAATTTCAAACAGCGCAACAAAGCTGACGAAACTATTGGGATGCTGGCGGATAAATTCAATCTGCAACTTTTTCTTCTCCGCAAAATAAGGGGCCCCTGCCGCCATCAGGCTGTCCCTGAGTGCGTTGCCTTTCTTTTCTTCGTCCGTAGATGCAGCCCATCTTTCATTCAGCCGGTCGAGCGTTGCATCGGGGCCGGCCAGAAACTTTTTGTAGGCCAGATAATCATCGGTGAGCGGAGAGTTCCTGACCCTGGCGTTCTTCACCGAATCACCCGCGGACAACTCGACAGATCCGTGATCGATATATATCGCCAATTCGTCCATCTTTTTTTGCCGGCCTTCCCCGGTATGGTCAAGTGACAGCGTCGCCAGTCTCGGGTTGACCGTAAATCCATGGAATTCGAATTTGCCCCTATCCAGCACGGAGGAGTCCAGGATGCTGTTGTTGCCGACACGATAGGACAGATACATCTTAGCGGGAGCAATCAGCTTTCCGACGCGGCCTTTAATGGTGAAGGCGGAGTCCTGTGCCAGGAGCATGGTCGGGAATGAAAGGAGTGCCGCGGTTATCAACTTTTTCATGGTAAATAGTATGGGAGTTATGGGTTGGATATTGTTCCGTTTTGTGAAGCCGCAGCCTTCGTTTTTGCCAGCTTTTCCCGGTACGCAGCGACCATGGCCATCTGCCCGTCAATTTGTGCAGTCGATTCATTTCCGCGAATGGCTTCATCGTGTATTTGCCGGCCTATTTCCATGGCTTTATCGAATTGCCGATTTCGCCAAAGGATATAGAAATAGGAATTGAGATATTTGGGGTCATTATTGCGGGCGAGTAAAGTCTCCATCCATTTTATACCCGCCGATCCGTCAGTATCACGGCCGGTGCAATTGCCTAGCAGTTGGGTAAGAGCGATGGTATAGGAGTCATTATTCGCACCATACTTATCAAGGAATGCCGTACCGCGGCGTTGGTATTCCTTGATATCGACATTGCCGGTAGTGTCAAATGTTTCGAATATTTCAATGAACATCGCAACTTCGTCGTAACTGCGATAATTTTTGGCTTTGAACCGGGCTTTGGCGGCAAAGTAGGCCCGACGGGCAGCCGAGCCGTTTTCCAGTACCATCGCTTGCAAATACCAGGTATAGGTGTTGGAAAGGTATTTATCAACAACGGCATTACCTACACTCTTATAAAAACTTCTTTTGTTATCTTCTACAAAACTGAATAGGGGAGAAAATGGGGGGAAGCCCAGCAACTTGATCAATTCAAAACTGTTCTTGCCGGTTTTTTCTGCTTTGGTCAGCGCATAGAAATACGTCTCGAACTGGCCTTTGGCCAATTCAATTCTCCATGCTGCCTTCAAAGTTGCAAAATAATGATTGACAAAGGCCGTGTCCCGTTGCCCGCCTTCCCATTTCCTGATGAGCGATGACAGATTTTTGTTGGGATCGAGTGCTATTTTGGCAAGGTCGATAAATTCATCGGCAGACAATCCACCCGCAGCAGAGTGGATGAGTTCGCCATCGGAATTAAGAAACATTGTCGTAGGGTATGCATTGACCGCATATTTTTTACCTACTTCAACACCAATGCCATTATCATCGCACTGTATTTTACAATTAATGAATGTTTGGTTGAAGAAATTGCCCACCTTTTCCTGGGGGAATACATCTTTGCTCATCATTTTGCATGGAGCGCACCAGGACGTGTAAAAGTCAATGAAGATCGGCTTGTGTTCAGCCTTGGCCATGGCCAGGGCAGAATCGAGATTGTGAACAAACCGGATTCCCTGGGCGAACAATTGGCAGCAGCCGGTCAGCAGCAGAATGGCAATCAAAATGGGAGATCCTTTTTTTAATGAATTCATGGTTTATGTTTTTACAAATTATGCTATTGGTGAGGCATGCTCATTAGTAAGCAGCATTCTGGGTCAGAGCCGGGTTGGCCAGTATCTCCGTGGCCGGCACGGGGTAAAGAATGGAACCCGGTTTCCAGGTGTTAGGCGGCGACAGGGGTTGCAGAACTGCTGTTGCCTGGTTGGTCCTCGCCAGATCGAACCAGCGATGACCCCATTCGGCGAAGAGCTCCACCTGCCGTTCGTGCATCACTGCGCTGAGCGCGTCGGATTGGGACAAACTGGCCAACACATCCGGGAGCACTGTGGTATCGCCCGAACGGGCACGGGCACGGATGACATTCAGATCGGCGACGCCTCCGGCAATATTTCCCTGTTGGATCCTTGCTTCAGCCCGTATCAGGTATTGCTCGGCGAGCCGGAAGACGACGTAATATTCGCTCAGCGCGCCGGCCCCTGCCTTGTATTTGGCAGGATAGGCCCAGCTGGGATTGGCCGTGCTGCTGAAGCCGACCCAATTGGTCAGACGTGGATCTCCGGTTTCGAAGGCGTTCAATACCTGCGGGGTCAGCTCAAATGCAGGCTGGGTGTTCGCGACCGTCAGGAAATGGGTGCCTTCCGGAGTATTGGCGTTGGCCGCCACCGGTTGCAGCTGCCAGATGGCTTCCGTGCTGGTCATCTTGAACACCTGTGTGAGCGGCGGAAGCGTTGTCGAATAAACGCCGGAGTTCAACAAGGCGGTGGATTCATTCTCCGCATCCTGCCACTTTCCCTGGTACAGGAATGCACGGGCGAGCAGCGCGCTGGCGGTCCATTTGTTTGGACGCAGTCTTCCCGATGTTGGGTAGGCGTCCGACATATTCGTCTTCGCAGTCTGCAGATCCGCAACGACCTGGCCCCATACGGAAGCCGCGGCCGTTCTTGGCATGTGCATGTTCACGGTATAGTCGGTCGTCAATTCGAGCGGCACGTCGCCGAATATATTCACGAGATAGAAATAGCAAAAGGCACGCATAAAGTGGGCTTCACCGGTCAATTGCGTCTTGACGCTATCGCTCATGCCGGTCGAGCTCGCCAATCCTTCGAGAATGGCATTCGCCCGGTAGATATACGTATAGCCATCCGACCATAACGCGCCGACATAGGTATTGTCCGGGGTCAGCGCATGATTGGAGAACTGTAGAAAATAGGGGGTGACGGTCGAGCTTTGCGTATAAGCGAGCTCATCGGCCGACATGCCGCCCAGCTCGGACATGGCAAAACAGACAAACGAGCCATTACTGCCGTAGATGTCATTCATCATACTGGTATAGATCGAGACCATGGCGGCAGTGGCCGATGCATCGCTGTTGAACACTTTATCCTGGGTCAGCAAGGTCGGCGGATCTTCCACCGTTACAAATTTTTTGCAGGAAGACAAGGACATTATTGCCAGGGCCAGCAAACAGGTGAACCGGCTCCGGCGCATATTCCGGGCGGTGCCGGGTATATATTTTTTCATTTTTTCCATGATTGGGATTGATTGAAAGATTAGAAACTAACCTGGGCGCCCGCGGTGAGCATCCTCATCGGGGGCATGATCGCATAGCCCAATGTCTCGGGGTCGCCCACTTTGTACCTGGTAAAGGTCAGCAGGTTCTGTCCCTGAACGAATACCCGGATATTGTCCGCCCGGATCGCACGGGCAAGGCGGCGGTCGAACAGGTAAGAGAGCGATACATTTTTCAGACGAGCATAGGAGGCATCGGTAAAGCGGCCGGTGGAATAGTTGGCATAATAGCTGTACGTGGTGGCAGCGGTGCCGGTCGTGGTGAACCGTTGTACATCGGTAATCTGCCCCGAATGCTGCCAGCGCGCGAGTACTTCGACCGGCTGGTTGGAGCGCGCGCCCGGCGAGGCGAAATTGAAACTGGTCTTGCCCAGTTGTTTCACAAACTGGATAAAGACATCCAGCGTCCAGTTACTTAATGTAAATGTATTCTGCAACCCACCGTATTCCAGCTGACCCACATTCGGAGCGGCGGTCAGGTTTTGGGGAATAGACATCCCGGCCAACTGGTAGATCCCGGTCTTCGGATCGACTCCCAGCAGAGGGATCGATTTGGAAATGGTAATGGGAAGCCCGATGCTCCAGGTGTTGGCATAGGGCGAGCTGGCAAAACCAGGATAAGCCACCAGCTTATTGCGCGGAATGGTGATATTAAAGGCGCTCTTCCAGCTGAATTTTCCTTGCTGCACATTGGTGGTGCTCACCGCCAGTTCCCATCCCGTATTCTGGAGCACGGCGCCCAGGTTGGCATTGAGGCTGGAAAATCCCGTTTGGGTCGGCAATACGATGCCCGTCAGCTGGTTGTCGGTCTTGTTCAAATAGTAATCGGCGCTCAGGAAAATACGTTCTTTAAAGAACGACAATTCCAGGCCGGCCTCCCATTTCCTGTTACGCTCCCACGCAAAGTTAGGGTTATAGAGGCTCCGGGGGTATAAGCCGGTCGTACCCTGGTAGGCGACAGCCGACGTGGTCGATACCCATGAAGGAATATATTGGTAATCCCCGATCTGGTCGTTACCTGTCACGCCCATGCTTGCCCGAAGTTTGCCAAAGCTGACGAACCGCAGACCCTTCATAAAGCTTTCCTGCGAGAAGATCCAGCCCGCGCCCACCGCACCAAAATTGCCGAATTGCTTGCCGGGGCCAAAACGGCTGGAGCCATCGCGCCGTGCGGACAGATTCAGGAGGTATTTTCCATCCCAGTTGAGGCTGACGCGACCGAACAATGCCGCATAACGATACTTGGAATAATTGGCCGTTACGCTTTTCGATGCGGCGGGCCCGGGGGTCAGCAGGAGATCGTCATTGGTATAGCCGCTGGCATTGATGGTATTGTCCTGGCTGGTTTGTTGCTGCCAACTGCTGCCGACGAGCACCTGAACGCCGGCTTTCCCCCATTTGTGATCATATTGCGCCTGCGGTTCGATGATCCAGTTTTCGGCATCCTTGGAGAAAAAGGAGGCTGAGCTGATCAAAGAAGTGCTATAAGGGCTTTGAGACTTGATGGGATTGGTCGAGATCTGGTCGGCCCTGAGCATATTGTACCCGGCATCGAGTTTTAGCTGAAGCCCTTTTGCAACGGCATATCGCAGATTCATGTCGCCGAGCATATTTTGCGTCTTGCCGAGGAACTGTTTGTAGATGTATTGCAACGGGTTCGAGAAGGTGACCCCCTTGTCGATCCAGACGAGATTTCCCTTAGCGTCCAGCGGGTAAGGGGCGTTGGGAATGGTATTGATCAAACCCATTAGATCAACCGTTGGCAGATTATTCTGATCCACGCTATAGCCGGCATTGAAAGAGACCGTAAACTTATTGTCGACGGAATGATGCACCATGTTGGCATGCAGGTTCCCCCTACCGTCCGACATGTTACCGTAATAGACAGGTGTTTCCCTGTGGTATCCCATCGCGATCGACATCTGCGTTTGCTGGTTGCCGCCGGAAAGCCTCACCTGCCCGTCCATGGTCCTTGCCTGGTTGCCGAAAAGGATCTTATTCCAATTTGTATACCGGGTGGTATCCCAGACGAGGAGATCGGTAGCCGTGGTCGTGGTAGGAGCGATGCTGTCATTCTGGAAGGCCTCCCTCCGCATAGCGACATATTGTTGGGTGTTCAGCATCTTCGCCAGATGAGTGGGTCTCCCCCCGCCGGCATAATAGTTGACGTCCACGGATGTCTTGCCCGCCTTTGCCTTACGGGTAGTGATCAGGACCACGCCGTTGGCACCCCTCGATCCGTAAATGGCAGTAGCATCCGCATCCTTCAGTACTTCGATGCTTTCGATGTCCGCGGGGTTGATCGTGACGAACGGGCTGCTACCGGACGTGGCGTTTGTCAATCCACCCAAGGTTTGTGCGCTTACGCCGCTGGCGTAGGTGACGCCGTTCAGCGATTGCCCGAAGGGTACGCCGTCTAT
>DASYZH010000297.1:0-15099 GCA_035946435.1 Puia sp. | reverse complement strand
GCAAAGACGAGCGGTATCCAGGGATAAAGCCGCACCTTGTAGGGCCGCGGCGCATCGGGCATCCGTCGCCGAAGGATGATCAACCCTATCGCCATGAGTCCATGAAAGACCCAGGACATGAACGCAAACATATCCGCCAGGATATCGAAGCTGCCGCTAAACACGAAAAGGATGCTCCACACCCCCATGATGATGACCGCGTTTCCCGGCGTGCCGAAACGTGGCTGTACCCTGCCTGCCCAGGGAAAAAAACTTCCGTCCTCCCCCATCGCAAAGGTCACCCGCGCATTGGTGAGCAGGTTCACATGGGTAGCACCAAAGGTCGAGACAACGATCAGCAGCGATACCAGCCCCGCAGCAGCCGTGCCCAGCACCTGCTGTATCGCATCCGCCGCGACCAGCGTGGAATGCGCCATCACCCCGATGGGCAGGATATAATTGTAGGCCAGCGTTACCAGGATATAGATCGCCATGCAAGCTCCGAGTCCAATGAAAAGGCTGCGGCTGATATTCCGCCGGGGGTCTTTCAGCTCGCCCGCAACCATATTGATATTATACCATCCGTCATACGAGGAGAAGGCGCCAGACGTCGCGGCCATGAACCCCGTGAGTATCACCCAAAACGAAGGTTTGAAATCCGGGCTGTTCGTAAAAAAATTCGCCGCATGTCCCTGTCCCGAGAACAGTAGCCCGCCGATCAGCAACCCCAGCGCGAGCGTCTTCATGATGGTCGCCACCAGCTGCACCGCATTCCCAAAACGGACGCTCAGGTAATTGATCAGCGTCAGCAACGCCAGGATCAGCGACGTCAGCATCTTCATCCCGAAATTCTCCAGCGGATAGATCTCGCCGATATACGGGATATGCAAGTGGACCGAAAGCTCCGTAGCCCGCGGGAACCGCGGCAGGGGTATGAAGAACCCGGCATACTGGGCGCACACGATGGTAATAGCGGCGAGCGAAGCAGTGTTGATCACCGCCATCGCCGACCAGCCATAGAGATACGCGACAAAATTGCCGTATATCTTTTGCAGAGAGATATAAGGGCCACCGGTCTCCGGGAACATGGTCCCCAGCTCCGAATAGATCATGGCTCCAAGCATCGACGCGGCGCCTGCCACCAGCCACACCAGCAGCAACAGCTTAGGGGAGCCCAGCCGCTGCGCCATACTAGCCGGTCGCATAAAAATACCGGACCCGATCACACTCCCCATTACGATGGACACCGCGGACCACAATCCAATGTTTTTTTTGAGCTGCTGAGTCATAGCAATTCCGCTATCAGTCGATGAAAGTGATGCGTTCCCTGTTCGCGCGTCACCGAATACCTCCCGTGCGTATAAAACCGCGAACGTACGCCTCGCTGCACCGCTTCGACCACTTCCTCATCTTCAAGCTCTACGGTGTCCAATCCCGCCCCAGCGCCCTTATTGTATTTGCTCTCATCAGCTACATAGGTGAGAAACGAAACACGGGTCTCACCCGGGCTCACCGGCTTGACCACATTCACCGAAAGGCCCCAGGGATAAAAGTTGAACATCAGATTCGGGAAGACAAAGAAATAATAAGCAGCGACCCGCTTACCATAGTCGACGGACGAGCTGGGCAGATCGAACACCTCCTCGTCATCCCTGGCAATACCCAGCTGCAGGCTGGAAAACCGGAACAGCTCAGTAGTATAGTTCCCAAAATCGATCACCGAGTTGAGCCCTGCGTGTACAAAAGGGATGTGAAAACCCTCCAGGTAGTTCTCGCAATATAGTGCCCAATGCGCCTTTACCGTGAAATCCCGGCTGAGCTCGGGCCGCAATACAAATTTCTCCAGCGGCAACCAGTGCAGCCGGTCGATGATATCCCCCCAGCAATCGCGGAAACCACCGCTCTCAGCCGCAATGCCCCCGCCGGACTGCAGGCGCGCCTCTGCCTTGCGCGCCCGTCCGGCTTCCGCCCCCAACGACGTAAACAACCACGGGCCCCACGTTTCAACGGGCAACTGCACCAGGTCGTCCGTCGCCGACGGAAAATCGGCCACCTCCCGAAACTCCGGCATACTCCGGAACCGTCCGTCGAGTTCAAAGAGACGCCCATGATACCGGCACCGCAAATGCGCCACCCGGCACGGTTCATTCACCACGATATTGCCCCGATGCGTACACACATTGCTCAATACCCGAAGCGTCCCGGCGACATCGCGCACCAGCACCAGCGGCTCATCCAAATAATGCTCAAGCAGGGCAAACGGCCGTGCATCCCCGGGAGCGGGAGCCAGTAAAGTATCGCCGATAAATTGCCAGGAAGGAGCAAACAGCTTCTCTTTGGCAAGTGTGAAAAGCGATGGATCGGTATAAAAAGCCGTATCCAGCGTCCGGGCGTGAGCAATATCGGGGTCAATAGAAAATCGGGGCATATGAGGCATATTTGTAAGATAAGAAAGAGTTATCGTAATTTTGCGCACATGGCAGAAGATCTACAGATAGCCCAGGGCACAAAAACAGAACAATATACCGCCCTGCTGCCCCAGATCAAGGCGCTCATCGAAGGCGAATCGGACCCAACGGCCAACCTCGCTAACATCGCCGCAGCGCTTAAAGAGCAGTTTGGCTGGCTGTGGGTCGGCTTCTACCTGGTGAAAGCAGGGGAACTGGTCGTCGGTCCTTTTCAGGGTCCCGTCGCCTGCACCCGTATCCGGAAAGGGAAGGGGGTCTGCGGGACAAGCTGGGCCGAAGAGCGGACCCTGATCGTGCCCGATGTGGAAGCCTTCCCCGGTCATATCGCGTGCAGCAGTCTCTCGCGCTCAGAGATCGTAATACCCATCCGTTCCGGCAAAACGATCGTAGGCGTGCTGGACGTGGATAGCGTAGTGTTGGACGCCTTCGATCAGGAAGACCAGCGTTGGCTCGAAGCGGTGGTTAAAATTATTCCCGGCGTCAACGCATAAAAGTCAGTCCGTATCGTTAAGAAGCAATTATTTTAAATCTAATATGAAGAAGCAGCTGATCGTATTTGGTCTCGTGACATTCGTTTTAGCCGCGTCCGCGGCATCTCTGCAGGGTGGTAATGTACCGCCGCCTGCTGTGATCCTGGGAAGAAAAGAAGTTCCTATCCTTTGTTATCACCAGATCCGCGACTGGAAAGCCACGGACTCCAAAGTCTCCAAAGATTATATCATGCCGCCGGCCGATCTCAAAGCCGAGCTGAAGATGCTCCACGACAGCGGCTATCATACCATCCTCCCTGATCAGCTCTATGCTTACCTCACCAAAGGCGCGGCACTCCCCAGCAAGCCCATCATGCTGACCTTCGACGACACGGACGAGGACCAGTATAACGTCGCCTGGCCGGAAATGAAGAAGTACGGGTTCCGCGGCGTCTTCTTTATCATGACCATCAGTCTCAACAAGCTTCCTCATTATATGACCGTAGCCCAGGTAAAAGAACTCTATGCCGCCGGCAATGTCATCGGAAGCCATACCTGGGACCATCATAATGTGAAAAAATACCAGGGTAAGGATTGGGAGATACAGATCGACAAACCCACCAGGCAGCTCGAAGCCATCACCGGCACGAAGATCAATTATTTCGCCTATCCTTTTGGTCTGTGGAATCCCCAGGCACTGCCCGAACTCCGCAAAAGAGGCTTTATCATGGCTTTTCAGCTGGCCGACAAAATGGACCGTAACGATCCGTTGATGACGGTCCGCCGTATCATCGTCGGCGGTGGCTGGAGTCTCAAAACCTTCGACGCCGCGATCAAGCGAGATTTCCATTGATCAGGCGGCTCGCGGTTCAATGGCCGTGCCCGTTTAGGTATTCCCGCGCTATATCCGGATAAATGGCCACGCGGTGTGTGCGCACCAGGTCGTGCACCAGCTGGTCCTGCCCATCGATCTGCAACGTGATCTTATTGGACGGCAACGCAGGCATATGGCAATCGACGCAATTCACGGGCGCTGGCTCCCGGCGTGTAACCCATATTGATTGAGCCACCCGTGGGGCCCATATAAAGAAAAAAGCCGCCGCGAAAATTCGGGACGGCTTTTCAGTTGACAGTGAATGTAAGACTATTTTACCTGTCAGAATATTTTAGTATCAGACTGAACCCCGGTTAAAGTTTAGTGTGGCTTTCCGCTCAGCCAATCGCGGAACCAGTACCCGGAGCGTTTGATCGTCCGTAATTGCGTTTCGAAATCCACGTGGATAAGCCCAAAACGGGCTTTGTAACCTTCGGCCCATTCGAAATTGTCCATCAGCGTCCAGGCGAAAAAGCCTTTGATGTTGACGCCTTCTTTCTTTGCCCTGAGCAGGGCGAGCAGGTATTGCTGATAGTAGTCGATGCGGGGCTGGTCGTCGACGATGCCGCCTACGACCTCATCTTTAAAGGCGGCGCCGCTTTCGCTCACGATGATCTCCTTGACACCACCATACAGCCAGAAGCGTTTGAGGATGCGGTAGAAGCTGTCCGGGTTGATCTCCCAACCCATGGCCGTATGTGGCACCCCACGCCCCGGGGCCCGGACCTCGGAGGCCTGAACGATGGGGATCAGCGGATTGTAGCGGATCACCACCGGAAAATAGTTCTGGATGCCGATGAAGTCGAAATTGAAGGTCATGCGTTCGGTGTACTTCCAGGAGCGGTTATGGAGTTCGAGGCGCTCCAGGAATTTGAAGTCTTCCCGGGGATAGCCGCGGCCGAGAGCGGGTTCTATGAAGAGGCGGTTCATCAGGATATCCATCCTTCCCGCGGCTGCGATGTCCTCGGCCGAATTCGTATACGGCACGATCTCCGAACACGAAAAGGTGGTGCCGATATGGGCTTCCGGTACATGTTGCCGGATGATCCGTCCCCCTTCCGCCTGGGCGAGCGCCGCATGATGGATCGCCGGCAGGAAATTGGACAGCCCCATCCGCCCGGGTGCATGCCTGCCCAGCATATACCCCAGGCTTGTAAATCCAAAGGGTTCGTTGAGCACGATCCAGTTCTTTACCGTCGGCCCGAATTCCGTGGCGCAAAGCGTTGCAAACCGAGTGAACCATTTTAGCATCAGATGGCTCGTCCACCCACCCTCTTTCTCCAACACCACCGGCAGGTCCCAATGATAAAGGGTGACGTAGGGGATCATCCCCAGTTTCAGACATTCTTCGATGACCTTATGATAAAAGGCAACACCCTCTTTGTTGACCCGGCCGATGCCCTCTGGCAGAATGCGGGCCCAGGAAAGCGAAAAACGGAAGACCGTAAAACCAAGCGCCTTGGCCAGGAGAATATCGTCCTTATAGCGATGATAGAAGTCGCAGGCGACCGTAGGCTTGCCGCCGCCCTTGATCTTGCCCTGCCGGCGCGAAAAGGCATCCCAGATCGACGGACCCTTGCCGTAACCGTTCCAGGCCCCTTCGTTCTGAATGGCGGCCATAGCTACTCCCCATAAAAAATCGTCGCCGAACTCTTTGGCGTTCAGTCTATACAGTTGGTCCATCGTGTTATCGTTTGCGCCGCCCGGGTTGTGGCGCGGCATCACGGTGTCGGCCCCGCCAGGCTCGGTCCCCGGCACCATCCGGGCTACGGGCGGCATCACAGCAGCGTCTCCAATGGCGTGCCCGGATCGGTCCAGCGGATCGAAAGATCGCGATGGAACCAGGTGAGCTGTCGCTTGGCATACTGCCGGGTATTGGTCTTGATCGCTGTAACGGCCTGTTCGAGGGTTTCCTTGCCCCCTTCATCAAAATAATGGAATAATTCTTTATACCCTACGGTCTGCAACGCATTGTGATGCCGGTACGGGAGCAGGCGCTCCGCTTCGGCAAGGAGACCAGCCTTCATCATCTCATCGACCCGGGCGTGGATGCGTTGATTGAGCTGCTCGCGCGGCAGGTTCAGGCCGATGATCCTGATCTGGAACGGTCGTTCCCGCGGCTCCCGGTTCTGAAAGGACAAAATACTCTGCCCGGTGCTCATCCGCACCTCCAGCGCCCGCATGAGCCGCTGCGGATTCAGCATCTCTCCTTTACTATAATACTCGGGATCGTATTTCTGTACCTCGCTTTGGAGCCAGGCCAGGCCGTGTTCTTCATAATGATCACGGATATGAGCGCGGATCGTTTGGTCCACGGGGGGTATGGCATCGAGCCCACTGGTAAAGGCGCGAATATATAACCCGGTGCCGCCCACCATCACAGCCACGGATGATCGTTGGAAGATCTCCGCGGTCCATTGCAGAGCCAGCTCCTCGAACATGGCGGCATTGACCTCCTCCGTGATCGAATGTGAATTGATAAAGTAATGGGGAACGGCCTCCAGTTCCTGCGGCGTCGGTTTGGCCACGCCGATGTCGAGCTCCCGATAACATTGCCGCGAGTCGGCCGAGATGATCTGCGTATCGAGCTTTTGGGCCAGCCTGATCGCGGCCGCCGTTTTGCCTACTGCGGTCGGCCCGACGACGATGATAACGGTAGGCGTGTCAAAGGATATCATACGTCCGGGATGTTAAAGAATGTCTTCCTCCGTGCTTTCGCCGGCTTCTTCTTCTCCTTCCTCCGACTCGGACTCCGACTCCGACTCGGCCTCCTCTCCTTCCACTCCAAATCCTTCGGTTCCCTTCGTAAGATCATATTTTTCTTCTATCTCAGTGAGCTTGTCGCCGACGAGACCTTTGGTTCCGTATTGCGAAGGTGCGATCCCCTCGACCTTGACCACGGCGGGATAGTCCAGTTTCGAGGAATCTTCCTTGGAGACATTGATCAGCTCGACCAGGAAGCTCCAGTTCTTGACAAAATCGTAGACGTAGATGAATTTCTGATTGGGGTCGAAGATCTCGCTACGGATCACCGTCGCCGCCATCAATAAGGGTTCGACCTTATAGGGTTTATCGTATTTCTCCAGCGAGATCTCCCGGCCGCGCTGCCAGTGATCGTTGCTGCGGTAGAAGGTGGCCTGGTGCTTGCTGTCGAATTCATAGGCTTTCAGGATCACCTGATGTAGTTGCAGAAAAGTTTGTGTATGCTTTACCGCCACATCCCTGTAAATACTATCGTCTTCCTCGAAATACACCCGAAATTTCAATATCGCCATGGCTACAATTCAGTTTAAGGTCACAAGATACATAAATTCAAGAATTTTGGCGGTTTAGCAGACCGCGCGGGAAAACGCGAATGCGTTTTCGTCCACGGGCGAGCGTAGCGAAGCCCGCGAACGAGGAGGACTGGGCCCGAGCTTTCAGCGAAGGGCCCGAACGAGAGCCGAGCCGGTGGCTCGGGTCGAAGTTCTAAGCAGGTCCGACGAAGTTCTCGGACATTAGCGCTTTGCTGGAAATGCACTAATTTTCCGGGTAGGGCATTTCCAGCATATATCAGTCGGGCTTCCGGGGGGGCGGCAGGTTGAGTTCGGCGGCTTTTTTCAGCATAAAAGCGAAGGCCGCGTCGTAGTTGTTTTCGATCTCCCCGTCCAGGATGGCCTCGCGGATGGCGTTTTTGATCTCGCCGACCATGCGGCCCGGCGGCAGGTTAAAGGTAGCCATGATCAGCTCGCCGGTGACGGGTGGCTGCCAGTTGCGGATGCGGTCCTTGTCTTCCACTTCTTTCAGCCGCTGGCGAACCAGCTCAAAATTGTCGAGATAGCGCTTGACCTTGATCTTGTTCTTGGAAGTGATATCGGCCTCACAAAGCGTCATCAGCGCGTCGATATCGTCACCGGCATCGAAAAGCAGGCGGCGAATGGCCGAATCCGTAATATTCTCTTTGGTCAGGCTTATCGGACGCAAATGGTATTCCACCAGCTTCTGGACGAACTTCATTTTCTCGTTGAGCGGCAGCTTCAACTTGCTGAAGATCTTGGGAACCATGCGACTACCCACCACCTCGTGTCCATGAAAGGTCCAGCCATGTCCCTGCTCGAATTTCTTCGTCGCGGGTTTCCCGATATCGTGAAGGATCGCCGCCCACCGCAGCCAGAGGTCGTCCGTATTGGGCACGATATTGTCGAGGACCTGCAGGGTATGATAGAAGTTGTCTTTATGCCCCAGGCCGTCGATGTATTCCGCGCCGGCCAGGTCGACCATCTGCGGGAAGATGATCTTCAGCAATCCGGTCCTGTACAGCAGGTCGAAACCCACGCTGGGCTTTGCGGTCATGATGATCTTATTCAGCTCATCCGTGATCCGCTCCTGCGAGACGATCCTGATCCGGTGGGCGTCTTCCGTTATCGCCATAATGGCCGGCTCGACGATGGAAAAGCCAAGCTGCGTCGCGAACCGGATGGCCCGGAGCATCCTGAGCGGATCGTCGCTGAAGGTGCTCAGGGGGTCCAGCGGTGTCCGGATCAGCTTTTTCTCCAGATCACTACGTCCGCCGAAGGGGTCGATGAGGGTTCCATAATCCGCATCGTTGAGACTGATGGCCATGGCGTTGATCGTAAAATCGCGCCGCAGCTGGTCATCTTCGATGGTCCCGGGTTCCACCTCCGGCTTGCGTGACTCGTCGCGGTAGGATTCTTTGCGGGCACCCACGAATTCGATCTCCCAATCGTTCCATTTGATCTGTGCGGTTCCGAAATTCTTGAACCAGGCGACGGTGGGTTTGGGTTTAAGGCTTTCCGCCACCTTGTGCGCCAGTGCGATGCCGTCACCGGCGCACACGATATCGGCATCTTTGGTGGGACGGCCGATCAATTTATCCCGGACGAAACCGCCGATCAGATAGGCAGGGGTCCCCAGGGCAGCGGCGGCACGGGCGATCTTGTCGAAGACGAAACGTTCTTTTTCTGAGCAATTGATATCCATAGACGCAATGCGCGAAGTTAAAGAATCCCCGGCAGGGTTTGCAACAATTGCCGGTCCCCGATCTTCCGGGCGCAATTAAAATGCCCCTGCGGGCAGGCCTTATAGCCATGCAACCCGCAAGGCCGGCAGCTCAATGGCGCTTCGATCCCGACGACATGGCTATTGTCGGAGAGCGGCCCAAAACCAAACCCGGGTATCGTCGAGCAATATACGGCCGTCACAGGAGCATTGAGGGCCGAGGCAAAATGCATAGGCGCACTGTCGTTGACATAATTCATAACGGCACCCTGCATCAGCGCGGCACTCTGCAGGAAGCTCAGCTCGCCGGCGAGGTTGACGATGTTGCCCGTTGCGGCCATGGTCATGATCCCGTCCCCAAGCCGGCGGTCGCCGGGCGCGCCGAGCAGGTAGACGGTCAAGGGCACGGCATCACGCATAACCGAGGTCCCGGCGCCCGAAGCTGCCGCGATCTGCGCTGTAAGGCGTCCCCCGGCATCCACCGCGGACAACGCGCGGATAAAACTTGCCCACTGCTCCGCGGGATACTGTTTCGTAAACCATACGCTCGCGGGCGAGATGGTGATATAAGGGCGATCTTTATAACCCGCCACTTTCTGCACATCGGCAGCCGTGGGATAGAGCCTCGGCCGGGCCGGTCGGTCATCTGTAAACGCGGCTATCAGCGCCGGGTTGCGCTCCACCTCGTGGACGGCAGGGCCCTGCGGTATCCTGCCGGGCTCCACGGGCGCGCTGATCACATGCGGGATGCGACGTGTAAAAAAGCGGCTCAGCGGATTCTTGTCGAAACCGATGGTTTCCTTCGCGCCCGAAAAGGCAGTGAGTATCCCCGTTGCCGCGAATCGCTGCACGTTGATGACCTTCTCGTACTTTTCGCGACGGATGCGTCGCGTCATGCGCCAGAGATTGCGGAGCTTGTTTTGTTTTTTATCCCACACCAGGGTTTCGTGCAGGTAGGGGTGACCGGCGAGGAGTGCCTCATTTCCCTTTCGGACGAGGAAATCGAGGTGGGCATCCGGATAGCAGGCATGCAATTTTTCCAACAGGGCGGTGGCCAGCACCACGTCGCCGATAAAAGCGGTTTGTATTACCAGGAATTTCTGCACGGGGGCAAAGGTAGTGGCTTTCTTTTTAAAGGCAGGGCCTTTCTATTTATGCACGATCTTCCTGATCCGGGCATTGGCATCATCGGCCACATACATGGCCCCGCTGGCATCGATGGTGAGGCCCACCGCGAAACGAAAAGCGGCGACATTCCCATCACCGTCCTGCAAGCCAATGGCCGCCGTTCCCGCCAGCGTAGTCACGACGCCCGCAGGGGTAATAAGCCGGATCTTGTTTTCATCGGCGGCGACCAGATCCCCATCCTTGTTCACCCTCAACTCGAAGACGCCGGAGAATCCCGCACCAATACCGGTTCCATCGGCTGAACCATTTTTCCCTGCAACATAGGTGGGGTTCTGCCCCAGCGAGTCGACCTTATAGATCGCCCCGGTGGTAGAGAAATAAATATTATGCGCTTTGTCGACCGCTATTCCCGACAAGACCAGGTTGGAACCGGTGAACGTATAAAGCGTGGTCACACGGCCGGCGTAATACGGCGGATGTCCCCCACCTGGGTGAGGACATAGCAATTCCCCCTGGCGTCCGCGACAATGTCACGTAATTCCATGCCGAGATCGGTTAAAAGACCCACGCTGCCATTCGCTGCGATCGTCCATACCTGCCCCCCGTTGCCACAAGCGTACAAGATACCGGCCGGGCCTGCAGCCACGCCCATCGGCAGATCCGTCGAATCGGGAAATGTTGCATAAGTGGAGACGGTATAGTCGCTGCTTGCCGCGTTGGTGGTGAACTCCACCGTGTTGCCATAACCCGTACCGCCTGCGTTAGTGGCAAATGCCCTTGCATAATAGGTCGTACCCGGAGAAAGCGGCGACATCGTTGCCGAAAAATTAACGGCAGAGTTAGCGTCGGCAATTTGCAGATTGGTAAAATTGGAATCTGTCGCCCATTGAAGACCGCGGGCGGTAAGGGGTGTGCTGTCATTACCCGTAACGATACCGCCTGACACGGCGCTCGTGGTGGTGATGGCCGTCACAGGATCGGTGGTCACGGCGGGCGCCGGATGCGGGCCATTGGAGCCGCCGGAGTTGTTGTGGGGGTACAGGCGACCAGCACGAGGGCTGCTGCAGGGATAAGAAAGGCCTTATGCATAGGGGGTTTTTATGCAAGGTAGCAAATACGGCGGATCGGGTCAAGGGCGGATAACCAGGTGCGTACCATCGGCATTCCACCTGATGATGGCGCTAGGCTCGCGGGGCGTCAGATCATCGCGACGATGATGCACTACATAATCCACGCCGGCCACGATCCGCGGGTCGATCCCGGGATAGAAAGCAGGCGCGGGCTCGCCGGAGATATTGGCCGAGGTCGAGACCAGCGGTTTGCGAAAGCGTTTGATCAGATGGCGGCAAAACGGATCGTCTTTGACGATGCGGATGGCGATGGTGCCGTCGGCATTGATGAGATTCGGCGCGAGCGCCATCGCCCCTTCGTAGATCACCGTGGTCGGCTTGCTCACCGTGTGCAGATAGTCGAAGATGCGCAGGTCGGGCCCGCTGGTATATTTGAGTATCTCCCGTTCGTCGGCCATGAGGACGATGAGGCTTTTGGCGGCTTCGCGTTGTTTCAGGGCGTAGACCTTTGCGACGGCATCGGGGTTGGTGGCGTCACAGCCGATGCCCCAGATGGTATCGGTGGGATAAAGAATAAGGCCGCCGCTATGCAAAACGGCGAGCGACTGTTCTATGTCTTTTTCAAAATCCATACGAGCGGCAAAAATAAGTTAGTTTTGCATCCAAATTATACGAACCGAAATGGAATTGAAACAACTGATTGCCGAAGCCTGGGCGAACCGGGAACTGGTAAAAGATGCTAAGTATGCGGATGCGGTCCGCGCCGTGATCGAAGAAGTCGACAAAGGGCGGCTGCGCGTCGCCGAACCGGGCGGAAGTCGGCCGGGCGCCAAGGCTGAGGGCGCCGACGGGCCGACGAATACCCACGCTACCGGGCCGAAGGAAAGCTGGACGGTGAACGAATGGGTCAAGCAGGCCATCCTCCTCTACTTCGGCATCCAGCCGATGCAGACCTGGGACGTCGCTCCTTTTGAGTTCTATGATAAGATGCTGCTCAAGAAAGATTATAAATCGCTGGGAGTTCGCGCCGTGCCGCATGCGGTGGCCCGCTATGGCGCCTATCTCGCCCCGAGCGTGGTGCTGATGCCCAGCTATGTCAATATTGGCGCCTATGTAGACCAGGGCACGATGGTCGACACCTGGGCGACAGTCGGCAGTTGTGCCCAGATCGGCAAGGGCGTGCATCTCAGCGGCGGCGTGGGTATCGGCGGCGTGCTCGAGCCCTTGCAGGCTTCGCCGGTGATCATCGAAGACGGCGTCTTTCTCGGCAGCAGGAGTATCGTCGTGGAAGGCGTGATCGTAGAAAAAGAAGCCGTGCTGGGCGCCAATGTGGTCCTCACGCAAAGCACCAAGATCATCGACGTCAGCGGGTCCTCGCCCGTAGAATATAAAGGACGGGTCCCCGCGCGGAGCGTCGTCATCCCCGGCAGCTATGTCAAAAGATTCCCGGCAGGCGAATACAATGTAAGCTGTGCCCTGATCATCGGCCAGCGGAAGCCGAGCACGGATCTCAAAACGAGTCTCAACGACGCGTTGCGGGATTTCAACGTAGCGGTATAGTCGTACCGACCGCGGTTGCTTTCGCCGCATGGAATGAACCATGAAAAAATCATCCTTACTGCAGGGCTTCCTCATCTTTTTCACGGGGGCCATCTTCCTTTCCACCAAGGCGATCCTGGTGAAGCTGGCGTTACGCAGCGTGCATACGGATGGCGTTACCCTGCTGGCGTTACGGATGCTGACCTCCCTGCCCTTTTATGCGGTGACTGCGGTCTGGCTCACGCGCCGACAGGAAAATGCGCGGATGACCCGGCGGCAGTGGGTGTGGATCACCGTCCTGGGGTTGCTGGGCTATTATCTGAGCGGCTTGTTCGACTTTCTCGGGCTGCAATATATCTCGGCGGGTCTCGAACGGCTGATCCTCTTCCTCTACCCCAGCTTTTCGGTGTTGATCAATGCGGTAGCCTTCCGGCAGCGCATTACGCGGGCGCAATACCTGGCGCTGGTGCTGACCTATACGGGTATCGCCATCGCCTATTTCGGCGAGCTGCGGATCGACACCGGCAACCCCCATTTTTTTTGGGGCAGCCTGCTGGTCTTTGGCTGTGCGGTGACCTATGCCGGCTATCTTTCGGGGATGGGCCGGGTGGTGCCCAGCGTGGGAGCTTCGAAGTTCACCAGCTATAGCATGCTGGTCGCCATACCGGCGGTACTGACGCATTACTTCGTAAAGCAGGCGTCGGCGGGGGCGCCGTTGTTGCCGGTGGGTCCTAATGCCGGAACGTTGTGGGGCTATGGCCTGGCGCTGGCTGTTATCGCGACGGTGATCCCCAGCTATTTGATCTCTTTTGGCATGAAACGGATCGGCCCCAACAATGCGGCTATCGTCGCGAGTGTGGGGCCCGTTTCCACGATCGTGCAGGCACATTTTTTTCTCGGTGAGCCCTTCTTTGCAGAACAGATCATCGGGACGGTGCTGGTGATCGCGGGTGTGCTGCTGGTGGGCTGGCGGTCGGCGTAACCAGTGGGCCAAAAAACCGGAGGTCTTCGATCACAAACCGGTCCCGGTCGATAACCGCGTAGTGATACGATATATTGTGACGGCCGATGTTGTTATAAAGCAGGATATAATATTCCCTCCCCAGCCGGATGTCCAGGGTTCCTGCGTCTTTTATCCTCAGGATGCCGGGTCTGTCGAAGGTAAGGGTCGTTTTGCCTGCCGCCCTTAGTCCGTCGAATCCAGTCCCTTTGGGCCTGGCGACCAGCGAATCATTAAAAAACACCTTACTGTAATAGTCATCCTGATCCACCAGGTAAACGACGGCGATGTTCTTTATGGACTCGTCGTAGGCGTGCTGTAGCGAGTCGAGAAGGGTAATGTAACTCCCAAGCAGCGGCACCGGCAATGAGTATACATCCACCCTGGTGATATACATGGAGGCCTCTTTTACCACGGCCACGTTTCCCCTTTTTCGTATGGCCAGCTGGCGGATACGGCGAAGGAGGCTGTCATAAGAGCCGGTGGTAATACAGTTTCCGAGCCGCAGCCGACAGGTGAGATAGAGGCCGTCGGGAGGGGGCCGGTCGTCTGTGGGCCGGAGCAGGATCAGTGTATCTATTTCATTCAGAGTAACCATTGGTGGAAAAACGGCCGTCGTGGTCTCCGTCATTTTGCAGGAGGGCAGGCCCAGCAGGGGCAGACATAGCCAAAGCAAGCCGGCAAGGGGTGTTATTTTCATGGTAGGAATAAAGATAAGCGAGGTCTCTTCCGGCCCTTGATAAGTGGCTGTTAAGCCGCGATCCTTAGGATTTGAATAACAAGCGCATAGATTGCCCGAGTTTTTTTGGCAAGAAGCAATCTTTTCCTATATTTGCACCCCCAAAGCACTATTGATTGTCCTGAGGGACAATCTTCTACCAGAGACTTTGGCGTAGATGCCCAGATGGCGAAACTGGTAGACGCACCGTCTTCAGGTGGCGGCGCCGCGAGGTGTGCAGGTTCGAATCCTGTTCTGGGCACTGAATTATGAAACCCGCTCTGGCAGCGGGTTTCGATTTTGGGGTATAATTCACATTGCCCATAATTCTTTCAAACACAATACAAATGAGGTTCGACTCCTGATAGGTCGACCGAGCGGGAATAATCGAACTCCCTCCTATTGCCTCCCTCTGTTGTCGCCGGCATCTGTTGTCATTGCCGAGAGCGCCTGGTTTAGTAGCCTGTTGAAATCCTCCGGTTTCTCTACCATAGGGAAATGGCCTGTTCCGCTGATAGAAAACAGCTGGTACGGGAGGCCATGCGTTATAAAGCCGGTGGTATCGGTCGGTTTGGCGTCGCTGTTGATGAGGTATAGTTTTTTATTAACCGCAGCCAGTTCATTTGCTTCGTCAAAGTCATCAGGCTCCATGCATGCCGCTGCTATTGTCGTATCGACATGGGAGACGTCGTTGAGGATGCGTTGCTTTACTTCCGCTGGCGTCGTTTTGGAAAATAGCGCCTGACTAAAATATTGAGTTGCGACGCCGTGGAAATTACGCTTTAACTGTTCGATACCCTGAACGTAGGCCGCTTTTTCCTCTGAGCTCTGAATATGTCCGACGTGTTTGAAATT
>DASYZH010000296.1:0-13950 GCA_035946435.1 Puia sp. | reverse complement strand
CCATGTCACCACGGGTGACACCTTCTCGTTCACACTGAATGGGCCGCTTCCCGACTCGCTTAATAAGGTCTATTATACCTGTATGATCGTTCCTTACACGATGCCCGCGGTGTCCAATGATGTAACGAATATCCAAAAGCGGCCCTGATATATCCGGAACTTACCTCGATATATCCTGAACTTACCTTGATATCTCCCGAACTTACCCTGACCATCGGATCAAAATCCTTATTTTTAGGGTTGCATGTCGGATCTATTATCTATCGAACAGCTTGGAATCAGCTTTGAGAGTGAGGGGCAATTAACGCCCGCGGTCACCGATCTTAACTTACGGGTCAGGAGGGGTGAGATCCTGGCGCTGGTAGGCGAATCGGGTTCCGGTAAATCCATTACTTCTCTTTCCATCCTACAACTATTGCCTTCCCCGCCGGCGAAGTATACGTCGGGGAAGATCCTTTTTACCGGGCGGGATGGGCGCACCATCAATCTGCTCGAGCAGCCTCCCGACACACTTCCACCCATCCGCGGTGCGGAGATCGCGATGATCTTCCAGGAGCCGATGACCTCGCTGAACCCGGTGTTTACCTGCGGGTACCAGGTGGCGGAGGCCATCCGGGCGCATCACCGGGTGTCGGTGGAAGACGCACGGGAGCGGACCATCGCCTTGTTCGAGCGGGTGCAGCTGCCGGACCCGGCGGGGATGTATCACCGTTGGCCGCATCAGCTCAGCGGCGGTCAGAAACAGCGGGTGATGATCGCGATGGCGATGAGCAGCCGGCCTTCGCTGCTGATCTGTGACGAGCCAACCACGGCGTTGGATGTCACCGTGCAGAAGACGATCTTGGAATTAATCAAACAGCTTCAAGCTACGGAAGACATGGGTGTTATCTTTATCACGCATGATCTGGGTGTAGTGGCGGAGATTGCCGATAAGGCCCTGGTCCTGTATCGTGGGAATGTTGTCGAAGAAGGGCCGGTGCAGGAGCTGTTCCGGAATCCCCGGCATCCTTATACCCGGGGGCTGTTGAATTGCCGGCCGGCTTTGCATGTGAAGGGCGAGCGGCTGCCGGTGGTCAGCGATTACCTGGAGGGAAGAGAGCCGGCACCTGCGGCGCCGGTAGTGAAGCCGGCGGCCGGACCTGAAGTGCTGATGCAGGTCGAAGACCTTCGGGTGTGGTATCCCGCACAGAAAACATTATTGGGAAAAGTCTTGCGGTATACGAAGGCGGTAGACGGGGTGAGTTTTGAGGTCTTTGCAGGTGAGACGCTGGGGCTCGTGGGAGAGTCGGGTTGTGGCAAGACGACACTCGGCCGGGCGTTGCTGCGTTTGACGGAACCTACCGGCGGGCGCATCTTTTTCGAAGGCCGGGAACTGAGTGCCCTGAAGGGTGCGGAGCTAAAGCCCTATCGCAGCCGTATGCAGCTGATCTTCCAGGACCCTTATTCCTCGCTGAATCCCCGGCTGACAGTGGGCAGCGCCATTTCGGAAGCCATGAAGGTGCACGGCATCGGCGGCACGGCCGGACAGCGAAGGGACGAGGTGATCGCGTTATTGGAAAAGGTGAGTCTGCGACCGGAGCACTATGACCGCTGGCCCCATGAGTTTTCCGGCGGGCAGCGGCAACGGATCGTGATCGCCCGGGCGCTGGCCTTGCGGCCATCGTTTATCGTCGCCGACGAATCGGTATCCGCGCTGGACGTCAGCGTACAGGCGCAGGTGCTCAACCTGCTGAACGATCTCAAGGCGGCATTTGGGTTTACCGTCGTTTTTATCTCACACGATCTTTCCGTGATCCGGTATATCAGCGATCGCATCGTGGTGATGAACAAGGGGCGGATCGAAGAGGCGGGCGAGGCAGAGCATATCTACCGGCATCCCCAAAGCGAATACACGAAAAAGCTCATCGCGGCGATCCCGAGCCTTCAGGGTCTCGCGGCCGGATAGCCCGCTGTCGCCTTAGCGGCCCGATGAAGCGGAGCTCACTGATCATCATCCTGGTGGAGCACGTAGTCGTTATCCTGGAAGAAATTGGCCGCACTTTTACGCCGGGACAGGAGCAGGCGGCGCCATTGTTCCTGGAACTGCTGGACCTCGGGTGTGTCCGAATGGATCTTTTTGCCGGTGACCACCACGAGGGAGGGCTCGGTGCTGATGTCTTTATGATCCTCCGGCTGGATACCGCTAAGACCCAGCATCCATGGGTCATCTTTTGTTATCTTATATCTGAAGAAATATACGATCCCTTTGGTTTGTTTGAATTGGGTGGGTTCTTTGGCCACGAGCTCGATGGCGGCGAAGTCGTCGTTACCGTGCCCGGCTACGAGCAGACTGCGGGCGATATGTTCCTGGGTCCGGTATTTCTTTGGGAATTTGTCCTGCTGACCGATATCGGTGAGCCCCTGGAAGAGCGTGGCGCGGGTGGCGTCGTCCGCGGCCAGGGACTGGAGCAGCGAGTCGGGCACGTCGTGGTGCCGCCGCAGCAGGAGGAGACATGTCGTCAGCCGTAGCGATGCGTCGCGGCTTTGCAGCAGCTTATCGAAGAAATGCGGGATAGTAGGATTCCGGTTATAAAAGGGCTCGAGCAGGATGGCATAGTCGTCCAGCCCGTTACCCTGGCTATCGTCATCGGCGTCGCTGTTATCGTCGTTATCGTCCTCTTTCTTTTGCCATTTCTTTTCGTCCTTTCCCTCTTGCTTTTTCCAGGCGATCTTGGCGTCGAAATAGATCTGGCTGAAGTACGACGTGTAGCCGGCGGCTTGCAGGTAGTTGCTGTCGACCAGGTTAGCCAGCAGGGACTGGATATTGCCTTTGTAGTCGTCGACGGTGGCGAGCTGCAGCAGACCGGGGAAGAGGGTGCGGGCCAGCGCGAGGGAGTCGCCGATGTCGCGGAAAAGATAGTTGTAGTCGGAGCTGTTATCGAACACGGGCGGGTCCTGGCTCATCAGCTCACCAAGCAGCGCATACGCCGCGGTGGTCTTATGGTGGGCCAGCGCTTTGAGTACGGCATTCTGGAGGATGCTGGTGTCGCCCACCTTTTCGTAGATGGTTTTGAGGCCGGCTACGACGGCGGGGATGGCAATGGAGTCGTCGATGTAGCCCAGCTCGTTGATGAGCTTTGTTTTGGTCTCGAAGTAATCCTTATCGTTGTAGGGGAGGCTGTTGATGGCATTCAATAACAAGGGGACACCGGCGGCACCAAAGTAAACATTGGGGATCGCTTCGCAGGCTTTTTTTGCGACGAGGGAGTCTTTGCTGTAGAAGTCGTAGAAGAAGGTATCCAGCTTGCTGGTGAAGAACGAAGAGGAAGACGTGAGACCCACCGGTTTCAGCGTACGGTTGAACCGATCCAGAAAGGCGCTGCTGTCCTGGAGCGAATCTGTGAGCGAGACGACGCGGAAGAGATATTTGCCGTCGAGGAAGGTCCACATGTCGAGTCTGCGGGTAGTATTGGTATCGGTGAGGGTATACCGGTAGCCAAACCGGGCGCCGTCGTGATAGGGCCGGCGGGCGCTCATGACGAGATCGCGGCGGAGTCTTTTTTCGCTGGTCTCGTTCCGCCAGAACAAGGCGGTATCCTTGGGATAATAATATTTCGGGAAGGTCTCTACGGAGACGTAGACGGCTTCGCCGGTGGAGTCGTCCTGGAAGAGGGCGGTCTTAGGCCGGGGCCAGTAGCTGTTATAATCCGGGAGGGAGTTGAGGAACTCTTCACTCGTCGCCCGTTCTACGATGCGGCGCATGCCGGCGTCGACATCGGGGACCATGGGAGTCATCACGCTGATGTGCAGGAACGAGTCGACATAATCCCGGAAATGGGGGTAGTTATAGGGTGTAAAGGCAAAGGAGTCGAAGAAGTCGGCGAAGGTCCTTTCTTTCCCGCGGCTATGGGCGGCGAGCACATAGTAGTCGGCGCCATGGAGGATGAATTTCGCGCGGATGAAGGAGCCGTCCTTCCCCTGGTAGGTGGCGTCGATACAGGCATGGCGGTCGTACCGGCCGATGCGGCGTGAGAGGAGGTGGTCGATGTATTCGGAGCTGCGGAAGCTTTGTTCCATGAGGGCGAGGTCGGCGGTATCTTCTTCCAGGAAGTGATAGTTCTGAACGGTGGATTTCCACAGCAGGTAAGAATTACCGGTGAGCGAGTCGGCAGCTTCGTATTCCCAGCGGACGATGCCATCGGTCCCGGCGAGGTCCTTGTTCTGTTCCGGGGTGCGCGGCCAGCGGATGGTAAAACCGCCGCGCGCAGGGGTGAAGCTGTTCCACCCCCGGGCATCGCTCGTCCGGATGCGGATGGAATTGAAGAACTGGTCGGCTTCGGCGCCGTCGACATAATTATTATTGCCGCTCATCTTGAACACCCATACTTCGTAGGGAGTCACCAGGATATTGTAGCGTTGGATATCGCCGCGACGGGTACGGGCGGTGATGTCGAAGCCTTTGCAGCCATTGCGGATCACGGGTGTCTTTTTGAGGATCTTACCCGGGATATTCTCGTAGAGGAGGCTGTCTACCTTTTTCAGCAGTATCTCTTCTTTCTGGCCGAGGAAGGAGGCGTGGGTCCTGACCCTGTCGATCATATAATACGCTCCGTTGCTCATATCGGCATACTGCCAGGAGTCGGGAGAGCGGCTGTCGGTACGGCGGTAGAGTTTGCCCGGTAGCTGAACGGAAAAGGCGCCGTCCGACGAGTTGAACAGCGAGAAGCTCACCGGCACCTTGATCTTGTCGATGTCGTCGCGGCGGGTAGCGTCCTGGTCCGGCATCATCACGGGGCGGAGGGTATACCCTTTGCGGCGTAACAGTTCGATGACTCCGCGTTTGCCCGGAAGATGGGCGGCCCCTACCCCTACGAATAGTGAATGGCGTTGGACGATACTATCGATGGAGGCTGCCTGGATCTCGTTGCGCCGGTAGAGGAATTTCTCCATATAGGATTCGGAAGGTTCCATGAGGCGTTCCAGCGAGTCGAGCAGGTCGAGATCGCCTTGACGGTAGGCTTCCTGGGTCTTGCGCTCGATGTCGTAGGCGGACTCACCGTCGTTGTCGGTGGTGGGCCTTTTCTTTTTGTCCTTCATCATGTCCTGGGCGGCTTCCATGATGAGACGTTCGGTTTGGAAGTAGTTCTCTACGCCGGTGGCCTGTTTACCTAGTTTTCGCCCCGTCTGGTAGATGTACAGGTCCAGGTAGGTGTCCTCTTCAAAATCGGCCTGGCTTCGGTAGGTGCGGTAGAGGAGGCCGTTGATGACAGTAGGTTCGTCACTGAGGGCGGACCGGAGGGGATCCTCATATTTTTCGAGCTGGAACGAGTGCTCGTTGATAAAGTCGCTGGGGGCGCCCTGGGTATAGAAGCGCAGGTTGGACTGGAGGTTCTCGAAGCGGAAGAGCTGGTCCTGCCAGAGTTGTGGATCGAGTTCGAGGGCGACGACGTCGGCATTTTTGATGTCGAGGTAGAAGGAGTCGCTGAGATGGAAGACCAGCTTGCTGCTGACGTGCATGGTCCCAAAGAGGTAGGAGGGTTTTTTGAGCCCGTTACCGGTGATCTCCCACAATAAGGCAGGGTATTTTTTTTCTATATGTCGCTGAGCACCGGCGGAGAAGGCGAAGGATAGAAAAAAACACAGAACACAAAGCCTGAGCGGGGTCGATCTTCTCATTAGTGGAGGGTTGCTATACAAGTTGCATAAAAGACGTCAATATGGGAAAATTATTTTGCTTCCACTACGTTAAATCCCGGCCGTCGGTTGCTGGGGAAAAAGTCCGCCGGCCGGACGCCCTCCGGGCGTCCCAAGCGGCCGTCGGTTGTCGGGGTGGAAAGAAAATTTGGGAATGCCTGTTTTTTGTCGTACCTTCGCCGACTTGCAAAATCATGCCGTAACATGATAGCGGACCGTTTGGTTTGTATCGGAAATGCCCACAGAATCCCTGACCACCTGCCTGGTATCATGTGCGAATGTTGTAGCCGATGAGCTTAGCCGATAACACAATTAAAATTTTCATTCCACATGAAGCTTTCACAGTTCAAGTTTGATCTTCCCTTAAACCTTATTGCCCAACACCCTGCGAAAAAGAGAGAAGACAGCCGCATGATGGTGGTCCACCGCAAGACCGGCAACATCGAAAACAAGCATTTCCGGGACATTCTCGATTATTTTGACGATAAAGATGTTTTTGTAGTCAACAATACCAAAGTATTTCCAGCCCGTATGTATGGCCGCAAGGAGAAAACGGGCGCCAAGATCGAAGTTTTTCTTCTCCGTGAATTGAACAAGCCAAACCGGCTGTGGGATGTGATCGTCGATCCGGCAAGGAAGATCCGGGTCGGCAACAAGCTTTATTTCGGCGACAACGACGAGCTGGTAGCAGAAGTGATCGACAATACCACCAGCCGGGGGCGGACGATCCGTTTTCTTTGGGACGGCAGCGACGAAGAGTTCCGCCAGGTATTGGAGGTGCTGGGTGAGACGCCGTTGCCCAAATACATCAAACGCAAGCCGGACGAGGAAGATAAGGAGCGGTACCAGACGGTATACGCCAAGCACGAGGGCGCCGTCGCAGCGCCTACGGCCGGGCTGCATTTCAGCAAAGAATTGATCAAGCGTTTGGAGATCAAAGGGGTACGTTTCGCCGAGATCACCTTGCACACGGGTCTGGGCACGTTTAGGCCCATCGAGGTGGAAGATCTCAGCAAGCACAAGATGGATGCGGAATATTACCGGATCGAAGAGGATGCCTGCAAGATCGTCAATAAGGCCCGGCTGGGCAACCACCGCATTTGTTCCATTGGGACGACGACGATGCGCGCGATCGAATCCAGCTTTACGGCAGAGAAGCTGCTGAAGCCCTCCGAAGGCTGGACCAACACCTTTATCCATCCGCCGTACCAGTTTAATATCGCAGATGCGCTGGTCACCAATTTCCATCTCCCCAAGACGAGCCTGCTGATCATGGTATGTGCATTTGCCGGTTATGACCTGGCGATGGAAGCCTATAAGAAAGCGATCAAAGATAAATACCGTTTCTTCAGCTATGGCGATGCCATGCTGATCATCTAGGCATATGTTTTTTTGCTACATTTAAGGATGAGAAAGCTTCTCGTCCTTTTTTTATTTCCCACGCTTATGGCCAACGCTCAGCAGGAGCTCCCGTTATATGGTGACCAGCCCATTCCCAACTCGAAGCCTGTACCCGACCGGCAAACCATCGATTCTTCGGGGACCCCATTACGTTATTCTTACAGCCTGGTGAGCCGCCCCACCCTCACGGTCTATACTCCGGCGGCGGGCGCGGCCAATGGCACCGCGGTGATCGTTTGTCCCGGCGGGGGTTATGTGCATCTGGCGATGACACATGAAGGCACCGATGTCTGCAAATGGCTGAACAGCCTGGGCATCACCGCCTTTTTGCTGAAATACCGGTTGCCCAGCGACGAAACCATGATCGATAAGACCATCGGGCCTTTACAGGATGCGCAGCGGGCGATCCAGCTGGTCCGGGAGCGTGCCAACGATTGGGGCGTCAATGCGGGTGCGGTAGGCATCCTGGGTTTCTCGGCCGGCGGCCATCTGGCTTCGACGGCGGGAACGCATTTCAACCATGCGGAGATCGACAATGTCGCCGGCGTTTCGCTGCGGCCGGACTTCATGGTCCTGCTGTACCCGGTGATCTCGCTGGCCGACAGTATCGGGCATCGGGGTTCGCGCGACAATCTGCTGGGCAGGCATCCCTCCCCTGATCAGATACAGCTTTATTCCAGCGAGCTGCAGGTCACGGACGAGACGCCGCCCACTTTCCTGATCCATGCCGAGGACGACAAGACGGTGATGGTAGTGAATAGTCTCTACTTTTATGAAGCGCTGGTCAGGCACCATGTGCCGGCGGAGATGCATATTTATCCCAAGGGGGGACATGGTTTCGGCATGCACAATGCTACTACTGGCGGAGATCAGTGGCCGGACCGGCTGACGGAGTGGATGAAGGTGAATGGATGGGTGCGCTAGAGGTCGTGCGCTAAAGACCGTAATCGAGCGGCAGGAGATTGCAGATCTTTTCCGTCCCGCCCCAATAGCCGGTGCTCAGGACCTCCTGCGCCGGGTAGTAATTGCCGTTCTCTTCCACTTTGATGGGCCGCGGCGTGACCAGCCTAAGCCCCGACTCCCTGAGCTCGCTGCCGGCGGACTGGCGGACGCCAAACAGCACAATGACCGGCGTGTCGAAGAACAGTTCGCGGCTCCCGTCCGGCGCCACCGTCAGGACACTGTCCGGCGGGACGACCACTTTCCAGGTGATGATATCGGGTTGGCGGAGTACATCCCAGAAATAATGCAGGGTATCCATGGAGAAGCTGCCGGGTTTTTGGAAATCCGGCCGGTAGATGGCTTTGACCCGGCGTTTTTCCGCGTTGGGTCCCGTGACCTCTTTTTCTATTAGAAACCCATCGGTGATCGAATGGCCGGCATAGAGACTGCGCATAAACTGCAGCATCGAGCCGGTGTAGGCCTGTTTTCGTTTAAAGGCCCAATACTTCTCCCGACCTGCACTGCCCGGGGTCATCGGCTGGAAATAGGGATAACCGAAAGACAGCACATATTTACTATTGAAATCCGCTTTGAAGCCTTCCAGCTGAAAGGTGAGGGTATAGCCGAGGGCGTTGTTGTCGATCTGCAGGGGTTCGGTAGCGGTCACTGAAAGCCGGTTGGTCCTGCGGGAGTAGTAGAACCGGAGTACGTCGTGATTCCTGAGTTTGCAGTCGGCGGCATTTTCCGTGGCGCCGATGAAGTTCCCGATAAAGAATTTACCCCATTTCGCCCATCCGTGTTTGTCGTATGGTTCGACGGTCACGGCGGCCAGCTCGGTGGCTTTCCGGCGCAACAGCAGGTGCAGGGGCGGAGGCAGGTGAGCACCGTTGACGTCGATCACCTGCGTCGTATAACCGATGGCGGAGAATACCAGCTGGTAGGTGCCCCCGGGTATATCCAGGTGGAAATCGCCCCTGGCTCCGGAGACCGTGCCGTGGGAGGTATTGTTGAGGAATATGCTGACGCCGGCAAGTGGGGTGCCGGCGGTGGAATCCACGACGGTACCGGAAAGGGTGTTGCCTGCCTGCTGCGCCGGCAGCGTATAGCCCGCCAGGGTCAGAACGGCCAAAAAAAGGATGCTTCTCATGGAAACGCGATCCATGAATGTACGCCGCTTTAATCGAGATTAAAAAGTCCTTTATTGAGCAATTGCAGGGTCTCCGTTTTATGGGCGGAGGGGATCAGCACCGACACGTTGTGTTTGCTGCCCCCGTAGCTGACCATGCGGATCGGAACCGGTTTCAGCGAATCGAATAGCTTGCTCAAGATGTCCGGGGTCCGCGTCAGCTCGTTGCCGACGATCGAGACGATGGTATGGTTCTCCTCCACTTCGACGGTTCCAAACGGTTCCAGCTCGCGGACGATGGATTTCATCTCGGCGGTACTCTCGATGGTGAGGGATACGGCGACTTCGGAGGTGGTGACCATATCCACCGGAGTGCGGTATTTTTCGAATACTTCGAAGATCTTGCGCAGGAAGCCATAGGCCAGGAGCATGCGGCTGCTGCGGATATTGATGGCTACGATGCCGTCTTTGGCGGCGATGGCTTTTACGCCTACGGAACCGGCCTCTTCGCTAATGAGGGTCCCTTTGGCCTCAGGCTGCATCGTGTTGAGCAGTTTTACCGGCACGCGGTAGAATTGGGCGGGCCAGATGGAGGCCGGATGGAGGATCTTGGCGCCGAAGTAGGCCAGCTCGGCTGCTTCTTCGAAGCTGAGCTGATCGATGGCGAAGGTCTTTTTGACGACTCGGGGGTCGTTATTGTGCATGCCATCGATATCTGTCCAGATCTCGCAAACGCTGGCGTTGATGGCTGCGGCGATGAGCGAGGCGCTGTAGTCGCTGCCGCCGCGTTTGAGGTTGTCCACTTCGCCGCGGGCATTGCGGCAGATATAGCCCTGGGTAACGAAAAGGGTTTTGTCCTTATGTTGCTGCAGGAGCTGGGTGAGTTTGGCCTTGATGCTGTTGATCTGGGGTTCGTCGTGGCTGTCGATGCTCATGAACTCGAGGGCCGGCAGCAGCAAATGGTCGATGCCATTCTCTTCGAGGAACACGGAGAACAGTTTGGTGGACAGCAGCTCGCCCTGGGCGAGGATGTCTTTGCTCAGCGCTTCGCTGAAGGAGATCTTCAGGATGATATTGAGGAATTCGAAATGTTCGGCGACGATGGCTTTGGCTTTGTTCAGGGTGGCGTCCTTCTTCACGAGGTCCCTGATAAAGCCCTGGTAGTGGGCTTCCAGCTTGTCGATGAGTTCCTTGGCTTTTTCGCGGGCGCCGCCGGAGATGGCGTTGCCGATCTCTACGAGGGAGTTGGTCGTGCCGCTGAGGGCGCTGAGTACGACGATCTTGGGTTCCGCGTCTGCGGTGATGAGCTGGCTGACCTGGCGCATCCTTTCGGGCTTACCGACCGAGGTGCCGCCGAATTTCATGATTTTCATTGATCTCTTTTTCGGGGGGCAAAGATAACGCCTGCGGCGTTAGAAATTTTCAAAAAGCTTGCTTGTGACGCCAAGCTTTTGGGCTACGCTTTTGAGGTCTTCGACCACGGCGGGCAGGAGGGGGATACCGTGGAGGCGGCGTTCATGCTCCATCTCCCGTTCGGGATCGCCGGGGATCAGCACGCGATCCGCGCCGGGGACGGGTTTTGCCGACCGAAAACGCCTGATCCAGCGGTCCATATGCGTTTTGAAGTCGCCGGCGGGGCGGAAGGCGTCGACGCGCATGGCCCCGAAGAAGTGGCCGATGCCTTTTCCGGGCATGCCGGTGGGCATGGGGACATAGGCGGGAAAAGGTGGCACCCAGGGTCCGTAGTTGGCGCCGCTGAGTACGGCGGAAAAGATATCGACGACGGCGCCGAGGGCATAGCCTTTGTGGCTGCCGTGGTCACGGTCGCCCCCCAGGGGGAGGAGGGCGCCGCCGGATTTGAGTTCGTGGGCATTGGTCGAGGGGTGACCGTCCTTATCCTGGATCCAGCCAAGCGGCGCCGTTTCGTTCTTGCGCTGGAGGATCTCGAGCTTACCGTTGGCAGCGGTCGTGGTAGCGAGGTCGGCTACGAAGGGAGGCTCCTCTCCTGCCGGCACGGCGACACAAATGGGGTTCGTGCCGAGCAGGCGTTCCAGGGAAAAGGTAGGCGCGACGAGGGCGCTGGCATTGGTCATGGCGATGCCGATCATGTCCCTGGCGACGGCTTTCAGGGCATGATAACCGGCGATGCCGAAGTGGTTGGAGTTCTGGACGCTGACCCAGCCGGTGCCTACGGCTGCCGCTTTTTCGATCGCTATCTGCATGGCATAGGGCGCGACGACAAGGCCTAGTCCACTGTCCCCGTCGACTACGGCGGTGGAAGGTGTCTCATGGATCACCCGCACGTTGGGTTTAGGGTTGGCCCGTCCGGCATCCTGCAGCCGGACATAACCGGACAGACGGGCGACACCATGCGAGTCGATGCCGCGGAGGTCGGCGCTGAGCAATGCTGTAGCTGCGGTGCGGGCATCTTCCTGCGGACAACCCATGTTTTGGAAGACCGAAAGCGTAAAATTTAACAGCTCTTCATAAGGGACAACAATAGATGTATTCTCCATGCGTTACTTTTAAGAGACGCAAAGATCGTCAATTACATGAGAGGCAACTTCAAGCGGGACTGATATCGTTAATTTTGTTATATAATTAGATCTACTTTCTTTCACTAAAACAACGCGTATGAGAAGATTTTTCCTCTTCCTATGGAGCTTTGTCTTGCTCATAGGACAGGTTTCCGCACAAAATCACACAATTTCAGGAACCATTCTGGATGCGAGCGGGGCGCCGGTAATCGGGGCTTCGGTCGCCGTGAAGGGTACGAACAGGGGTACGAGCACGGATAACAACGGCAGCTTTATGCTCACCGTTCCGGACAATGCCAGGACCCTCGTGATCTCCGCCGTCAATTTCTCTACCCTGGAGGTAGGCATTTCCGGAAAGACAAGTATCGGGACGGTTTCGTTACAGCCGGCCAACAAGAGCCTCAGCGAGGTCGTCGTCGTTGCCTATGGAACGCAAAATAAAACCAATGTTACGGGAGCCGTCACCACGGTGAGTGGGAAACTTGTCGCCGACAGGCCTTTTACGTCGGTGGATAAGGCCTTGCAAGGGGCGGTGCCGGGCATGTATGTGTCTTCGGCTTCCGGGGCGCCGGGTTCGGGCACGGATATCGTTATCCGCGGTATCGGGAGTGTCAATGCCAGCACGAGTCCCCTCTGGGTGATCGACGGGGCCATCATCACGACCACCGATCTGACGGTCAACACCACGACCTCCAACCCGCTGAGCGCCATGAACCCCGACGATATCGACAATATCTCGGTGCTCAAGGATGCGGCATCCACGGCGCCGTATGGGTCGCGTGCCGGTAATGGGGTCGTGCTGGTCACGACGAAACGGGGTCGTGCGGGGCTGACGCATTTCTCGGTCACGGGGGAGTTTGGCCAGAACAGCCGGGCCTATACGCCAAGCAATGTACCGGAGAATTCGCTGGGGCTGCAGACGACGCTCCGGCAGGCGCTGGTCAATGCGGGCTATGTCGCCAACAACGGCGAGGCCGACCAGCTCATCACGTCGACCAACGGTTTGGGTTATCCCGCCAATTATACCTCCACCAATACGAATTGGTTCGATGTCGCCTCGCAAAAGGGCGGCCAGAGCCAGGTGACGATGTCGATGTCCGGCGGCACTGATAAGACCACTATTTATGCATCGGCAGGTTATTTCGACCAAAAGGGGATCAGCCTCGCCAGCGATTTTCAGCGGTTCACGGGCGCCCTGGCCGTCACGCACAAGGCTTCCGACCGGTTTACCCTTCAAGCCAATATCAACGGTACCAATACGAACCAGCATACGCCATCCAACGGCGGGACCTATGCCAACCCGGTGTTGGCATCCTTCTTCCTGCTGCCCTGGTATACGCCGCGGGTGCCGAACGGCCAGTTCCGGTGGGGCGCCGACGACAGCCTGAACGAATTTCCGATAGGTGCATCGGTCTACAACCCGCTGATAGACGCTGCCTGGAACAATAACCAGGCGCAACAGACGGCGCTGCGCGGCAGCACCTCAGGCGAATTGAAGATCCTGGACAACCTGAAATTCACCTCGCGGTTCGCCGGTGAATATGTCGCGGTGCAGGAAGACCAGTACTGGAATCCTTTTTATGGCGACGGGTATCAGCAGCAGGGGTATGCTTCCTCCAACTATGCCCGCGTTTTCGACTATACCTGGTCCAATTTTGCGGATTGGGAGCAAAAGATCAACAAGGAGGGTGATGAATACTTCGATGTCAAAGCCGGGGTAGAAGCCTACGATTTTAAATTGCATTCGCTTAATGCCTCGGGCCATGGTTTCCCGCAAACCCTGGGGCTGAAATACCTCGCCAGTTCTGCGAATCCCACCCAGGCTTCTGCGCTGCCGCAGGAGCAATCGACCTTTTCCTATTTCGGTATCGCCGATTTCAACTATAAGGACCGGTATGTGATCAGCGGTAGCCTTCGCCGGGACGAGTCCTCTGTGTTTGGCGCGGATCATCGCTGGGGCACGTTCTATTCGGTGGGCGCCAGCTGGAATATCAGCGAAGAGGCGTTCATGAAGCAACAGCATATCTTCGATCTGCTGAAGCTGCGGGCTTCTTACGGGCAAACGGGGAATACTAACGGGTTTGGATTCTATACGGCGCTGCCGACCTATGGATCGGTCAACCCGAATACCTCTACCTCCGCTAACTATAGCGGACAGGCCGGTCTCACGCCGACGAATGTGGGTGACAGTGGGCTCACCTGGGAAAAGAACGAGGCGCTGGACTTCGGGCTGGATTTTGCCATCCTCAAGGACAGGATCGACGGTACCAT
>DASYZH010000295.1:0-13572 GCA_035946435.1 Puia sp. | reverse complement strand
GTCAAACAGCTCGGCCCGGCTATAAAGAGCGAGCTGCTCGATACCAAGATCATCGTTTACGATCACAATTGCGACCGGCCGGATTATCCGATCTCGATCCTCAAAGATGCGGAGGCCAGTCAATATGTCGATGGATCGGCGTTCCATTTGTATGCAGGCCCCATCGATACGCTCAGCAGCGTACACGATTCATTCCCCGACAAGAATATCTATTTTACGGAGCAGTGGGTGGGGGCTCCCGGCAATATGCTGCGGGATGTCGACGAGCATGTGCGGAAGCTCATCATCGGCGCGACACGCAACTGGTCCAGGACCGTTGTCGAATGGAACCTGGCCTCGGACCCGCAGTATGAGCCGCACACGGACCGCGGCGGCTGCGATCGTTGTCTGGGTGCGCTGACCATCGACGGCGATTCGGTGAAGCGCAATCCGGCCTACTATATCATCGCCCACGCCGCGAAATATGTGATCCCCGAATCGTCGCGGATCGCCTCCAACTCGGACGACCAGCTGCCCAATGTCGCTTTCCAGACGCCGAAGGGCAGGGGGGTACTGATCGTGTTGAACAACACCGATGCGACCAAAGGTTTTACGATAGAATTCCACGGCCGGCGGCTGCATGAGGTGCTCAATGCCGGCGCGGTCGCGACGTTCGATTTCAGCATCAACTTATGACCGCTTATCATTGGGGGAGGGTCATCCCGTCGTAGAACCGCCATTTCGTAGTATAGTCTTTATCCAGCGGCAGATGAAGCAGGATGGCCCGGATCATTTCGACGGGCATGGCATTCAGCTGCAGGATGGAGTCATGGTATTGCTTATACGTCATCTTGCCACTGTCCACCAACTCTTTCTTTAACGCATAGAACTGGCGGCCGCCGGTGAGATAGGCCAATTGGTACAGGGGAGGATAATGGTCGGCAAAGGACCGTCGAACCTCGCCCGCCGCGTTGGCCCGTTCGTGACCGACCCTGTCCACCAGGAAGTCGATGCATTGTTCAGGTGTCCATTTGCCCAGATGATAATTGAGCGAAAAGATGATCCGGGCGCACCGGTGCATGTGCCAGAACAGCATGCCGACGCGGTCTTCGGGCGTCTGGGGGAATTTGAGATCCCAGAGCAGCAGCTCCCAGTAAAGCGACCAGCCTTCGGTCCAGAAGCCGGAGCCGAAATCCCGATAGGTGCGATGACGGGTATTCATGAAAGCTTGCAGGTTGTGCCCCGCGATGAGCTCGTGGTGTACCGTGGCGCGGGACAGATACGGGTTGTTGCCGCGCATGCTCATGAGCTTGTCGTCCTCTTCCATGGTATTGGTGGGATAGGAGATGCTGATCTCGTTGCCGCCGGTAAAGAAAGGGTTGACGAGCTGCCGTTCGGGCGTCATCATGATCATGCCCCAGGTCTCTTCCGCTAATGGTGGAATGGTAACAAGGTCGTGTTTCTTCAAGAAATCCACGGACTCATTGAACAGCCGTAAGATCATTTCGGGTTGTTGGCCAGGGGGAACATAGGCATTCTTCACCTTCTCCAGCGCCGCCTTCCAATTATCGCCGAAACCCATCTCGCGCGAGGCTTTCAGCATCTCCTTGTCACACCACGCAAATTCTTTGTTCGCAATATCGATGAGCTCTTCGGGGCTATAGGGGATCATTTCGTATTTCAGCTGCCGGATCAGTTCGGCGCGACCTACGGGATGGCCCACGATGCCGCTTTTGTCGTTGGCGGCGAACCGGTTGTTCTTTTCTTTGAACTGCGCGGCATATAGCGTTAGTGCGCTGTCCAACTCTTTATACGTCTTCGGCATCCACCACGTAAAGAGCGGATCATAACCGTTGTAAAAGTCGTAGATATCGGTGATAGAACGCCTGAGGTCGGCGATCACGAGCCCCGCCTCGTAGAGGGCGTCCATATCCATGCTGGAGTCGCCTTTGAGCTGCCGGTCGAGCGCCCTGATCGTTTTTGTCGCGTCGAACCAATTTTTCGCCAGCGCCTCGGAGTTCAGCACATGCCCGCGGCGGCGCAATTTCTCGGCTGCATAGATGCTGTCCGCAAAAGGGAACCAGTGGCTGATCTTGCCATATTGCGCCCGCTCTTCGGCGGAGGCCCGCAGGTTTTCTTTGAGGTCGCGTTTGAAGAGGATATAGTCGACCTTGCATTCCTGCGGCAGGCTATTGAAATCGAGGGCTTCCGTCCTGGCCAGGTATTCGCGGTAGAGCGAGTCGAAACGGGCCCGGACTTCAGGGGCCGCGCCTTCGACGCCGCCGTTGCCCTGGTAGCGGTTGCCATAAAAGGCGCTCGTGTAAAACCGCGTCAGCGCACGGAGATCCGCCTGATAGTTCTGCATCAGGCTGGGCATTTCCTGGCAGGGGACGTAGGGATCGGGCGAGATCTGGGCAACGCCCTCGTGCCCGCAGAGCAGGAAGAATACCATCAGGCGGGCGGCAACACACAAGGTTTTTCTCATAAGCAGCTGTATTGTAGATTTAAGGTAGGTCTTTTATCCACACGGTAGACACCGGTGGCGGCGGGGTATGGTTCGATTCATCCGGCGATGCCGTCACGGGCAGGCGGTTCAGCCGGGCATAGTTGGGGACCGCCACGAGCGGGCTGCCGTCGGCCCACCTGCCTTTTATCGCCATGATGCCATGCAGAAAATTGCCTTCCCATTCCACGTGAAGCGGCTCGTTGCCGATGACCTTGTCGATATCGCCGTTATCCGCCTTCTCGACATTGTAAAGCAGCGGGCCATAACGGAGAGCGATACGCCCGCGATCGGCTGCGATCTTTTCGCTCGCCTTCACCCGCTGGATCGTCATGGGCAGCTCGAAATCGATCCGGTCGCCTTTTTTCCAGGTCCGGCGGATCACGGCATAGCCATGTTCGATGGACGGCGTTGCTGCCTTGCCGTTGACGGTGAGCGATTGGAGGCTGTTAATGGTGGTATCGGGAATATACAATTCGCTGGTGGTACGGTTGGGAATGCGGATGTACAAGGTAAAGGTTTTGGTTTCCGCCGGGTTGACGATCATGGCCACCTTTCCGCTCCATGGATAGTCGGTCTTTTGGGTCATGACCACGTCGGTGCCTGCTACCTTTTCGATCTTCATCGTACTGCCGATAAAAAGGTTTACATAAAGGCCGTCGTCACCGCGGACATAGGTCCACGTAGGCATCATCAGCAGTGTGCGGGGGATATTCCCCACGCAGCAGGGACAGACATGCCAGGCATAGCGCGGCTGGGATGTCGTGAGGGCATTGGTGTACAGGAAGTCTTTGCCGTCGAGGGACAGCGAACCCAACAGCGCATTGTACAACGTCTCCTCGTAGAGATCGGCGTACCGGGCGTCGTGGTAGGCGAGGTTCATTTTGTATTCGAAGAAGATCAGGCCGCAGCTGGAACAGGATTCACAGTAGGCATTGTTGCGCAGCGAGTAGTCGGGGCCGAACCCTTCGGAGGTCTCGCCGCTGCCGATGCCGCCGGTGATGTAATACTTGCGGTTGACCATATTGTCCCAAAGCGAGAGCACGGCGCTCTGGTAGTCTACGTCACCGGTCTCCGCGGCCACGTCCGCCATGCCAGAATAGGTATAGGTAGCCCGTACGGCATGTCCCACGGCCTCGTATTGCTCCTGCACCGGCACCCGGCTTTGATCATAATCGGTGCCGCCATGACGGTTGTCGAGCAGGAATTTGGCCAGGCGGATATAGGCGTCGCCGTGACCATGGCCTTCCATATCGTTGACGAAGCGCCCGAAACGCACGAGGGCCTGTTCCATCTCCTGGTGACCGTCGAACCAGGCGATCTTGCCCGGGCCGATGTTGGCAACCCAGCAGTCGGCTAATTTCCTGGCGGCATTGTAGAGACGTTTATCTTTTCCTTCGGTGAGCGTATAGTCGTTGATGGCCGATTCGATGAAATAGCCGGCCGTATAGCCTTCGTGGTTGCCACGGGATTCCGGCGACCAGCGATGATGCCACCGGCTCGTGTCGCGTAAGGTCCAGGCCGTTTGCAGATAGCCGTCGGGTTCCTGGGCGCTCAAAATGATGGGGATCCATTTTTCGAGCGTTGCCTGCATCTTTTTTTGCGCGGCGATTATCTCTTTATCGCCCCGGGGATCGACCATCAGCGCTTCACACATCGCCTCCACTGTTTGGTGTACCCAGGCGTTGGAGAAGACATAGCCTTTGTGTTTGCCGTGTGGTTCGCCGCGCAACGCTTTGGCGGCTTCGATAAAATTGTCGAGTCCGCCCTGGCCGGTGGTGAGATCGGTGCGTTCGCACTGGTCGATACAATAAGGGATCCAGTTCACGATGATGGCCTTGGCGCGATCGGTCCACAGCTTGCTGTCGATGCTATAATGTTTGGTATAGACGACGTCGAGCCGTTTGGCCGGTGGTGGGTCCGCGACCTTGACACGCACGCTGCCGCGGGTATGCAGCTCGCCCTGCCAGGCGGTGAATTGCAGGGTGTATACGCCGGTGGTTTTGAATGTGGCTGTGGTCGATGCTTCTTCGGGGTTTGCGATCGTCGCCATTGTGGCCACTTGCCCGGAGCTGGCGGTCGTCGCGGTAGCGGGTCCGCTGATCGCCGTCCATTGCATCCGGGTGATGGGATGAATACTTTTGACACTCGCGTTCAGATAGGTCTTGCCATCGAGCATCACGTCGCGGTCGGCACCTGCATTTACCACCGGCGCCACCGGTGCACAGTGTTCCGATTCGGCGACGGTCCATTCCAGCAGGGTCACATCGTAACGATCGGAAGAATCCATCACGAGCCGCAGCCGGGTGGTGGTGATCTCATCGAAGGTTGTCGTGTTGAGGCTGCGGTTGGCGAGCCCGAGTCCCTGCGCATTATGCACCGGTTGGAAGGCCTTCCCGTCCCAGTATTCGACCTGGTAGGTTCCCGGCAGTTTGGCCGTGTGTTCATAGTCCCACCAAAAGACGGCGATCTGCCGGGTGGTGATGGGTTGCAGCCATTGGTATTCTACCCACGCGCCCGCCTGGCGATGTAGCGACCGATACCAGCCATCCCCTTCGCCGGCAGCGGTATCGCCGTCGTTGAGCGTGGTGAGGACGGCACCGGGGCGTCCCGAAGTCGTGGCCCTGGCGACGATGGCCAGGTTGGCGGGGGCGGCCGTTTGCGCGGTCGCAGGCGGTTGTGCCGCGGCGCGCTGTTGACCAAGGGTGGCCACGCAGGATGCACCCAGCACAATACAGGAGAATATATGGTGAAACCTCATGTGTAGTCGGCTTTTATGCGTTAAATATAAGGGTTGCCGGGACTTTCCGGTGACCATTAATTCACCTAAACCTACCGTTTTTTGACCGGCGGCCTTTTCTTGGGCCGGGCAGCGCCCGGCGGCGTGAATGGCCCCGGAGGCAATGCCGAAAGGTCTATATTTGGGACTATGACAATCGGATTTATAGGTATCGGCAATATCGCCGCCGCGCTGGTCGAAGGATTCTGCACGCCGGCGGGAACGGGCGGGCCGGGCGCGGCCTCGGTCGCCGCGGAGCCTGGCGGGGTCGAAGTGGCCACGGAGCCCGCGGGGCTCGAGCTTTTTCTTTCCCCGCGCAACGAGGCGCGGTCGAAGGCCCTGGCAGCGCAATATCCGCAGGTCACGCGGCTGGAGAGCAACCAGGCCGTACTGGACCGGAGCGAGATCGTGATCGTTAGTGTACGTCCGCCGGTCGCGGCGGAGGTGCTGGGGGCGTTGCATTTTCGTGCGGATCACATCGTAGTTTCGCTGGTCGCGTTGCTGAAATATACCGATCTCGCGGCGTTGGCGCATCCCGCGGTGGCCGTCAGCCGGGCGATCCCAATGCCGGCGGCGGCGAAACACAATTGTCCGATCGCATTATACCGGCCGGCGCCCATCGTGCAGCAGCTGTTCACGCGGGTAGGGGAGCCGCTGGTGGTGAACGACGAACCGCAGCTGCATGCGTTGTGGACGCTCACGGGGCTGATCACACCGTTCTATGATCTGCTGGCCGGGCTTAGCGGATGGGCCATCGAACACGGCGTGGAGCCGCTCACCGCCAATGCTTATACGGCGCATCTTTTTCAATCGCTGGCGGCCTTGGCGCAGCTCGATCCCGGCGCTGGCTTTCCGGCCTTCGCGCATCATGCCGCCACTCCGGGTGGCCTCAACGAGCAGGCCGGCCGCGAGATCCGCGAAAGCGGCGCGCATCAAGCCTGGACCGAAGCCGCGGATCGGCTGTTGCCAAGATTTGGGTGAATGGTCTCGCCGAGGTGAGCCAGCGGCAGAGCGGTGCGGGCCGCGGTGGCGAACCCGGTAGACGCATTGCGTAGCGAGTAGCCCCTCCGGGGCTTTGGCGCTACGAAGCGAGTGATGAGCCATCGAGGCCGGCCTTAAATTCCTTATGCTCCTGATGCGCCTGCGCTATCTCGTATTCCAGCTCGGGGTCGATGTTCTGTAGTTCGACCCTTCGCGCTTTTTCCATGAGTTCTTCATGGTGATCCTGCAGCCATTGCAGCTGCTTCTTGCCATAGGATAGCTTGGTTAAGAGCACGTATAGCACCGGCACGATAAAGATGGAAATGGCCGAGGACGCGATCATCCCGCCGAGCACGGTGACGCCGATGGTATTTCTCGAAGCGCCGCCTGCACCGCTGGCCAGCACCAGCGGCATCACCCCGAGGATAAAAGCCATCGAGGTCATGAGGATGGGCCGGATACGCAGCCGGGCCGCCTCGAGCGTAGACTTGATCAGCTCTTCCCCGCGGTCTACCCTGATCTTGGCAAATTCGACGATGAGGATCGCGTTTTTCGCCGACAGGCCGATGAGGGTGATCAGGCCGATCTGCGCATAGACGTTATTGGTCAATGAAGGTGCGATGCTCAGCGCCGCGATGGCGCCAAAGGCGCTGATGGGAACGGCCAGCATCACCGCCAGCGGTACCGACCAGCTCTCGTACAACGCGGCCAGGAATAAGAAAACGAAGATGATGCAGAACAGGAAGATGTATACGGTCATCGAGCCGGCCTTGATCTCCTCATAGCTAAGACCGGAGAAATCATAGGTGTACCCGCGCGGAAGGTATTTGGCGGCCAGCTTCCTGAGATCGTCCAGGCTTTGTCCGCTGCTATAGCCGGGTGGGATGGAGCCGTCGACCTCGGCACTCCGGAAGATGTTGAAGTGCGTGATCAGCGGCGCCGCCTGCGAAGGCTTATAGCTGATGAGCGTACTTAGCGGCAACATCGAATCGCGCGAGTTCCGGACATAGTACTTTTTCATATTATCGATCAACGCGCGATAGCTGGTATCAGCCTGCATCACCACGTGATAGGTCCGGTTGTAGAGGGTGAAGTTGTCGATGAACAGGCTGCCCATGAACGCCTGCATGGTCTGGAACACCTGCGAGATATCTACCCCCAGCTTTTGGCATTTGTCCCGGTCGACGGTGAGATCATAGCTGGGCGTATGCGCCGAAAAATAGCACACGGCCGTCGAGGTAGAAGGGTTCTTTTTCGCTTCCGCCACAAACCTGTTCACGGCTTTCTCAAAAGCATAGATATCGTCCGTGGAACTGCCTTGTTCTATCTGGAAGGAGAAACCCGCCGAAATGCCGATACCGCGGATCGGGGCCGGCTGGATGACGTGTATGGTGGCATTCTTTATGCCGGCGGCAGCGAATCTTTTGTAGAGAACGGTGGAGATGCCGGGCCACTGGGTCTCGGGTGTCGTCCGCTGGTCCCAGGGCGTCAACATCACAAAAAAGGAGCCCGCGTTCGAGGTTGCGCCGCCGTTGAGAATATTGTAGCCGGACACGGCCACATAATGCAGGATACCGGGGGTGGTGTTCACTACCTTCATCATCTTGTCCATGACGTCCACGCTCTGCGTGGTGGCGCTGGCATCGGCCAGCTGGAAGGTAATGAATACGCGTCCGCCGTCCTCGAAGGGCACGAAACCCGAAGGTTTGGTGCGGAAAAGATAGAAGGTGCCGACACAGATGGCCGCCAGCACGAGCACGGTAATGCCCGTGTACTTTATGCTCCGCCGGACGCCGTGGACGTAACGATAGGTGAATTTGTCGAATCCCTTTTCGAACGCCGCGAAGAATTTATCTACCCAATTCTTTTTCTTATGCGGGTTATGCGGCTTCAGCAGCAGGGTGCACAGCGCTGGCGTCAGAGACAGCGCGATGAAGGCGGAAATGATGACCGAAATGGCGATGGTGATGGCAAATTGCTGGTAGAGGCGCCCTACGATGCCCGGTATAAAGCCCACCGGCACGAAGACGGCAGCCAGGATCAGGGCGATGGCTACTACGGGTGCCGAGATCTCTTTCATGGCCTGGTAGGTGGCCTCCTTCGCGGACATATGCTGTTCGTCGATATAGTGTTGCACCGCCTCCACCACGATGATGGCATCATCGACTACGATCCCGATGGCCAGCACAAAACCGAACATGGTCAGGGTATTGATCGTGAATCCTAGGGGAATAAAGAAGATGAAGGTGCCCAGGATAGATACCGGGATGGCGAAGATCGGGATGATGGTGGACCGCCAGTTCTGCAGGAACAACAATACGACAAGCGCCACCAGCCCTAACGCCTGCAGCAGCGTTTTCTCCACCTCCTGCATCGAGACCCGGATGATCGTAATGGCCTCGAAAGGAACTTTGTAATCTACATCCGTGGGGAAGGACTTCTTCAGCTCTTCCAGCTTCGCATACACCGCATCCGCCGTCTGCAGGGCATTGCTGCCAGGGGCCTGATAGATCATCAGGAACGAGCATCGGTGACCATCCACAAAGGCATTGCTGCTAAAAGTGAATTTGCCGAGCTCTACCCTGGCGATGTCGCGCAAATATACCATTGCACCCGTTTTAGGATTGGTTTTGACGACGATCTTTTCATAGTCCTCGGGTTTGTCGAGCATGCCATTGACGAGGATGCTCAGCTCATAGGACTGCGACGAATGCTGTGGCGGCGCACCGGCCGATCCGGCTGCCACGTACTGGTTTTGCGCATTGACGGCGGCGGACACGTCCGCCGGTGTAATATTGTAGGAGGCCATCTTTTGCGGATCCATCCATATCCGCATGGCAAACTGGTCCGTCCTGGCGCTCACGTCACCCACTCCCGGCACGCGCAGGATCGCATCTTCGATAAACTCGTTGGTATAATTGTCCAGGAAGGTAATATTGTGCGAACCCTTTGGAGAATAGATAGCCACGAGCAGGAGCTGATCCGGGTTGCTGGCGCGAACCGTCAGACCGAGCTTGCTGACCACGGAGGGTAGCAGCGGCGAGGCGATCGCCTCGCGATTCTGGACGTTGAGCGCAGACACTTTTACGTTTGTTCCTATATTGAACGTCACCCGGACATTGACCCCACCGCTATTAGTACTGGTGCTCGTCATGTATTCCATGCCCGGCGTACCGTTGATCTGCTCCTCGATGGGAATCGCCACGGTTTGTTCCACCGTTTGCGCATCGGCACCCGTGTAGCTGCCGTAGACGGAGACGCTTGGCGGTGAGATATTCGGGTATTGGTCCACCGCCAGGTTGAAAATGGAGATGATGCCTGAGATCACCAGCACCAGCGAGATGACGATCGCCGTAACAGGGCGTTTTATGAAAGTGTTTGCAATCATCCTTCCTGTGGTTTGTTTTGGTCACGGGATTTTGCCAGCTCGTATTCCAGTTCCGGATCGATATTCTGTGCTTCGACCTTTTTCGCTTTTTGCATGAGCTCGTCATGATGCGCCTGGAGCCAGGCCAGTCTTTCCTTGCCATAGGAGAGCCGGGTGATCACGACATAGAGCACGGGCACGATGAAGATCGCGATGGTAGAAGCGGCGGTCATCCCGCCAAGCACGGTATAGCCAATGGTCCTTCTCGCCACGGCGCCCGCACCTGTAGCCAGCACCAAAGGTAAGACGCCCAGAATGAAGGCCAGGGATGTCATGACGATCGGTCGCAACCGGAGCTTCACTGCATCCAGCGTGGACTGGATGAGCTCTTCGCCGCGGTCCACCCGCACCTTGGCAAACTCCACGATCAGGATGGCGTTCTTCGCCGCCAGGCCGATGAGCGTGATCAGACCGATCTGGGCATACACGTTATCTGTAAGACTCGGCACGAGCCAAAGGGTGAAGATCGCTCCAAAGGCGCCCACCGGTACAGCAAGCAACACCGAAAAGGGTACGGACCAGCTTTCGTATAGGGCGGCCAGGAACAGGAATACGAAGGTGATCGAGAACAGGAAGATATAGATCGTCGTCGAACCCGCCCGGATCTCCTCGTAGCTAAGACCCGAGAACTCATAGTTGTATCCTTCGGGCAGGATCCTGCCGGCGATGGCGATCAGCGAATCGGTGGCCTGGTTGCTGCTATAGCCCGCCGCCGGGGCGCCGTCGATCTCCGCGGACCGGAAGATATTGAAATGCTGGATCAGGGGAGCCGTTTCCGTAGGCGTATAAGTGCATAGGGTGCTAAGCGGCACCATCATGCTGTCCTGGTTACGGACATAGTATTTGTCCATGTCCGAGATCAGCGCCCGGTAGTTGGTATCCGCCTGCACCACCACATGAAAGGTGCGGTTGTACTCCGTAAAATCGTTGATATAGAGACTGCCCATGAAAGCCTGGATGGTCGTAAAGACATCGCCGACATTGACGCCCAGTTTTTCGCATTTTTCGCGGTCTACCTTGAGATTGTAGCCGGGCGTATTGGCGGTATAAAAACTAAAGGCGCCCGTGATGGCCGGGTTCTTGTTCGCCTCGGCAATGAATTTTTCGACCAGGGTCTGAAAGGCATGGAGGTCGTCGCTGGTGCTGCGCTGTTCGATCTGCATGCTGAAACCCACCGTTTCGCCCACCCCGGGGATCGGGGATGGCGGGATGACCTCGGCATTGGCATTCCGGATGCCGGCGTCCGCGATCCTTTTGTTCAGCACGTCGATGATGCCGGGTACCTGCTCGCTCTCTTTGTCACGCTCATCCCAGGGCTTAAGCTGGATATAGAGCGTTCCGGAGTTGGAATTGGAGGCGTTGTTGACGACGTTGAGACCGGAGAGGGCGGCATAGTGCGCGACACCGGGCGTTTTCGCCACGACATCCATGAGCCTGTTCATCACATCCACGCTCTGGGCGGTGGAGGATGCCGGGGGAAGCTGAAAAGTGACATACAGGCTGCCGTCGTCTTCCGAAGGAATAAAGCCCGTGGGCTTTTTCATGAACAAGAACCAGGCGCCGATACAGATCAGTACCAGCAGGACAATGATCCACCGGAAGCCCTTGATGCTTCGGTCCACTCCATTCTTGTACCGTTCCGTGAGCTTGTCGAACCAGTGGTTGAAATGGTCGAATGCCTTGCTGAGCCCGCGTTTCTTTTTCCTGGGATCGGTGGGTTTCAGCAGCAGGGTACACAAGGCGGGGGTCAACGACAACGCTATGAAGGCGGAGAGGATCACCGAGATGGCGATGGTAATGGCGAACTGCTGGTACAGCCGGCCGACGATGCCCGGGATAAAGCCTACCGGCACGAAGACTGCCGCCAGGATGAGGGCGATGGCTACCACGGGCGCGGAAATATCTTTCATCGCCACATACGTGGCTTCCTTGGGCGACATCCCGTCGTGATCCATATGATGCTGCACGGCCTCCACTACGATGATCGCATCATCCACCACGATACCGATGGCCAGCACGAAGCCGAACATCGTGAGGGTATTGATGGTAAAGTTCAGCGGATAGAAAAAAATGAACGTCCCGACGATCGACACCGGGATGGCCAGGATCGGGATCAGCGTGGAGCGGAAACTTTGTAAGAATACGAATACCACGATCACCACGAGACCGAGGGTCAGGAACAGGGTGCGGACGACATCCGCCATCGAGACCTTTACCACGGTAACGGCTTCGAAGGGGATGGAGTATTCGACGTCGGCGGGGAAACTCTGGCGCAATAACGCCAGCTCTTTATAGATACCGTTTGCCGTCTCGAGGGCGTTGCTGCCGGGCGCCTGGTAGACCCGCAGGATAGAGGCCCGGTGCCCGTCTACGAACGAATTACTGCTAAAGGTGAATTTGCCCAGCTCAACCCGGGCTACGTCTTTCAGATAGACCAATTCGCCTCTCGCCGGATTATTTTTGATGATGATGTTCTCGAATTCGGACACCTTGCTGAGACGTCCGTTCACGAGGATGCCGATCTCGAATGCCTGGCTCTTGGACTGTGGCGGGACACCGGCGGAGCCTGCGGCGACCTGGACGTTCTGCGCATTCAGCGCATTGATGATATCCTGCGGCATCAGGTTGTGCGATGCCATCTTCTGCGGGTTCATCCAGACGCGCATACTGAAGTCATCCGTAGACCGCGAGATGCTGCCTACTCCCGGCACACGCAGCAGCGCGTCCTGAATAAAGATATTGGTATAGTTGTCCAGGAAGGTGATGTCATGCGTGCCCTGCGGTGCATAGACCGCTATCATCATGAGCTGACTGGGGTTTATCGCGCGCACCGTAACGCCGAGGCGGCTGGCCACGGCGGGCAGCAGGGGATTGGCAATGCTCACGCGGTTCTGTACGTCGAGGGTGGCGATGTCGACATTAGTGCCGATGTTGAAAGTGACGTTCATCGACAACAGGCCGTTGTTGGTGCTGTTGCTCTGCATGTATTCCATGCCGGGGCTACCGTTGACCTGTTCTTCGATGGGCGTGGCCACCGTTTGCTCTACCGTCTGCGCGTCGGCACCGGTGAACTGGGCGTTCACCTGGACCACGGGCGGCGTGATATCCGGATATTGGTCGATCGGCAGGGTCAGGATGCAAATGGCGCCCGCGATCACCAACACGATCGAGACCACCATAGCCGTTACCGGCCGTTTGATAAATGTATTCGCAATCATACAAGAAGATGTGTGGCGCTAAGCCTATTAATTTTTGCTGCTATCGGCTTTATGGGCGGGACCAGCGTTGATCCTGGAGTTCTCGTGGATCGCCTGAACGCCATCCAGGACGATTCGGTCACCCACATCGATCCCTGATTTGATCACGACATTGGGTCCGACGGTCTGTCCCAGCTGCACCTTTTTCTGGAACGCCCGCAGCTGCGGCGTTTGCGCGTCATTTTGACCTGCGGAATCGGCGTCTTTTTTGTCCGCGGCTTCCGGAGCCCCTTTGGTTTGCAACACGGTATCCCTGGCCACGAATACGAAGTATTCGCCCATTTGCTCCACTACGGCCCTGCTGGGGATCACGATCTGTGGCGCCGGGTCCTGGTTGTGCACCCGGACGACGGTGCTCATCCCCGGACGAAGGATACCGTCGGGGTTGGGGAAGTTCAGCCGGATATCGATGGCGCCGGTTTGCGGGTCTACGGCCCGGTCGATGAACAGGATCTTACCCGGATGGGGATAGAGCTGCCCGTCGGGCAACAGGATGGTATAGAGCGAGTCGATCGATCTCCCCTTTCCTGCCTGCAGCTCTTCGAAATGCGGCAGCTGCGCTTCATTCACGAGGAAATCGACGCCCATGGGATTGTCGGTGGAAATGGTATTGAGAACGGTTGTACCAGGGGTGACGAGGTTACCT
>DASYZH010000294.1:0-26328 GCA_035946435.1 Puia sp. | reverse complement strand
GTTTGGGAAGACCCACCTTATCCAAGAGCGCTTTGCTGCCGGCGGCCTTTTTCTCAAAGAAAGGATGGCCATCGAAGGATGACAACGCGGGATCTACCATGATCAGCGAGCGATCATCGGCGCTATTCCGTTTTTGTTTTTTTTGTCTCTTGGCCATTAGGGCGAAGTTAAGAAATAACATTGGAAAAGTTTTTTGAAGTGATAAGATGCTGATTTTCATTGAGTGATTATTGAATTTTGCGATGGCCCAGGAATGCATCATAGTTCCTCCCTTGTTTCAGGAATTCCCATCGCTCGTTGCGCAGGCCATAGATCACGAATAAGGGTTCCAGTTGGGGCCAGAATCTATTGAGATGCATTTGATAGAGTCTTGTTCGGGCGGTGTTCGTACCCCGGATCATTACCCTTGCATTTGGAAACACCTTGGTGAAATCGTAAATGATGCTGCCCAATGTTCCCATGATGATTGACATATCTTCGTTGTTGCTGACCCTGGTATCGGAGAATTCGCCGGAAGTCATGTCGTAATCGCCGAATCCAAAATTGTAAATATCCCCATATAATTCATTGAATCTTGCAATTTTATGGATCGCCCCTTTGGGTCCGTAACTGATAAAGGAATAGACCTTGAAAGTTTTGTCGGCGGTGTATTCGTATTTTTCAGTGACGAACATTAGGCAAAGCTCGAATAAATGAAATGTTTGGAAGGTGAAACATATGGTCCAAAAAGACGGAAAAAAAGCAAGTTTCGGGTTTTAGGGTGAGGATCAACGAAATAGTTTTACGACAAAATAAAAATGCAGGATGAAGACGATAGAAAACCCAGATGAAGTAGTGAATTTGTTGCCACGGGATGGAGCCGTGGATTATTATGGGCGGGTGATGGACGTGAAGGAAGCGGAGCGTTATATGGAGCGGTTGATGTGCGAGATCGGGTGGCGGAATGACGAGGCGGTGATCTTTGGGCGGCATATCGTCACCAAACGAAAGGTAGCGTGGTATGGCGACAATACCTACACCTATACTTATTCGAATATCACGCGGCAGGCATTGCCCTGGACAAAGGACCTGCTGGCGCTGAAGAAGCTCGCCGAGGGGCTCACGGGCGCGCGATACAATTCCTGCCTGCTGAATCTCTATCACGATGGTGACGAAGGGATGGCCTGGCATCGCGACGACGAAAAAGAGCTCGAGCCGGACGGGGCTATTGCGTCGCTGAGCTTTGGGGCGGAGCGGCGGTTCCTGTTGCGGCATCGCGAAAACAAGGAGACAATCGAGGTGCTGCTGGCGGCGGGTAGCCTGCTGGTGATGCGCGGGAGCACGCAGACGCATTGGCTGCATAGCCTGCCGAAAATGAAGAAAGTGAAGACACCAAGGGTGAACCTCACTTTCCGAACAATGTTGCGCGCGCCGGGGGCCGGATGACGTTCAGTGGGGCAGGGCCGCGCGCAGGCGGGCGATCTCCCGGGTCTTGGCCGAGTCGTAATCCGGCGCCTTGCCGATGGCTGTGGTGAGCGCATTAGGGGGCAAGATAGGCGAAAAAAAAATGTTGCCGGGGTGCAACATAGCGTCATCCTTGTACGTCCTATTCTTACATGCAATCCTTGCATGTGGACAATATGGCCAGCATGACCAAACAACATCCTTCGTTAAGAGGAGCAGGAAGCGGCCGCTCAGGCCTGGGGCATGGCATCGGCCGGGCCGAATCCGCCGGTATCCGTTTCGAAGCCGATAAACAGACCTGGAAGGACCTCGACTTGTTCGACCAGGGCAGGAGGGGGCTGATCTACGGGTTGTTCAACAAGACAAAGACGACGGGCGGCAGCGATGCGCTCGAGCGGATGTTGAAAGAGGCGTGTGGCGAACGGTCCGTGCTGGAGACGCGGCGGGATATCATCCGATTCTTCCGGGACCGGAATATCGAGCTGCCTATCGGGCGGCATCTGGCGGATGTCGAACATTATCTCAACTGCGCCTTTGAGCTCTTCCCGGGTACCTACCTGGAGGCGCTCGTTTACCAGGTACGCAATCAGCTAAAAGAATCTCCCCGCTATTTTATCGTTACCGGCGGTATCAAGCGCACGGTGAGCCTGCTTCGTCAGCTATTCGAGGTCACGGCAGGTTGGAGGACAGGCGATTGTCCCGCGCCGTTAGCGACGACTTTGAGCGCTCTGCCGGACCTGATCACGGACCGGCGGGTGAGGACCTTATTGCTGGAACGCACCGGGCCGCTTCGCTGGCGGGACATGGCCCGCTGCGACCATTTTTTCCGGGAGTCGGGCAAGGGAGCGATGCGGAAGATGCTGGATCTGGTCTACGAATGGGATGCTTATCAGAGTGTCGCGGCGACGGCGCAGCAATACGATCTTTGTTTTCCCGGGTATAGCGACGACCTGCAGCCCTCGATACAGGCGAAGGGACTTTTTCATCCGCTGGTGGCCAATGCTGTCCCCAATGATTATGTCATCGGGAGCGAGGCTAATCTGTGTTTTATCAGCGGCCCCAATATGGCCGGAAAATCTACTTTCCTGAAATCGTTTGGGCTGGCGGTATACCTGGCGCATGTGGGCTTCCCGGTGCCGGCTAAGTCGTTCCAGACGACGTTATTTCATGGGCTCATCACGACGGTGAACCTCGCCGACAGTATCAGCCAGGGGTACAGTCATTTCTATGCGGAGGTCCGCAGGGTCAAGGACGTGGTGTCGAAGATCTGTGAAAAGCGGCGGATCGTCGTCATCTTTGACGAGCTGTTCCGGGGAACCAATGTCCGGGACGCCAGCGATGCCTCCCTGCATATCATCGATGCGTTTGCGGGTATCGAAGGCTGTGTATTTCTCGTATCCACGCATATCGTGGAGATCGCCCCGGAGCTGCGGACCAACCCGAATATTTTCTTCTCCTGTTTTGCCGCCACCATGGAAGGGGGGGTGCCCTGGTATAGTTATAAATTAAAAGAGGGTGTCTCGGACGAGCGGGCGGGGATGACCATCCTTCGGAACGAAGGCATCCTGGATATGTTGGATGGGGCGCGCAACCGCAGGTAACCGGCTTTTTCGTATTTTTAGCGAAACCGTCATCGCTATGTTTCGCTCCTACTTCACTGTAGCCGTCCGCAATCTGTTCAAACGAAAGATCAGCACGCTTATCCAGGTCATCGGGCTGGCCACCGGGCTGGCCTGTTGCACGTTGGTCGCCTTGTATTTTCGCCATGAGCTTTCATTTGATCGCCACTTCGAGAATGGGGATCGGATCTACCGGGTGGTATCTGATTTCAAGGACGGCAGCAGGGCCCCAACGGCGCCGTGGGTTTATGCCAGCCTGCTAAAGCAGGAGATCCCGGAGATCGAAGCCGTGAGCCGGCTGGATGCCAAGAACAGTCCTTGCATCGTCAAGGCGATGGATGATACGGCTGCAGTCCCTTACCTGGAATGGACGGGATATTGGGTGGACCCGAATTTCTTCGATCTTTTTTCTTTTCATTTTATTTTGGGGGACAGAAAGACCGCACTTTCGGCGCCGAATACGATCGTGTTGTCGGCCGAAGTCGCGCAGCGACTATTTCATGGGGTCTATCCTATCGGCAAACGGGTGCGGGCGGGCAACACGGAGTATACCGTCACCGGCGTTTTCCGGCAGGACGGCCCCGATCACCTGGCGGCCGGCTTTTTTGCTTCCAATAACAGCACGGGCATCCGCGAGGCGTTGACGAAGATCACTAATTGGGTGAGCGATCCTAACTATTATACCTATCTGCGGCTGAGACCCGGCGCCGACGTGCGGCAGGTCGGGGATAAGCTGCATGTGTGATGCAGCGGTGGCTGCGGGCTTTCGCTTATCATGTGACAGTGCGGTGGTGGATGTTTGCGATCGCGCTCGGCATGGGTTGCGTGCTGACCTTTGTGACATTGAGTTTCAAGACGATACGTGCCGCGATGGCTAACCCGGTGGAAGCCTTGCGCGGGGAGTGAGGCCTGCGGCCGGCTAACGCCGGCTGGTTGCCGGGATAGGCCGCCGGCTAACGTCGGCTGGCCGACATTGATACTTCGATACCTTTCGATACATTTGTGTCATGAATGAGAAAACGGATATCAAAAAGATCGAGCGGGCGTCCAAGGCCTTGAGCGATCCCTATCGTATCATGATGCTGGAGGCGATCAAAAAAGAGAAGGACTGGATGCAGTGTTCGTGTATCGTGTCGATGTTCGAGCTGGCTCAGTCGACTGTTTCGCATCATATGAAGCAGTTGATCGACGCGGACCTGGTGATAGCGGAGAAAGAGGGCCGGCAGACGAAGTACCGGATCAACCAGGAAGGGCTGAGCGAATATGTGAATTTTCTCAACAAGCTGGAAGACTGATTTTTTTTGTCTCAATATATCGATAAATCTAAATGTATGGATAGGAATAGGAGAATCAATACCATTTTGGCCTTTGCGTTGATGCCGATCACGGGTTTTGCCACGGACATTTATTTGCCTTCTTTACCGAGCATGGCCAGTGAGCTGCATGTAAGTGTGTCGGCGATCCAGCTGTCGATCGTGCTGTTCATGGTGTCGGCGGGTGTCTGCCAGTTATTTGTCGGCAGCCTGCTCGACAGTTTTGGCCGGCGTAAGCCGGTGTTGGGGGCGGTGACGGTATTTGCTTTGGCCAGCTTTCTCATCGGTGCGGTGCATTCGATCTATATGGTGTATGCGATGCGGATCGTGCAGGGCGTGACGGTAGCGTTCATCGCGGTGGGTAAGCGCGCCTATTTCATGGATACGTATTCCGGGGAGGAATTAAAGAACTATACGAGCCTGTTCTCCATCGTTTGGGCCGTTGCGCCGATTGTAGCGCCGTTCCTTGGTGGTTACCTGCAGACCTTGTTTGGCTGGTCCTCGAATTTCTATCTGCTGGGCGGGCTGGTCCTCGCGTTTGGTATCCTGGATTGGTGGTTTGGGAGCGAGTCGTTGAAGACGTTGTATCCCTTCAGGTTGCGATCGATAGTAAAGGTGTATTCCTCGATGGTGCAGACGGTGGATTTTGCGCTGGGGCTGGTGATCCTCGCGTTATGTTATGCGATGGTGGTGGTGTTCAATATGGCCAGTCCGTTTATCATCGAACATGTCTTTCACGCGTCGCCGGTAGTGACCGGATACGGGGCTTTGGTTTCGGGAGGCGCCATCATGTTGGGGGGTATCCTCAGCAAGTCGATGATCCGGCGGCCGATGGTGCCTAAAATTCCCACGGCGATTTTCTTGCAACTATTGATGGGGGTTGCGATGATCGGTGCAGCTAAATTCTCCACCATTTACCTGATGCTGGCCTTTGTGCTGGTGGTACATCTCATGGCCGGGTTTATCTACAATGCGGTGTTTGCCTATGTCCTCGGTCGATTCTCGACTCATGCCGGTGTGGCCTCCGGGCTTACCGGCGGCGGGATGTATGTGTTGAGCTCGATATTCAGCTATGGCCTGGTAGGCACGGTGCCGGTGAAGAACCAGGCGTTGTTGGGGTTGGCTTATCTGTTCTTTGCGGCGCTTATGTTTGGAGCCTTTTGGGTCTTCCGGCGGACGAGTGCTGCGGCTGCTGCTGCTTCGGCTGTCGCGGCTGTAGCGACTACGGACGAGAAAGATGAGCATGCGCTGCTGGAGGCGATATAGTTTGGGGCTTACGGTTCCGTCGCGCCGGCTGCGGCTGCAGGGATGTCGCCGCGCTCAGAGCTGTTGCAAAACTTTATCGAGCGGGCAATTGCCTGCGCCCGATCGCTCTACGACCTCCTGGAGTTTGTTGCGGATGTCCGTCATCTCCCGGATCTGCTGGTCGATACGGGCGATCTTTTTTTGGACATAGCGGATGCCTCTTTCCGGTTCGAGGATGCCGGTTTCGTAGAGAAAGAGCAGGCCCTGTGTTTCCTGCAGGGTAAAGCCATAGTCTTTGATCCGGCGAATGGTGAGCAGCCGTTTCAGGATGGTTTCCGGATAGTCTTTGTACTCGTATTTGTTCCGGCCTGCGTCCGGCAGGCAGATAAGGCCCATTTTTTCATAGAACCGGATGGTATCTTTGGTAAAGCCCGATCTTTTCGACAGTTCGCTGATCCGCATAAAAATAAATTTGAGGAGTTGTGCGTCTGTGGAGTATACTCCAAGGTCTATGTTTGCGCCAGCTAATTTACCAAATATGGAAAAAACTCCGGTGTCTTTTTACATCGTTCGGTTCAATGATTGTGATCCCATGGGTCATTTGAACAATGGACGGTATCTCGATTATTTTCTCAATGCACGGGAGGATCATCTCCGGGAGGCCTATGACATCGATCTGCGGGAGTGGGCGCAGCGGGGCGATGCCTTCGTGGTGCATTCGCATGAGATCCGTTATCTGCGGCCGGCGTTATACAACGAGACCGTAGCCATCCAAACTGCGCTCATCGGCGCGGGCGAAAGCTGGCTCTTGGTGGAGATGCTGATGTTCGACCGGGAGCAGCAGCTGAAGGCGATCCTGTGGACGCGGTTCACGCATATCGATCCGGGCACGGGGCGTAAGGAGCCGCATACGCCGGAGATGATAGAGTTCGTACAGCAGGTGTTGGTCGAGGGGGTGGATGTTCCCGGTGGGGTAGGGGCGCGGGTGGAGGCGTTGCGGCGGCTGCAGGCGAAATAGGCGGCTATTGATGCGAGGGCCTTTTTGGCGCCGGCGCGTCTTTATAGGGTCAGCAGGGCGATGGCGATGAGCAGGGCGAGGCAGAAGCCGACCTTATTCTGGCTTTTTTTGCTGCGGATGCTGAACTGGATGAGCAGGTCGGCGAGCAGGGCGAGGGCGCCCACGGCCAGCAGTCCGAACATAGCGATGAGACCCCAATTATGGGTGCCGGCTAATCTGCTGTAGTTGAATGCGATATATATTCCCATGGCGGCGATATAGAATCCCGAGGTGATATTCAGGAAGGTGGGATGATAGGGCCATTTCATGATCTTAGGATTTTCTCCAGTATTATACTTCGGATATGGGAAGAAGGTTACAGGACGTGGGCGTTTTTTTAATAAAAAAGGGCCGCGGCGAAGCCGCGGCCCTGGCTGATGTACAGCATCGTTTCGAATGGATTTGGATCTAAAACGGGATTTCGGCGATCAGCATGCAGCCTTCACCGGGTGCGGTGAGCAACGTGAACTTGCCGGATAAAGCCTCCACTCTTTTGCGGATGTTGTTGAGCCCTATCCCTTTTTTTACGCTGCGAATATCGAAGCCCCGGCCGTTGTCCCGGATAGTAAAGGAGATGTATTTTTCGCAGACCGTAATGTTGATGGCGATAAACCGGGCTTCCGAATACTTGATGATATTCTTCAGCTGTTCCTGCAGGATACGGTAGAGATTGAGCATGATCACCTCGTTAGCGACATCGCCCAGCCTGTCGTCGAACTGGAAGTCGATCTTGTATTGCTTTCGTACGTCGATGCTGCCCAGCAATTCCAGGAAAACATCCTTCAGCCTGGCACCATCGGGTACGGCGGGCGCCAGCTGGTGGGACAATTTTCTGATCTCATGCAGTGCCTCTTCGATCCGATGCCGGCTAACGGTGATCAGCTCATGTGTCTTTGCGATATCAGGGTAGTAATCTTTTGCTGCGTGCAGGGTCAGGCGCGCGCTGGCCAGGATCTGGTTGATGTTGTCGTGAAGCTCCAGGCCGATATGCATTCTTTCCTTTTCTTCCGCTTCCATGATGGCTTTGGCGATACGGTCCTCCTCTTTCTTTCGTTCGCTGATATCCCGGAGGATGGCCATAAAACGTCCGTCCGGCAGCAACCGGGTAGTGACCTCGACTGGAACCCGATGGAGGTCCTTGTGGATGATCCTGATCTCCGTACGGGCGATCTTATCGGTGAGACAGGGGAGCGATGCATCTACACTGTGTTTGTGGGCGTACAGATCGGCGAGTTTCAGCTGCGCCAATTCATGATGCGTATAACCAAAGAGGTGAGAGGCCGATCTGTTCGATTCAGTGATCTGGCCAATACCATCGCTGATCAGGATAGCGTCGGAAGCCTCTTCGAACAAGACGCGGTATTTTTCTTCGCTTTGCCGACGCTTAAACAAAAGCCGAAACAATAAGTCTTTGGATCGCCTCTTCATATTCATGTAATCGGATGCAAAGAAAGGATGGAAAGCCCGGAGGAGAAATAGCTGAGGCGGCCAATTTGACAGGGTGTTATCGCCATCGCTTGTAAAGTATCGGCTACAAAGACCCTAGTTGAATGGCTTGTTCGCTGGTCAGGTATCTTTTTCCGCCGAGGACGGTGAGGACCGCTTTGACCAGCTCCACCTGGATCAGCGGCTTGGGAATGAAACCCGCGGCGCCGGACCGAAAGGCTTTGAGGGCATAGCTGGTCTCGACATGTATGCTGGTCAGCAACACAGGGGTGTCGGGAATGATCTTTTTTAGCATCGCCAGCGCCTCCAGTCCTGATAATGAAGGCATGGAGATATCGGAGATAATGATGTCCCAGGGAGCATCCGTAGCTTTGCTGACGAGTTCGGAGCCGTTGGCGGCTTCGGCGCAGAAGGCATCCGGCCAATCGTCTTTTACGATCTGAATAATGGCCTGGCGCATCACAAAATGGTCGTCGGCAATGAGAAAGTGTAGCATGTCCTCTAAAAAATTACTTAGTTACGGATAGCGTAAAACTAGTGATCTTCAAGAGAATAGAATGTAGGGTTGTGGCCCTATTCGTTGTAAAGGTTCCGCTACAACTGGCGTGGCGTTTATATGAGGCCGTGTTCGATGCAGTAACGGGTCAGCTCGGCATTGGAGGCCAGCTGCATTTTTTTCAGTATCCTGCTACGGAAACTGCTTACCGTGCTGGGGCTGATGGACAGCTTTTCGCCGATGCGGATCAGGGATTCGCCGGCGGCCAGCAATTTCATGACATCGAGCTCGCGGTTCGACAGCAGCTCGTGGGATGTCTTTTCTTTATTGAAGGAGACATCGTCGGCCAGTTTTTCGGCGATGGTGGGTGTAATGTATTTCCGTCCCTGCAGGATCCAGCGGATGGCTTTCACCAGCACGGTGGGTGGGGCGTCTTTGTTGAGATAGCCGGATGCCCCGGCACGAAGGACGCGAGTGCCGTATAGTTCTTCCGGGTGGATGCTCAGAATGAGCACCGGGATGTCGGGATGGTGCTGTTTGATCTCGTAGAGGATCTCGAGGCCACTTTTTCCCGGCATGGAGAGGTCGCTGATGATCAGCTCGAACTCACCTTTCAGCGCAGTTTTAAAAAGCGATTCGGCATCGCCGACCTCCACCACTTCGGCCGAGGGAAACTCTTCGCGCAGCACGCCTGCCAGCCCTTTTCGAACGATAGCGTGGTCATCGGCAATCAAAAAACGCATAGGTTTTGGTTAATTTTTTTCGAGTGGAATCAAAATTTTTATGGTCGTCCCCTTTCCCGGGGTGGAGCTGAAGATAAATTCCCCACCTATCATCAGCGCCCGCTCCTGCATACCCAGCAGTCCAAGGGTACGTTTCGAGCTTATGATCTCTTCATCGAAGCCCTTGCCGTCGTCCTGCACTTCCAGCGAGATCTGCCGGAGTTCGCTCGTGAGCCTCACCTGTACATGGGAGGCTTCGGCGTGCCGGGCGATATTGGTCAGCGTTTCCTGGTAGATGCGGAACAGGGCAACGGCGATGTCCTGCTGTAAGTTATCGGGAATATCCGAAAAAAAGGCGGTGACGGGGATCGAAAAACGTCTTTCGAATTCCTCCGACTGCCACTTCATGGCTTCGACGAGGCCGATGTCGTCGAGGACGGCCGGTCGGAGCTGGGTGGAGATGCGACGGATCGACTTGATCACCTGGGCTGTCATGTCCGTGATGCCCTGTAGCTGTTTTTCCAGTTCAACCTCGTGTTTCCATTGCTTTGCCAGGCGGAACAGCGCGATCTGTACGGCGGTGAGCTGCTGGCCCAGGTCGTCGTGGATATCGCGGGCGATCTCGATGCGTTCTTCTTCGCGGATGTTCTGCAAGTGCGCGGCCAGCTCCCGGAGCTGCTGGGTAGCTTTTTTGACCTTTTCCTGCGCAGCAAGCCGGTCGGAAAAATCGAGCCCCACGCCCAGCACACAAGGTTGGCCTTCATAGAGGATGGACCGGCCGGTGAAATAATACGGGATCTTTACGCGGTCTTTCCGCAGAAAATGGGCCAGAACGGAGTCTTCACCGGTACGAAAGACGTTGGCTATCTTTTCCGCCAGGAGCTCCTTTTCGTCGTCATCGACCAGATCGGAGCTGCGTATCAGGGGGATCTCTTCCGCAGTATATTGCGTCACTTCTTCGAAATTCTTGTTCCAGCGCAGGTGCCGGCCTTCGCTGTTGAACAGGTAGAAAACGCCGGGGAGACTGTTGATAATGGAATCGGAAAGATTGCGTTCGTTGATGATCTGGTTTTGAGCGATCACCGGGGCGGTGATATCCTGCAGGGTGCCGGAAAGATAGCGGGGCGCTCCGGCTTCATCCGGTACAAGCTCCGCGAGGATATGGACATATTTTGTATTTCCACCCGGGGTGATGATCCGGGGTGTGGTATCCAGCTTTTCTCTTTTGGTCACTGCGGCCTCCTGGGCGATCAGGTAATCCGCCTTATCAGCGGGGTGGAGCATGGCGTGGAATTCATGACACCGGTTCCCGAAATTTGCCTTGTCAATTTCGAGGATGCGATAGAGCTCGTCCGAGAGGGAGAGAAAATCTTCATGTCTGTCCCATTCCCAGTGTCCGATCCTCCCCATGGCTTCTGCCCGACGATAGAGCTCTTCGCTTTTTTGCAGACGGATCTCGTTATTCTTTTTATCCGTGATGTCGCGATAGTTGACGACGATACCTTGAAGATAGGGCTCGTGCAAAAGATTCTTGAAGGTACAGGCCAGCCAGCGGCAGGTGCCGTCGGGAAGGACGATGCGGTATTCGACGTTGACGGCTTGTCGTGGCTCCGCGAGCACCTTACGAAAAATGCTCGCCAGGAGGGCCCGGTCTTCGGGATAGACCATATCGCCTCTTTTCTGGCCCAAGAGGGTCTCGCGTGGATAGCCCATGATCTTTTCGCCGGTGGGGCTGATCTCCCGAACCGTTCCGTCCTCGTTAAGGATCGTGAGGCCGTCGCTGCTGTTCTCGATAAGCGCCCTGAACCGGCGTTCCTGGTTGGTGACCTCCTGTTTTGCTTTATCGGATTCTTCCTGCGCAAGTTTGAGATCGGTGATATCGGTGATGGTCCCGACGTAGCCGAGGATCTGGTCGTCGATCCCTTTTTCCGGAACGGCCTGGCCGAGAACCCAGGTGATCGATCCATTGGGGCGGACAAAGCGATAGCTATAGGTGGAGGGCCGCTGTTCGCCCGCGGCCTGCCCCCATTCTTTCGCCAGCGCTTTGCCGTCATCGGGATGGACGGCTTCCAGCCAGCCATTGCCTAGCGCTTCATCGGCCGGCATCCCCGAGATCTGGCACCAGCGCGGATTCACATAGGTGGTGAGGCCGTCGGCATTCGTGTGGAAGATGCCCACCGGTGAGCTCTCGGTAAGCGTCTGGTAGCTCAGCTTGCTTAGCAGGAGCTCCTGCTCCGCTTTCTTGCGGAGTGTCTCCTGCTCGAATAGTTCGAGCGCTAAAGAGATATCGTTGGCCAGATCATCGAGCAGCGCCGTTTCTTCGGCGTCGAAAAAGTTCTTTTTGTTGGAGTAAAGCGAGAACAGTCCAACCACTTTGCCGGATTGTTTCAAGGGCAGGCCGATGGAGGAAAGATAGCCCCTGTCCAGTGCGGATTCGCGCCAGGGCGCCATTTCGGGCGCCGAGCCGATATCGTTACAGATCATCAGCCGCCCCGCTTTAAGCGCGCGGGCCCCGGGTCCCATGTTTTCTATAGGCCTGTCGAGGGAAATGGGGACGAACCTGGACAGATAACCAGCTTCTTCGCCTGCGTGCGTCACGGCAACCACCTTCTTTGTCGCCGCGTCCAGGAGCCCGACCCAGGCCATCCGGAACTGCCCCACCTCGACGGCGATGCGGCAGGCTTCGCGAAATAGTGTTGTCGCATCCGCCGCCTTTACGATCGCCTGGTTCATCTGGCTCATAAAAAGATAAAGGCGGTTGAGTTGACGAAGCTTTTCCTCCGCCGTTCTTTGGGAAGTAACGTCCTGCATGCTGAGGACGATGCCGCGGATATCAGGGTCATTTAATCTATTCGTCACGGTCCCTTCCAGCCAGATATACTGCCCATTCTTGTGCTTCATCCGCGTCGTGATGGGGATTGTCTTGTCGGGGTTGGCGACGGCTTCCTGGTATACCGCCTTTACCTGGTCCGCTATTTCGGGATCGGTGTACGGATTAGGAACAAAGGACATCTCTTCGTTAGACCAGCCGGTGCATTTTTCGCTGAATCTGCTCCGGAATACGATCCGAAGGTTCTCGTCCAGCAGGGCGATAATGCCCTGATGATGCTCGATCAGGGTATGAAAGAATTTTTCTTTTCCGGTGGAAAGCAGTGAGTCAGGCATGCGAGTCCCTTTAGGTAAAGATAATACTTAGGCCCGGTGGACGGGTGTTTTGAAAAAATCTACCTGAAAACCATACAATATGGATATTATTTAAGAATTTTGCATCTTCTTTTAAATTCTGGAAAATGAGCAAGGTGCCCGCTACATTATTCGACAAGGTATGGGATTCGCACGTGGTCAGGACGATCGCGGATGGTCCCGATGTGCTTTTTATCGACCGTCATTTTATCCACGAAGTGACGAGTCCCGTGGCGTTTCTGGGGCTTGAAGGCCGCCACCTGGGCGTGCTGTTCCCCGGGAAGACGTTTGCCACGGCCGATCACAATACCCCCACGATCAACCAACACCTGCCGGTACAGGACCCCCTGAGCGCCAACCAGCTGAAAGCGTTGGAACTCAATGCTGCCAAATACGGCATCTCGCATTGGGGCTTAGGTAATCCCAAGAATGGCATCGTGCACGTGGTAGGCCCCGAAAATGGGATCACGCTGCCGGGGATGACCATTGTCTGCGGCGACAGTCATACTTCTACCCATGGGGCCTTTGGTGCCATCGCGTTTGGCATCGGCACATCGGAAGTGGAGATGGTGCTTTCTTCGCAGTGTATCATGCAACCCAAGCCTAAGAAGATGCGTATCAAGGTCGATGGGCAGCTGGGCAGGGGCATTACGCCCAAGGACGTGGTGCTTTATATTATTTCCAGGCTTACAGCTGCCGGCGCCACCGGCTATTTCGTAGAATTTGCCGGCGAAGTTTTCGGGGGTATGAGCATGGAAGGCCGGATGACGGTGTGTAACATGAGCATCGAGATGGGCGCGCGCGGAGGCATGATCGCTCCCGACGAGACGACCTTTAGCTATATCAAGGGCCGGGAAAAGGCGCCTAAGGGGGCCGAATGGGAAAAGAAGCTCGCTTACTGGAAGACCTTGCCGACGGAAGATGGGGCGGTATTCGACAAAGAATATCATTTCTCCGCCGCCGACATCGAACCCATGATCACCTATGGCACCAACCCCGGCATGGGCATCGGCATCACCCAGCATATTCCGCTGGCGGCAGGCGCAGGCGGCAGCAAGAGTACGTATGAAAAATCGCTGGACTATATGGGCTTTCACGAGAACGACGCGATGCTGGGCAAAAAAGTCGATTATGTCTTTATCGGCAGCTGTACCAATGGCCGCATCGAAGACTTCCGCGCTTTTGCGTCGATAGTCAAGAACCGTCATGTAGCGGAAGGCGTCACCGCCTGGATCGTTCCGGGCAGCCATATCGTCGAACAGCAGATCAGGGACGAAGGGATATTGGATATTTTGACCGCCGCGGGTTTCCAGCTGCGTCAGCCGGGTTGTTCCGCCTGCCTGGCCATGAATGACGACAAGATACCCGCCGGCAAATATGCCGTGAGCACGAGCAACCGCAATTTCGAAGGCCGTCAGGGTCCCGGTGCGCGGACGCTCCTGGCGAGCCCGCTGGTAGCTGCAGCCGCGGCAGTTACGGGTGTCGTCACCGATCCCCGGACATTACTGGCTGAATAAATCTTTAACTTTTATTATGGCTTACGATAAATTTTCCGTCTTAACAAGCAGCGCGGTGCCCATGCCTATCGAGAATGTGGACACCGACCAGATCATTCCGGCCCGGTTCTTAAAAGCTACCGAACGCAAAGGCTTTGGCGATAATCTTTTCCGCGACTGGCGTTACAATGGCGACAATACACCCAAACGGGATTTTGTACTCAACAACCCCATTTATTCCGGGAAGATCCTGGTTGGGGGTAGGAATTTCGGCAGCGGCAGCAGCCGGGAACATGCGGCATGGGCCATTTATGATTACGGTTTTCGCTGCGTGGTATCGAGCTTTTTCGCCGATATCTTCAAGAACAATTCATTGAACATCGGCATCCTTCCTGTTCAGGTCAGTGAGCTGTTCCTGGACAAGATCTTCCGGGCCATCGAAGCTGATCCTTCCACTTTGCTGGAAGTGAATTTACCGGAGCAAACCATAACGATCCTGGCTACGGGTGATCGCGAATCCTTCGAGATCAACAGCTATAAGAAGCATAACCTCATGAATGGCTTTGATGACATCGACTATTTGCAGGCCATGAAGACCGAGATCAAGGAATTTGCTGCCAAGAGCATATACTAAACGAGCCGGAGGATCGTCGGTCGAAAGGCCTGCGGTCCGGCCAAAATACGAATGACATGTCCCCTTCTCCGCGCGCTATCGAGATCATGGATACGACCCTCCGGGACGGTGAGCAAACGAGCGGCGTCTCTTTTTCACCCCCGGAAAAGCTGACTATTGCCCAGCTGCTGCTCACCGAGTTGAATGTCGACCGGATCGAGATCGCTTCTGCGCGGGTATCCGAAGGTGAACTGGAGGCAGTGAAGGCCATCACCAAATGGGCTGCGGCGGCCGGGTTGCTCGACCGCATCGAAGTGCTGACCTTTGTCGACGGCGATGTGTCGGTGGGCTGGATGAAACAGGCCGGTGCGAAAGTGATGAACCTGCTGACCAAGGGCTCGCTGAACCACCTCACGCATCAGCTCAAGAAAAAGCCGGAACAGCATTTTGCCGAAGTCGCGGCAGCGATCGCTTTGGGGCGGAAGAAAGGTCTGGAGTCCAATGTCTATCTCGAAGACTGGAGCAATGGCATGCGGCATAGCCGGGACTATGTCTTTGCTTATTTGGATTTTTTGGCTTCCCAGCCTGTGCGGCGGATCATGCTGCCGGATACGCTGGGTATCCTGGTCCCTTCGGAGGTGGCGGCGTTTATCGGGGAGATCGTCACGCGGTATCCCTCGCTGCATTTCGACTTTCATGCGCATAACGACTACGATCTGGGTACGGCCAATGTGCTGGAAGGGGTCAGGGCGGGTGCGCATGGTATCCATCTTACCGTCAACGGGATGGGCGAGCGGGCGGGCAATGCACCGCTGGCGAGTGCGATAGCCGTGCTGAATGACTTCCTGCCATCGGTGAAGACGCGGGTCAAGGAAGCTTCGCTTTACCGTGTGAGCAAGCTGGTGGAGACGTTTTCGGGGGTGCGTATTCCTACCAATAAACCGGTGGTAGGAGAGAATGTCTTCACCCAGACGGCGGGTATCCATGCCGACGGCGACAAAAAGAACAAACTGTATTTTAGCGATCTAATGCCCGAGCGTTTCGGGCGTCAGCGGAAATATGCCCTTGGCAAGACCAGCGGCAAGGCCAATATCGAGAACAACCTGGCGCAGCTGGGTATCCGGCTCTCGGAAGCGGACCTGAAGCTGGTGACGAACCGGATCATCGAGCTCGGCGACCGCAAGGAAGTGGTCACACAGGCAGATCTGCCTTATATCATCTCCGACATCCTGGACAGCAAGACGATCCATGAGCGGGTGCGGATCGAGAACTATGTGCTGACGCATTCCAAGAGTCTGCACCCGAGCGTCACCGTGAAGGTTTCGATCGATGGCGAGGTCTTCGAGGAACATGCGCAGGGCGATGGACAGTATGATGCCTTTATGAATGCGTTGAAAAAAGTGTACAAGCGACAGAAGGTCGAGCTGCCGGTGCTCACCGATTACTCGGTGCGCATTCCTCCGGGGGGAAAGACGGATGCGCTTTGTGAAACGGTGATCACGTGGGCGACCGTCACGAAGGAATTCAAGACCCGCGGGCTCGATAGCGATCAGACGGTCTCCGCGATCAAGGCGACGCAGAAAATGCTGAATTTAATATAACATGGCAAAAAAACACATTTTAATCGTTCCCGGAGATGGGATAGGGCAGGAGGTGACTGCAGTCGGTAAGAAAGTATTGGACAGGATAGCGGCAAAATTCGGTCATACGTTTACCTATGATACCGCGTTGATCGGCCATGTGGCCATCGAGGCGACGGGTGTTCCTTTGCCCGACGAATCGCTGGAGAAGATGCGTGCCTCCGACGCGGTGCTGTTTGGCGCGGTGGGGCATCCCAAATATGACAACGATCCTTCCGCCAGGGTGCGTCCCGAGCAGGGGTTGCTCAAGATGCGGAAAGAGCTGGGGCTGTATGCGAATTTGCGGCCTATTAAATTATTCGATGAATTGCTGGGTGCTTCGAGCATCAAGCCGGAGATCCTTCGCGGGGCCGATATTTTGTTTTTCAGGGAACTCACCGGCGACATCTATTTTGGCGAGAAGGGCCGTAAGAACAACGGCGACACCGCTTTTGATGTTGCCGAATATTCTCGTTTCGAAGTAGAGCGCATCGCCCGCAAGGCCTTCGAGGCTGCCCGGACGCGCCGCAAGAAGCTTTGTTCGGTCGACAAGGCCAACGTCCTCGAGACGTCGCGGCTTTGGCGCGAAGTTGTCCAAAAGGTTGCCAAAGACTATCCCGATGTCGAGGTCGAACATCAGTTTGTCGACGCGCTTGCGATGCTCCTGATCAAAGATCCGCGGCGGTTCGACGTGGTCGTGACGGCCAATCTCTTTGGCGATATCCTCACCGATGAGGCGTCGCAGATCGCGGGTTCCATGGGCATGCTGGCTTCGGCTTCCGTGGGCGAAGGGACGGGGGTATATGAGCCCATTCATGGATCGGCGCATGATATCACGGGGAAAGGCGTTGCCAATCCGCTGGCGTCGATTCTTTCCGCGGCGCTGTTGCTGGATATCTCTTTTGGGCTCAAGACCGAGGCTGAGACGGTGATCAATGCCGTGGATGCGGTTTTGAAGGCCGGGTTCCGCACGCGCGATATCGCCGATGCTTCCACGCCTGCGGCTTCCATCCTCGGGACCGAGGCGATGGGCGCGGAGGTGTTGAAATTTATTTAAGCTTTCGCTTTACTATAGAGCATCCGGCTTGTGCGGCCGGATGCTTTTTATTTTTTTAGGGCCGAGAATGAAGATCTTATGTATTACCAGGCGACAAGTGTGAGTGATTCGGTTTCCTTGAAATGATTGTCCCGGGTTACTAGAGGAAGGTCATTTTGTAGAGCAATGGCAGCAATCCAGATATCATTTTCAGGGATCGGTTTCCCTTTTTTACGGAGCGCCGTTTTTATATTGCCGTATACAATCGTTGTTTCCTCATCTAATGACAAGGTTTGATAACGGCTTGTTATCAATTTTAGATCAGCGGTCTTTTTTTCAATTTGAGAAGAGAATGAGGCGCCATAATAAAGCTCACCTACTACGATAATGGGGATATATGTGGCTTCGGCTTTGTCTATTTTATCAGCAATAATTGTTTCTCCCTTCAATAATGCAGATACGATATTGGTGTCCAGCAAAAATTTATTTCCAATCATCGGGGTGGATTTGCTCGCAGCCATCCTCAATAGCTTTTTCAATTGACTCCGCGTCTTCTTTGCTCCATAGTCCTACGAAGTCATGGGCGGATAGACGCGGCTGATCCTTTTCACTGGCAGCTTTTTTGAGCACGCTTTCCAACTCAATGAGAATGGCTTCATTTTTCACTTTAATCACCTCTTCGATCAAGTGCATTTTTCTTGCTTCGGAATACATAATACCTCCTTTTCCGCTTACAAATTATGAAGTTTTTTTTAATGTAGCAACAATTTGTAATGCAGGTAGATAGCACTAAATACCACCTAATTTGTGCCGGAGAGATAAATGAGGATGAGGCCGGCGACGATGATGCCGATCCCGATGAGGGTGTAGGTCCATTCTTTCTTGTTTTTTTGCTCCCCATTGATGTAGACGCCGCCGAGCACGCTGACGATGATCGCCGCCTGGCCGATGGGGTAAGCGACAGCCAGGCCTATTGCCGCCTGCGACAGCAGCAGGGCGATATTGCCGATTGCCCAGATGAGGCCGCCTATTCCGTTCTTGCCGGCTGCTTTGTTGAAGGGAAGGGTGCGGAAGAGGATTAACGAGATGGCGATGGTACCCACGATCTGGCCAACCGACTGTGGCAGGAGGCTGTCCCAGCCGTTGATGTGAAAATATTTGAGGACGGCGACATAGCCGGTGAAGCCGAGGGAGGAGACGACGTTGATGCCGATACCTTTGCCCCATTGTGATCGTTTGCCTTCGTGGGTTGATTGATACGATGTGAAGAATATCCCAATGATGATCAGGATTAGAGCGGCGAAGCCATAGATTTTTGCGGCCGGCGTGGCCCAGTCGCCGAGCAGGATGCCCATGAGCGAAGCGAAGATGATCTGCGTGCCGCAGGAGATGGGGATGGAGCGGGAGACGCCAAGGTAAGTGATGCCCATGTACTGCCCAAACGACCCAACTGCCCAGAACAGACCGGAGCACATACTGATCTCGAAGATGTGCTGGTCTAACGCCGGCTTGCGGATGAGCGTGACGATCACCGCGAAGACGATGCTGCCGAGCGCGGTGCCCATGGTTTGGTCGACGGGGCGTCCGCCTATGCGCGTGGCGACGACGGGCAGGAAGCCAAATGACAATATCGGAAGGCAGGCGAGCAGCCAGGTGAGGGTGTTCATGTGCTTATGCTTGCCCTTGCGAATGGGCTCGCCAATTTACACGGAATTAAGTAATTGATTTGCTTATTTTTGTGTTACCAGTTCGGATTTTAGGTTTTATTGGCGTGATAAGGGGTCGGTTGCCGCATAGCTTTTTCCCTATGGAAATGATGAATTGGATAGTATTTTCAATTTTTGCTTTATTGGCGGGTTTCAACCTTTATTGCTGGCTAGTTGATTTTTTAAACTTATGCCAGTTCAACCAATTCTGACGGGGCGCTAGAGCCGGTGTTCTCGAACGATACTTCATACCCGACGCCGTTTATAGAGATCTTTAACTTTCCATCCTCCCGAACGCCCATCTCCACTTCACCGAGGTCAAACTCTTTGTGATGGTTGGGACAGAGTAACAGGATGTTGTCCAGCGTTTCTGCCCCGCCCTTTGCCTTTGGATCGATGTGCGCAGCTTCGACATAATACCGGCCCGTTTTAGTACGGATTTGTGCGCCGCAGAGCTGACACTTGTGGTCCCTTAGCTCCTTTATCAAGACAATAATCCAGTTTTTGCGCTTTAACCGCAATCCAGAAACAGCTACAAATTCCTCGGTCTTGTCTTCGAGTGATCGTATTTTAGCCACCAATTCATCCTTGGATACCCCCTTCGCCGCAATTTCGTATTCAAAAACGCCCTGTTCAATAAGGTCCTCTTTATCAGAGGTGAGCAGAGCCATAAACCTGTCATAGATTGCCCGTAGACCGTGACGATTGGTTCCAGACTGTCGTTCATAGTACTCAATATGTGCCGCAAATGATCGGAGTGCGGTTGCGAGGCTTTCGCGGCCAAACACCTCGTAGATGTGTTGGAGAAAATAAGTCGCGTAGTAGTTTCCCAAGGTCCGAGCGAATGATCGACCCGTCATTAGATATTTGAAATCGGCGATCAGGTCGGCCGCGGTGCTCTCGTTAAAGCCTGCATGGGCGGCCAGCCAGCGCCTTCCTTCCGTCCCTTTCATACGCTTTGCATACACCTCGCAGGCGATTTTGAATGCCAGGGGAGCATTTTCGGGCTCCAATTTATTTTTTGCCATATGTTTAATTTAACGCCTAATCAAGTTATTGGCGCATCTCGCCAACAAAACTTCATTGCAACGGTTATGCAATTGCCGGCACGAATCACCTGGGAAATGTATTTGTCGTAATTGCCCAATTTGCGCTGGATGGGATCGGTTACCTGCCCTTCCACCGGGACTTCGTTCAGGTAATGGCGGATGGAAAGGAATTTTGCAGAGAAGCTTATTTTCTGTTTGTTGGCCACAAGGAAGCTAAAATGTTACAGAATAGGCAATATTATTTGGTCCAAACAAGTTTTCCGCTCAAGAAGATAGAAGTTGCCTCCGCCATATACGAATCCTGAAACTCTTTTGTCGCAATAAAGTCCCTTAGCTGCTTAGTCAATTTATCGGCGAGCTGGTCACGATTTAAGGCTTCGTAGTCGGATTGGGGCAGAAGAAAGTATTTGTTTGGAGGTTGAAATTCTATCTTTTCGTAATTATCGTATTTGTTCATTCCAACTAAAAGCATCACCCGTTCATGTTGTGATTCGAAAACACCGAAAGCATAAGTAGAAATCGGTTTTGAAGGTCTTTGGGAGTGACAAACATTAACTAGCCAATCCTCAAGATTCTTAAAGGAAGGTTTAGTATTAAATGGCGGCGGATCGAAGTCGTCCTGGCCATCTTCTAAATGTATATCTTGTACGATTGTGCGCTTTGGCTTCATATGAGGTTGGGCTTACCTACTAGTAAGTTAAGAAATTGCCCGCAGAGGCGAAAACCGGTGGGAAAAATCGAGAAGTTATTAACAAAAACGAGCCTTAAAAAACATGTATCAAATCATGTATCAAATGAAAAAGCGCTTAGTCGCGGTATGCTTCTAAGCGCTTGATTGTCTGTGTCCCCGCACGGGCTCGAACCGTGGACCCGCTGATTAAGAGTCAGCTGCTCTACCAACTGAGCTACAGAGACGAAATTGGGACTGCAAAGATAAGGAATTTGGAGAATTGCGGGCAAAAAAATCTTTACTACTGCAGCACACTCTGGAAATCCTGCTGGAAGTCTTCGCCGTAGATCTGCTTGTAATCTTTCACGAAAGTGACGTACGTGTTGCGGGCCAGGGAATGTTTGCCGAGCTGGACGAGGGCGCGGCATTTGATCGCCATCGCGTCTTCGTTCACCGAATCGAAATAGAAGATATAGTCCGCGAGCTTGATCATGAACTCGGGGTCGGAGGCGTCCTGCCGCGCAAAGTGGAGGTAGGTGTCGATGACATGATTCGACACGTCCGATTTGAACGGATCGAGCCAGGGATACTCCACGTCGTGGAGGAGACTGCCCCGCTGCGTGATCGCCGCCAGCGCCTCGACAGCCTTTTTGTTGATCCGCTCGCGGTTGTCGGTGATCGAGAGATAATCCACATAATCGATGTGCACCGTCGAGGGATCGACATCGATCTTCCAATAGCCCGTTTCCTTGCCCAGGTTGCACCCGCCCGTTTTGTCGAGCAGGCCTTTTAGCTTGGCGATGTTCACCGAGCGGTTGTTCCGCGCACTTTTCTCATCTTTATCGAACCAAAGGATCTCGTTGAGCTTTTCGGAGCTGATGCCGCGTTTGTTTTTGAGCGAATTCAAAAAGATCAGCAGGAAGAGCTGCTTCAATAGCGGGGAGAACTGTTTGGTGAGATCGACCCCTTCGGTGTCGAAGACCTGCAGATCGCCGAAGAGGTATATCGAGGACCGGGGGTGGACATCCGGCGCAGCGGGCGCGGGGAAAGCAGCAGCGACCGGCGAGGCGAAGGCGTCCGCAGCGGCGACAGGGGTGGCGGTGGACGAAGGGTAACCGGCCGGCGTGGTGGCGATGTTTGGGTCTCCGTGGATCGCGGGCGGGGCGGGGCCATTCGAGCCAGTGGGCGGGGCGGACACGGCGATCGAGCGACGCCGGTGCAGGAAGACGGCGCCGGCCGCGATAAAGGTGATGAGAGTGAGCAGCGCGATACCTATATATATACCTAAATGGCCTGTAGGGGGCGCCGGGGTCGGTGGCTCGGCGACATAGGGTTCGGGCGGCCCGTCGAGGGAATAGAGGTGCACCCAGGTATGTTCGGGGCGCGAGGCGGTGCTGTCCGTGAAAAAGACGACGGCCACAAACTTACCAGCCGCCGGACTATAATAGAGATCGGCGAAGGACTCGATGTCATGAAAAGGGTAGGGGATCTTGCTGCCGACGGCCTCATAGCCGGGGCCGGACAAAGAACCCTTGACCAGCTGGAGATCGCTATTGTATTTCTCGTTATTAAAGATCAACCCATACCAGGCGCCATGCCGCTGGTCGAGCACCAGCGAATTGGCAAAGGTAAAGTCTTCGCCCGCCGGCCCGGGCGACAATTCGAATAGTTTTTTGACCCTACGGCTCCTGACATCAAACCGCAGCATATCGTAGAGGTTCCGGGGATTGAGGATCTGTTGTCCGCTGGAGCTGCCATAGCCACCTATAATATATACCGAATCGCCCCGCTCCGTAGCACCGGCCGCGGCCAGGTAACGGGGAACGAGGGTGTCGCCGGCAGGAGTGATCTTCTCCCAGCTCGCCGTGGGAATATGATAACGAAACACGGAGTTCTTATAAAGCATGTGCCCATATCCGTTGAGGAAATAGATCGAGCTGTCTACCGCGGAACAGAATTTATTGAAATGCCAGTAATTGATGTCTCCCGGGCGGTATCGGGCGTCCCACCGCAGCGACGTGAAATCGAAAGCCGCGGCCAGCTGCTGGTCGGGATAAAGGTTGTAGAGCCGCTGGTCGAAGGGATCATAGACACTCTGGTTGCCTGCCAGCAGCTGTTGCTTCCCGGAATTATAGGGCAGCGACCGCCGGTCGCCCGAGCTCAGCGTATAGGCCGAAAGGGAATCCCTGCCAACCAAATAAAGGATACCATTGCGGGCGTCGAAGGCGCAGCTGGCAGGGCCGTCGATGAGCAGGCTATCGAGGGGTTTCCATTCGTAGTGCGTACTCCTGATCCAAAGGGGATTCATCACCGTCGCATCGTCGCCTCGCACGGTCTCGGCGGCCACCGTTCCTTTTTCCGCATCCAGCGGCCAATGATAGCGTTCCTTGCCGCCCTCGGCGATCCGGATGTCCCTGATCTTCACCGGCGGCACATCGGTGGTCTTGAATTGCTGAACGGGGCAGGCACCAAACGAGATGCGAAAACTGTCGGCAGCCGAAAGATGCATACCGGTCTGTACAAAAACCGCTGCATTGACGTGGACGACGAGCCTATCGTGCGCATAATCGAAATCCAGCCGCACACTGTTCCAGGAATTGAACAAGCTATTGCTGTCCAGCTTAAAGTTACCAAAAGGCGCCTTGTCGCCTACCACCATTCTAAAATAGCCCTGGGGGAGCCGCACCTTGTCGAAAAGCAGGTCGATATTCTGGGTGTTGTTACGGACAAGCCGGAGGATGTAACCAAAGTAGTTGGAATGCCCGGGAAGAAAAGCAAAGTCAAAACTCAGTTCCGTGTTGTCCGGAAATGCCAATGCCCGCTCGGGGGTGAGGTCCAGGCTGGTCCGCCGGTCCTGAACTGTCTCGTTGTTGTAAAAACCCAAACCGAAGGGAACCGCCCGGGCGGTGGAGGACGAAAAAGTGGAGACAGCCTGGCCGAAAGACGACAAATTAATGTGGAATGTGAAGAATATACACAAAAAACGAAATGCGTATATTCTTGATTTCCTTGTGAGCATAGCAGTCGGTTACGAAAAAAACAGGTTTCAGCCCACAACTTAGTAAATTTTTAGGAACCCATCCCCCTATTAATGTTTCATTAATCAATTTTTATTACGTAACAGGTAGTTTCATGGCTCATTAAAAACTAACGGCTGTGAAAAGATTGCTTGTCATCTTACCATGCATTTTCTTCGTTGCCTTCTCTTACGGTCAAAAGATCCCTATCCGGGGTGTCATCGTAAACGAAAAGAGCGAACCGCTCGAAGGCGCTACTATTGTATTAAAAGGAAAAACGACGTCTGCGCTCAGCAGATCCGACGGTCGGTTCCTGATCGGGGTCGAGGATATCCAAAAGGGAGTGCTCGTCATTTCGATGGTGGGTTACGCTACGCAGGATGTCCCGGTCAACGGGCAAACCGATCTCCGCATCACGATGGCTACCTCCGCCAAAGACATGAAGGATGTCATCGTGGTCTCCGCGCTTGGTCTCACCAAAAAACAAAAGGCGATTGGCTATTCCTCGCAGAGCGTCGACCCGGACCGGTTGACGGAGGCACGGGACGTCAATATCACGGACGGATTGACGGGTAAAGTGGCGGGGCTGCAGGTGACGACCACAGGGCAACCCGGTTCGTCCACGCGTGTCGTCATCCGGGGCGAGAACTCGATCACGGGTAATAACCAACCCCTTTGGGTCGTCGATGGAGTACCCATCCAGAACGATATGGGGGATACGCGGGGGGATAACCTCGACTACGGCAACGGCGCGGCCGATCTCAATCCTGACGACATCGCTTCCATCGAAGTGCTCAAAGGCCCCAATGCCGCGGCCTTGTATGGCTCGCGTGCCGCCAATGGCGCCATCCTTGTCACCACCAAAAAGGGGAAGGCCGGCGACAAAACGCTGGGCATCTCACTCAACCAGAACACGATGTGGAATACCATCAGCGAGTTCCCTGCTTACCAAAATGAATATGGCGAGGGTGGCAACGGGTTCCTGGTCACGAATGGAAACAATATCGTTCCCGGCACCGGCGCCATACGGATGGGAACGAGTAACAGCACCTGGGGCATGCCGATGCTGGGACAGCCCTATGATAATTTCGCGGGCGTGCCGATCCCCGGCGGCTATAGCCCGCAGCCCGGCAATGTATCGGCGTTGTACAAGACGAGCCTCACCAACACCTCGAACCTCTCCATAAGCAAGGGCGATGCCAACGGCTCGTTCCGGCTTTCCTATACAAATGTCTACAGCAATGACGTCATCAAGAATCAAAACCGCATCAAACGCAACAGCCTTAGCCTGAGCGCCACGCGGAAGATCAACTGGTTGACGATGGACAGCTGGGTGCTATTCACCAACCAGGATACCAAGGACCGCACACTTCGTAACCTGGACCCGGCCAGTCCCATGGCGGCTTATGTCTATATGCCGCGTAGTTTTAACATTGCCCAGCTCTCGCCGTATGTCAATCCGGCCACCGGCAACTCGATCGCGCTGGGGGGCGTGGGGAGTATCGAGAACCCCCTTTGGTCTATCAATGAAGACAAGAATGAGGACACGCACAACCGGCTGATCGCGGGTATCAATGCCACCAGCCGGATCAACTCCATGCTGAGCCTGCGGTTGCAGGGTTCCACCGATATGGAATTCATCAGCGCTTACCAATACCGCGAGCTGGGTGGGCTGCAGACGCCGCAAGGATCCTACAGCGATCTCGAGCAGCATTCGCTCAACTATGACTACGAGGCCATCGCCATGTTCAACAAGCAGGTGGGTGAGAATTTCAGCGTGACTGCCAATGCAGGCGCGGAGCTGGTCACCAACAGCTCCCTGGCGCGGACACAGCGGGTAGCGGCGCTGCTCGTACACAATATGCCGTCGATCTCCAACAGCAATGCGGTCCCGCAGGTGGCGGAGACGGAATCGAAGACGAATACACAGAGCTTTTTCGGTAACGTGACGCTGGGCTATAAAGACTTTCTTTTTCTGGACGTCACCGGCAGGAACGACTGGTCGTCTACCTTGCCCGTGAACAACTGCTCGTTCTTCTATCCCAGTGTTAGCGGCAGCTTTATCTTCAGCGATTTCATCAACAACAAGAGTTTGATCAGCTATGGCAAGCTGCGGGCGTCCTGGGCGCAGGTGGGTAACTCGGCACCGGTGCAGGCGCTCGTGACCCCATATTCCTACGGCGGCATCTTTTTGGGCAATCCGTATATCAACTATGCCTATAACCCTTCGATCGGCAACAACCAGCTCAACAACCCCAACCTTAAACCCGAGCAGACCACCTCGCAGGAGGCAGGTGTCGACGTCACCATGTTCCATGACCGCATCAGCTTCAATGGAACGGTGTACAGCACCAAAGCCACCAATCAGATCATCACGGCGCAGACCGCACAGGAGACGGGTTTCTATCAGCGATATGTCAACGCCGGCGTAATCACGAATAAGGGTATCGAGCTCTCGTTGAACGCCAAGATCATCCAGAACAAGAAATTCACGTGGAGTATGTTGGCAAACTGGTCGATGAACCGGAATATGGTGGTGTCGCTGGCGCCGGGCGTCAACTCCTTTCAGCTGACGCAGAATTTGGGTGTCTATGTGGA